>JBFMHL010000193.1:0-15521 GCA_040753055.1 Thermodesulfobacteriota bacterium | reverse complement strand
CCCAAAAACTTTTCGTACTATGGGGCTTGAGCCGCCGCCCGGCCGGGGCTTTCCTTTTCACCTGGATTAAGAAGTTTTGAGGAACAGGAGGGCTCTTCCTCATCTTGAAGGCCCATGCCCTGCTCCCGGCGGAAGCCCCAAGCGATGGCTTTCTTTGGAGTGCCCCCCTAAAATAATCTGTTACGCTTTTCGCAGTGAAAGGCTTTTACTCATGGACCGCAAGACGATCATCCGCGAGTACAAGGAAGCAAGACAGCCGGCCGGGGTGTTCGCGGTGCGGAACACCAAGAGCGGCAAGCTGCTGGTGGGGTCTTCCACCAATGTTCCCGGCATGTTGAACCGGCAACGATTCCAGCTGAGGAGCGGCGGGCACCCGGACGCGGAGCTGCAGAAGGACTGGAACGAGCAAGGCCCCGAGGCCTTTGCGTTCGAAACCCTGGATCTGCTGGACATGCCGGACGAGCCCGCCTACGATCCTGCGGAGGATCTGCGGGTGCTCCACGAGATCTGGCTGGAGAAACTGCGGGCCTCGGGCGCTGTTTTGTACCGGCAGTCCGTGCGCAAGGCCGGTTGATTCCTGCCTTGCCGCCGCCCCTTCCCTCTCCCGCGCCCCGTCTTTTCGGGTGCGGGCCCGCCCTCCCACCCGCCTTGCATTGCAATTTTGCGCCTGCTGTGGTTTTCTATGGCTTCCATCCAGGATAGCTTCTTCACTGCCCTGCCATTCGGAGGAGCCTCATGGAAAAGCTCACCTTTGATTCCGTTTCCGCCGGTGACCCGCTGCCGGAAATCGTGCGCACCGTGGACCAGGAAACCTTCTGGAAGTTCGCGGTGGCCTCCTTCGACTACAACCCCGTCCATTGCGACCAAAAGTGGGTGGAGACGGCCCGGCCCTTCACCCTCACCACGACGGTGGGCCACGGCATGATGACGGCCTCTTTCATGACCGACGTGGTCCTGGCCTGGATGCTCCCCACGGTCCTGACCATCCGGAAGGCGTCGGTGAAGTTCACCTTCCCGGTGATGCCCGGCTGGACCGTGACCTCCCGCGGGACCGTGGCCGAGAAGCACGTGATCGCCAAAGGGAAGAACTTCGTGGTTCTGCACGTGGAGGCGGTGAACCAGGACGGGATGAAGGTGGGGCTTTCCGAGTTCAGCGTGGCGTTCCCGGACTAGGGTCCAAGGAGGCGGCGATGGATCAGAAAGAGTTCGAGAAATACTTCTGCACGGACAAGCACCGGGAGTTCTCCACGGATTTCTTTTCGGACGCCGAGGCCTACGAGGTCTGGGAGGAGATTGATTTTTCCAACCTCGCCGAGGTGGAAGGCGAAAACACCTTCACCATCACGGCCGACGACGCCCGGTTCTTCGCCGAGGCATCGCTCTTCAGCCATCCCATGATGACGGACGAGGGCTATGCCCGGCAGTCGGACTACGGCCGGCTCTTCATCCACCCCATCTTCATCACCTCCATCATCTTCTGGTGCGTGGGCACCAAGGGCCGCGGCAACTGGATCCGCACCCCCGGCGCGCGAAACCCGGGGCAGTCCTGCATCTTCCACGAGTACCTGCAGGTGGGCGAGACCATCCACATCAAGATGAAGCCCCACGACCGCTTCATCAAGCGCGGCAAGTACTACCTCCAGTACAAGGTGGATTTGTACAACCAGGACAACGTGCTGAAGGTGGAGACCTTCACCACGCTGATCCTGCCCAGGGACCGGGAGGGCATCCGCAAGTTCCTGCGGGGCGAACGGGGGCTGGACGATTAAATTGATGCTTTGACGCTCTCTTGAAAATAAAAAAGGGCATTTTGCGGAGGGCGGCGGAAAGGATCATTCATGGCCGAGCTTCTGGGCTTCCTGTGGGGCTTTTCTCCCTGGATCCTGTTCGGGATCATGGCGGAGCCTCCGCTGCAAAGGCTGGAGCTGGCGGTGATGATCTGCCTGGCCCTCTCCCTGGCGTCTGGAGCGGGAAAGCTTCGAAAAGGCTTTGTCCTCACCTGGGGCACGGTGGTGTTCTTTGTCGCCGTTTTCATCGCCGTGAACCTTTTGAAAAACGTCTGGGCCATGAAGCACCTGGGCGTTCTGGCCAACGGGTCCCTGGCGCTCATCGCCTGGGGAGGCCTGATCCTCGGGAAACCCTTCGTGCTCCAGTACGCCAAGGAAGCCACTCCCCGCGAGTTCTGGGACAGGCCCGAGCTTCTCCGCGCCGGAACCCACCTGACTGTGATGTGGGGGCTCTTGTTCCTGCTTTCCACCGGATTTGCCTTGTACAAGCAGGGCCACCGCGATCTCGCCCCTTGGGTTTCGCACCTCATGGGGCTGGGCCCGGTGGCCTTCGGCGTCACTTACACCCAAATCTACAAGGGCCGGGCAAGGAGGCAGCGGGAGCTGGCCATGGCGGGCCGGAACCCGGGTACCGGGACCGGGAACTGAACCCGCTACCGCGCAGTCCACCCAAGAAAGGAGGGGGAGACATGCAGGAACCCACGCTGATGGACAAAACCTTTTCCTTCATCATGGAGCGCATGGTGCAGACCGGCCAGGCACCGCATTACACGGAGCTGGCGGCCGGGCTGGGGGTTTCGCCGCCCGCCGGGCGCAAGGCCTTGCGCAAGCTTTTCTCCATGCCCGGCTTTGCCGGCTGGCTTTTCCCCAAGACCGACGCCGTCGTTTCCTTTGCGCCGTTCAACAACCTGCCCACCCATTACCGCATCAGCGTGGACGGGGAGCAGAAATGGTTCGGCCAATGAGCTTTCGAGTCGCTGGCGGTCAGCTGGCTTTTTCCCGGAAAGACGGTGCAGATAGATTCGGTGTGCCTGGATTGCGGCGAGCCGGTCCGTGTGACGGTGAAGGACGGGGCTATCGTTTCCGCAGAGCCGGAGGGGCTCGTCGGCCACGTGTCGGTGCCCATCGGGAGATGGGTATTCAATATCCCCTACTCGTGAAGCACCATGAACTTCTTCCGGTCGGAAGAGCACCTGCGCAAGTGGGAAGGCTACGCCCCGGGCAAGGAAGGCGGGACCATCGCATTGCCGTCCCTCATGTGGCTCTTTTCCGGGCCCTACTTCCAGAAAAGGAGGGATCCGGACTACATGTCCCACTACGGCGAGTATATGGCCGACATGATGGGAAAGCTGGACAAGCTCCAGGGCGCGGGAGACTTCTGGAGGCTCAATCCCCTGGAGAAAACGGCCTTCTCCCTGGGCCGCAAGCTGAAAATCCTGTAGGATAGAAGTTATTTAAAAGTAGCCAGGAAAAGGACGCGCCGGAAACCATCCTGCAAGGAAGGGGAAGCAAACCGTGAAAACCTGCATCCTTTGTTTTTCCCAGAGCGGCAACACTCGGAAGGTCGCGGACGAGATAAAGGCCGGCATCGAAAAGAGCTCGGGCTCCTGCGATCTCCTGGACCTGACGGCGACCGGCCCGGAAGCCGTGGCCGCCTACGATCTCGTGGGGCTGGGCTGCCCCGTGTTCTACTACAAGGAGCCCTTCAACGTGACGGATGCCATCGCGGCCCTTCCCTCGTGCAAAGGCAAGGCCGCCTTCGTGTTCATCACCCACGGCGCCACTCCGGGAATGGCCCTGGAGCGCCTGTGGCGGCAGATGGCGGGCAAGGGCTTCGCGGTAGTGGGCGGCCTCCATACTTACGCGGATGCATCCCTGCCCTTCTACCCTCATCCCACCCTCACCACCGGGCATCCGGACGAGGCCGACCTGCGCGAGGCGCGGGAGTTCGGCGAAAAAACGGCGGAGCTGGCCCGCCGCGTCCTTGCGGGAGAGAAAGGCCTTCTGCCGGAGCCGCCTGCGTCGCTTCCCGGCTGGTGGCAGGAGGAGGCGGCCATGCTGTCGCAGGAGTTCCTGGGCAAGGTGCTGCCCCGGCTGTCCATTGACCCGGAGCGCTGCATCGCCTGCGGCACCTGCGCGGACGCCTGCCCGGTTTCGGGCGTGGACCCGCTGGCCGAGCCCCCGCGGCTCCAGGACCCGTGCGTTTTCTGCTTCAACTGCGTCAAGGCTTGCCCCGAGGCGGCCATCGTCGCGGACTGGTCGGGACTCGTGGCCATGGCGCCCCAGAGCTACGCACGCTACCGCAAGGCCCTGGAAGAGGCCGAGGCCCGGGGCGAGTTCCGTTGGCTCATGGACCCGGACAGCCTGAACCTGGACGATCCCTTGTACCTGCAAAAACAGCGGGAACTCAAAGGGAAGTAGGAAGGGGGATTCTGGCGGAACCATAAAATGTTATGGTTCCGCCCCAGGGCCCGGCCGCCTCCAACCGTTTGAACCGGCGGCCATTCCGGCCGCTCGGGTACGTCCGGGCCGCGGCTTCCTGCGGATGAGGGCCGCTCCGGAGGGAGCCGGTACAAGTTGGCCTTCTTTTTGCATTTTTTGCAATTGCGATGTTCGACGCAGTTGCTGCCCGGTTTGATCTTCGCGGGCGCCTGGCGCGCTTGTGATTTCGGACGGCGCAATCCATCGGGGAGGACGCCATAGGATGAAAAAGCTTCAGCGCCTGCAGTGGAAGGACCAGTACAGCGTGGGCTTCGACGAGCTCGACAGCCAGCACAGGAAGCTCATCGAAACCATAAACAAGGCCATGGATTTTTATGAGGACCCCAGCGCCAGCGTTATGGATGTGTTCATCCAGCTGAGCGATTATCTGGGCAATCATTTTATGGCGGAAGAAAACATCATGGCCGCCATGCGATATCCCGCCCTCCAGGCCCATGGAGCCAACCACAAGGATTTCAATAAAAAATTCATGGAGCTCCTGAACGCCTACGAGAATGGCGACGAGAAGCTCGCCCTGAAACTTTTGCTTTTTCTCCGGGACTGGTTCCTCAATCACGTGGTAACCAACGATGATCCCGGCTACGCCCAGTATTACAAGCGCCTGCAGGAAAAAGCCGCCCAGGGGAAAGCCCCTTGAAGACCGGGCGGGTTCCCCGGGCGGCCCGCCCCGACATCACTCGTACGCAAGGCCCAGGATCACCAACGTCTCTCCCGAGCCGTTTTGCAGGGCGCGCAGGTTGGAGCCGTTCATCCGGCCCAGGCCGAAGCACATCGCGCGGCCGTCGTCTACGGGATCCAGGATGTACTTCTTCAAAGTCCCTTCCGTGAAGTAATCCATCATCAACAAGTTGTTTTCCATGCGCAACAAGATCTCCGCGGGGCTGATGCGGAGCTCGTTGGCTATGCGATTTTTGGCGTCGTGTAGCAGGCCGCTCGAAAACGGAGAAGGCCTGCCGGGATTTCCGCGGATTGTCGGGAAGGGCCGGGTGTGCTAAGCAACAAAAGCCCGCGAAGAGATCGAAGGAAGCCATGACCCGCCCCGTTTCACGAAGCAGATCGCTCCTCTTCATGACCGTGGCCGTAGTTTTGTCCCTTGCGGCCGGGCTGGTCCTTTCCGAGTGCATCCTGCGTCTGATGAGCCCCCTCATGGTGGCCGTATTCCCGGAAGGGTTGATGCGCCCCGCCCTGGACCCGGCCGTCTGCTACGAGCCCGATCCTGCCTGGCCGGAGCACGACGCCCGAGGCCTGCGCGTGACGGGCCCGGCGACCGGGGACGGGCCGGAGGGCAAGAAGATGCTGGTGATCGGCGACTCCATCGCCTACGGCCAGGGAGTCGCGCCCGGGCAGACCATTGCGGCGGACATGGAGCGGGTCCTTTCCTCATGCAGGCCGGAACAGGGCTGGCGAGTGCTGAACCTGGGCGTTCCCGGCTACGGCATCGAGCAGGTCTGCGCGCGCCTGAGGGAGAAGGGAGCGGGCTTTGCGCCCGAGATCAGCGTCTATGTTTTCTGCCTAAACGACATCGTCATGGACGCCGGAAAGGTCGGGAACTTCCTGATCGCCAACCGGAATAACCTGATCCTGCCCCGGCGGTCGCTTCAAAATGGGAGCTTGCGCTTCCTTCTGCGTTTCCGGCTCACCCACCGCATTATTCTTCTGTACCGGAAGCTTCGTTTCCGCAGCAGCTACGAAGCCCTGGAGCGCGAGCGTCTGCTGGAAGCCCGGAAGCCCGGCGATCCGGAGGCGGTACGGCTGATTGATCATTTCCTCTCGGGATACCGGACGGAGGATTTCCAGGGCGTCCACTGGGGCAACGCCTCCCATGCCGACTACATCTACTACTACTGCATGGATCGCTACCTGTGGAGGCTCGACTTCTACCTGGGGCGCTACGCGCAGATCTGCAAGGAAAACGGGATCGCCCCCTGGCTGGCCATCGTTCCTTTGTTCTGCAGGGAAAAAGGCAGGCCCTATGTATTCCGGGATGTGCACCGCCTGGTGCAGGCCCTGGCGGAAAGGGCGGGAATCCATGTGGTTGATTTACAGGGAATGGAGTACGGCGGCATGGCCGCTCCTCTTGCCCAAAGCGACTGCACCCACCCCAACGAGCTGGGAAACGAGGTCATCGCGCGGCAGGTTCTGGATGCCCTGGGCTTCGGGGAATGCCTGCGGCGCTGAAAAAGACGCGCGAGCGCAACAGAGGTCGGTCACAAAGCTTCGTGTCTAGAAGCTATCTTAAAAATAAAAAGGAAAGGATTTTGCGGGGGAGGGGGCAAAACCCCTTTTGAAAAAGCTGGCTTTTTCCCCCTCCCCCGCGCCCCCTCCCCCTTTTCCTCAAAACTTTTTAATCCAAGTGAAAAAGCAGCCATTCAAGGTTTAGTGCCCAATATGACACCAAAAGTCTCTTTCGTCGGGAAAGGAAATAGTATTCAAAAATCTAATAGGTTTTATAGATAAAGTATTTTGAGATGAGTTCTAGTAGTTGTCATAATTGCTGTCCGGTCTGTTCTTTGCGGGCGCTGGGCGCGCTGATGCTTTCGGCCTGCGCAATCCGGCAGGAATTATGACAATTGCTCTACGCAATAGCAAAGAAAAACCCCGGACGCCAGACGGCATCCGGGGTTTTGTCCGCTTTCCGGGTCCTTCGAGTTTGCTTCCGCAGTCTCACTGCGCCTTCTTCACCACGGTAAACACCAACTCCTCGCCGTCCGCGTCCACGGTGACGGATGCCTCGGGCGGAATCTTGCCTTCCAGCACCTGCACGGCCAGCGGGTTTTCCAGCCGCCGCTGGATGACGCGCTTGAGCGGCCGGGCGCCGTACTGCGGATCGAAGCCCTCCTTGCCCAGAAGCTCCTTCGCGGCTTCCGTAAGGGTGAGATGCACGTGCTGGTCCTCCAGGCGTTCCACGAGCCGCCGGGTCTGGATGGTGACGATGGCGGCCAGGTTCTCCTTGCTGAGGTTGCGGAAGACGACCGTCTCGTCCACCCGGTTCAAAAACTCCGGCCGGAACGTATTCCTCAGGGCGTCCATGACCAGGCGCTCCATCTCGGCCCGGTTCTTCTCCGAAAAGTCCTGGATGTACTGGCTGCCCACGTTGCTGGTCATGATGACGATGGTGTTGGTGAAATCCACCGTCCGGCCCTGGCCGTCGGTCATGCGGCCGTCGTCCAGGATCTGCAGCAGCACGTTGAAAACGTCCGGGTGCGCCTTCTCGATCTCGTCAAAGAGGATCACGGAATACGGCCGGCGCCGGACGGCTTCGGTCAGGTAGCCGCCCTCCTCGTAGCCGACATAGCCCGGGGGCGCGCCGATCAGGCGCGACACCGCGTGCTTTTCCATGAACTCGCTCATGTCAATGCGGACCATGGCCTGGTCGTCGTCGAAGATGAACTCGGCGAGCGCCTTGGCGAGCTCGGTCTTGCCCACGCCCGTGGGGCCCATGAAGATGAACGAGCCGATGGGGCGCCGGGGGTCCTGGAGCCCGGACCGGGCGCGGCGCACGGCATTGGCCACGGCCACCACCGCCTCGTCCTGGCCCACCACCCGCTTTTCCAGGCGCTCCTCCATCTGGAGCAGCTTGGCCTTCTCGCTCTCCAGCATGCGGGAGACGGGGACGCCGGTCCAGCGGGAGACGACCTCGGCCACCTCGGCGTCGTCCACCTCCTCCTTGAGCATCTTCTTGTCCTTCTGGATCTCGGACAGGCGCTCGTTGGCGGCCTTGAGCTCCTTGTCGAGCGCCAGCGCCTTGCCGTAGCGGAGTTCGGCCACGCGGTTCAGGTCGCCCTGGCGCTGGGCCTTCTCCTCCTCCAGGGCTATGCTCTCCATCTCCTCCTTGATCCTGGCGATGGCGGTGATGGCTTCCTTCTCGTTCAACCAGTGGGCCGAGAGCTCCCGCTGCTTCTCGTTCAGGTCCGCCAGCTCGGCGCTCACCTTTTCCAGGCGCTCGCGGCTGGCCGGGTCCTTCTCTTTTTTCAGCGCCTGGCGCTCGATCTCCAACTGGGTGATCTGCCGGGTCACCTGGTCAATCTCCGTAGGCATGGAGTCAATCTCGATGCGGAGCTTGCTGGCGCACTCGTCAATCAGGTCAATGGCCTTGTCCGGCAGGAAACGGTCGGTGATGTAGCGGTTGGAAAGCGTGGCCGCCGCCACGATGGCCGCGTCCGTGATGCGCACTCCGTGGTGCACCTCGTACTTCTCCTTCAGGCCGCGCAATATGGAGATGGTGTCGGCGACCGTGGGCTCGGACACGAACACGGGCTGGAAGCGCCGCTCCAGGGCCGCGTCCTTCTCGATGTACTTCCGGTACTCGTTCAGGGTGGTCGCGCCCACGCAGCGCAGCACGCCGCGGGCCAGGGCGGGCTTGAGCATGTTGGAGGCGTCCATGGAGCCCTCGGCCGCGCCCGCGCCCACCAGGGTGTGGAGCTCGTCTATGAAGAGGATGATCTCGCCCTCGGCGGCCTCCACCTCCTTCAGCACCGCCTTCAGGCGATCCTCGAACTCGCCCCGGTACTTGGCGCCGGCCACCAGCGCACCCATGTCCAGGGACACCAAGCGGCGGTTCTTGAGCGATCCGGGCACGTCTCCGCGCACGATGCGCTGGGCCAGGCCCTCCACGATGGCGGTCTTGCCCACCCCCGGCTCGCCGATGAGCACCGGGTTGTTCTTGGTACGGCGGGAAAGCACCTGCACGATGCGGCGGATCTCCTCGTCCCGTCCGATGACCGGGTCAATCTTGCCCCTGCGGGCCAGCTCGGTGAGGTCCCGGGAGAAGCGCTCCAGGGCCTGATACTTGTCCTCGGGGTTCTGGTCCGTAACCCTCTGGCTGCCCCGGATGTCCAGGAGCACCTTCAGGAGCTTGTCCCGGGTAACGCCGTTTTCGGCCAAGACCTTGCCGGCCTCGCCCTTTTCTTCCACGATGGCGAGCAGCACGTGCTCCAGGCTGACGAACTCATCCTTCATGGTGGAGGCCTGTTTGTCCGCCGCCTCCAGCACCTTTTGGCTACGCATGGAAAGATGGCTGGGGGAGACCCCCGGGCCGCTCACTTTGGGAAGCTTCTGCACTGCGGCCAGGGTGTGGTTGTAGACCTCGTCCGGAGAAACGGAGAGCTTGCGCAGCATGGACCGGATCACCGACTGGTCTTCGGACAGCATGGCCAAAAGCAGGTGCTCCGGCTCGATCTGCTGGTTCCCGTAGGACTGGGCAAGACCCTGGGCCTGCTGCAGGAGCTCCTGGCTTTTGATGGTGAACTTGTCAAATCGCATAATATTCCCCTTTCCCCCGATGCCGCCGGGATGGTTTTATTTTTCTTCTCAATTGGTTATCATACGGTAAAAGAGAATAACCACTTGCCAGGCAATGTCAATCGGCGCTACAAGGAGGCGACGCGAGCAGGGAAACCGACCCGATGGCCCGAAACAGGCTCGGCTTGGATATTCCCCCGGGGGCCGATACGCCCGCCACCTGAACGGCGGAACATGGAAACCGTGAGCAAAGAAGAACAGTTGCAGGTGACGATCCTGGGCTCGGGCACCATCGTGCCCCGGCTGGACCGGTCCGGCCCGGCGGTGCTGGTCCGCGCCGGCGGCCTGCACGTGCTCCTGGACGCAGGGCCCGGCGCCATGCGCCAGCTGGTGGCGGCCAAAAGCCATCCGGCCTTGCTTTCCGCGGTCTTCATCTCCCACCTGCACCCGGATCACACGGCAGAGCTGGGCCCCCTTATCTTCGCCCTCAAGTATGGACGCTTCGCGGAGCGGGAGCAGCCGCTCCGCATCATGGGCGGCAGGGGAATCGGACGATTCCTGGACATCCTCGCCGAAGCCTGGGGGCGCTGGGTCGCCCTCACGCCGCAGATGAGCGTGCGGGAACTGGACAACGAGCGGCGCGACCGGACCGATCTCGACGGCCTTATCTTCCAGACCGCGCCTTCGAATCATACGGACCAAAGCTTGTCCGTTCGTATCGAATATTTAGGGAAATCCGTGGTATACTCGGGAGATACCGGCGAGAGCCCGGAGCTGGTCGCGCTCGCCCGCGGCGCGGACCTCCTCCTGTGCGAGGCGTCCATGCCCGATGAAACCCCGGTGCCGGGACACATGACGCCCTCCGCCGCGGGCCGGACGGCAGCCGAGGCCGGAGTCAAGACCCTGGTCCTCACCCACCTCTACCCCGAGGCGGACGCCGTGGACATTGTGTCCCAGTGCCGGAGGACTTACTCCGGGAATCTTTTCGTGGCCGCGGACTTGATGGAATTCACGGCGTGATAATACTAGAAGCTGTTTCATAACCTCATCCGACGCTCCAGGGCGGTGTTCCGGGCCTTCGAAAAATGCTCACATACAAACGGTATGCCCCGCTTTTTCGTCGGCCCGCGCCTTGCCCTGAAACGTGATCCGGGGTTATGAAACAGCTTCTACTGTCTGGCGTATTGACAACGACCTCCGGCCGGAATGGAAAATGCGATACTACCCCGTGAACCTGGACATTGCGGGAAAGACCTGCCTGGTGGTGGGGGCCGGGGCCGTGGCCGCGCGAAAGGCCGCCACCCTGGCGTCCTGCGGGGCCAGGGTCCGGGTGGTGGGCCCCGTGGCCTGCGGCGAGGTCCTTGCCATGCAAAGCCGGGGAACCATCGCATGGGAAAAGCGCCCCTATCGCCAAGAGGACCTGGACGGAGCCTTTCTGGTGATCGCCGCCACGGACGACGAAACGGTGAACGATCAGGTGAGCCGCCAGGCGCTTGCGCGCAACATGCTGGTGAACGTGGCGGACCAGCCGGAGCGCTGCAGCTTCGTGCTCCCGGCGGTGGTGGACCGGGACGGGCTGGTGGTCACGGTCTCCACCGAGGGCAAGAGCCCGGCCATGGCCCGGCGCATCCGCCAAAAGCTGGAAACCGAGTTCGGGCCCGAGTACGGGCCCTTTCTGAACCTCATGGCCGCGGTCCGGGCCCGGCTGCTGGCCCGGGCCCACGCGCCGGAGGAGCATAAGGAGCTTTTTTACCGCCTCATTGACGAAGGGCTTCTGGCGGCGGTCAGGGACAAGGACCCCGGAGCCGCGGACCGGCTCTTGAACGCGGTGCTGGGACCGGGCTTTTCCTGCTGCGAACTCTTGCCCGGATGGTTTTCCTGATCCAGAGGCGAAGGCTCGCCCGGCAAAGGGACGGCGAACGCGTTCGCCCGGCCGGAACCGCCGCCTCGAACCAAACCCTCGGTAACAGACCATGAACCCAGGCTCCCTACATTTGACGCCGCTCGACTCGCTGCTCTACCTCCTGGCGCTCTCCGGCTACTTCACCGCCTGGGCCGGGTACACGGGCTATCTCATCCTCCACCGGGACATCTACCACCGCCTGGGCCACGCCTTCTTCATCGCGGCGCTCGTTTTCCACTCGGGCCTCATCGTTTCCCGCGCGGCCGAAACCGGGGTCTTCCCTCTTCAGGACCTGCGGGACGCCGTATGCTTCGCAGCCTGGGCTGCGGCTCTGGTCTACGTTCTCTTCCACGCCCGCTACAAGCTCCTGGTGGTGGGCGCTCTGGTGGGCCCCGTCATCTTCATCTCCATGGCCGTGTACCCCTTCATCGCCATACGGACATACGATCACCCCGACATACTGAACAGCCTGTGGACCATCTTCCACGTGCTGGCCATATTCCTGGGGAACGGCGCCTTTGTCCTGGCCGCGGCCGTTGGCGCGGCCTACCTTCTCCAGGAGCGGGCCATCAAGAGCAAGCGCCACGGATTCCTGTACCGGAGGCTCCCTTCGCTGGACGTGCTGGACCGCATGGGATACGCGTGCGTGGCCTTCGGCTTCCCGCTCCTCACCATCGGGCTTGCCGCGGGCTTCGTTTACGCCCAGAGGATCTGGGGCCACTGGTGGAGCTGGGACCCCAAGGAGGTCTGGTCCGCGGTCACCTGGTTCACCTATGCGGCGCTTCTGCACGAACGCGTGTTCGTGGGCTGGCGCGGGCGAAAGGCGGCATGGCTCTCCATCGCGGGGCTGGCGCTCGCACTGGCCACCTTTGTCTTCGGAAGCCTTTTGTTTTCCGGCCACCACGGCCAGTTCACCCGGTTTTAAGCAGGTACGTCGTTCATGGAAATCGTTCTCCTCGGCCTCAACCATCAAACCGCCCCCGTCGCCGTACGGGAGCGGGTGGCCTTTTCCGCCGCACAGGCGGAGGAGGCATTGGGCCGGATCGCGCCGTCGGCCCGGGTGGCCGAGGCCCTGCTCATCTCCACTTGCAACCGCGTGGAGTTCGTGTGCGCGGCCGACGACCCCGAGGGTTGCTGCTCCGCCATCAAGGACTTCCTGGCCGGGGAAAAGCAGGTGGCCCCCAAGGACCTCTCCCCCCACCTGTATACCTACACCGGCGACGACGCCGTGCGGCACTTGTTCCGGGTGGCCGCCAGCCTGGACTCCATGATCCTGGGGGAGCCCCAGATCCTGGGACAGGTGAAGCAGAGCTACCGCCTGGCCGTGACCGCCCGTTCCTCCGGGGTGCTTATAAGCCGCCTCATGCACCAGGCCTTTGCCGTAGCCAAGAAGGTCCGCAAGGAAACCGGGATCGGCGACCATGCGGTTTCGGTGTCCTATGCCGCCGTGGAGCTGGCCAAGAAGATCTTCGGCGAGCTGGCCGGGAAGAAGGTGCTCCTGATCGGCGCGGGTGAGATGGCCGAGCTGGCCGTGGAGCACCTGATCGCAAACCAGGCCAGCGACGTCCTGGTGGCCAACCGGACCTTCGAGCGCGCCGTGGACCTGGCCGGAGCCTTCTCCGGAACCCCCGTGCGCTTCGAGGAGATCCCCGAGCTTCTAAAAACCGCGGACATCGTCATCAGCTCCACGGGCGCGCCGGGCCTGATCGTCACCCGCTCGGACGTGAAGGCGGTCATGCGCCCACGGCGCAACCGCCCGCTCTTCTTTATAGACATCGCCGTTCCGCGGGACATCGACCCGGAGATCAACCGCGTGGAGAACGCCTACGTTTACGACGTGGACGACCTCTCCGGGGTGGTGGAAAAAAACCTGGACGAGCGCCGTAGCGAAGCGGTCAAGGCCGAGCGCATCGTGGATACGGCCGTGGTCCGCTTCCGCGACTGGCGGCTTTCCCTGGACGTGGTCCCCACCATCGTGGCTCTTCGGGACAAGTGGGAGGCAATGCGCCGTCAGGAGGTGGAGAAATCCCTGGCCCGCGCGCTCAAGAACCTCTCCGAGGAGGAGCGCCAGGCCGTGGACCGCCTGACGGAAGCCATCATGAACAAGGCCCTCCACGACCCCGTGCAGTTCTTGAAGGCGGAGGGCCACCGGGCGGAAAGAAGGCTCGAAAACCTGGGCATCGCCCGGGACATGTTCCGCCTGGACGAGGAGCAGTCGTGACGCAAAACGGCCGGAAAAGATAACATTTGCGGGGGAGGGAGGAGAACCCCATCCAGAAGTGGTGTTTCCCCCTTCCCGCCCCCCTCCCCGCTTTCCGTACAACTTCTTGATGCCTTGGACCGGACCGCTCGCAATGGCATGAAGCCGGTGCGGGCGGCGGCGTATTTTCCGGCGGCATGCAAAAACCGATTGAAAAATAAAGAGAATCCATAGAATAGTACTGCTTGAAGAGATTGCGGAACCATTCATGAAGGCGCTTCCATGACCAAGACGGCATACCTGTTTCCCGGCCAGGGTTCCCAGTTTGTCGGCATGGGAAAGGACCTCTCCGACGCCTTTCCCTTTGTACGGGAAACCTTCGAGATGGCCTCGGAGGCCGCCGGGCTCGACCTTGCGCGCCTGTGCTTCTCCGGGCCCGAGGAGGCCCTGCGGCAGACCGTGAACCTCCAGCCCGCGCTTGCCTGCATGAACCACGCATGCTTTCTGGCCGTGGAAAGGGAGAAGGGACCGCCCGCATTCGCCGCCGGGCATTCCCTGGGCGAGTACAACGCCTATGCCGCCTCCGGCGTGCTGGCGCCCCAGGACATGTTCGCGACGGTGGCCCTGCGGGGAAAGCTCATGGACCAGGCGGCCCGCAAGCGCCCCGGAGCCATGGCCGCCGTTCTGGGGCCCGGAGCGGGTGCGGTGGAGGAAGCCTTGGCAAACCT
Organism: Thermodesulfobacteriota bacterium; assembly: GCA_040753055.1. Classification (GTDB taxonomy): domain Bacteria; phylum Desulfobacterota; class Desulfobacteria; order Desulfobacterales; family Desulfatibacillaceae; genus JBFMHL01. Next base: position 1,160 of record JBFMHL010000193.1, on the reverse strand, counting down.
CCGGGAAAAAGGCGAGGAGGTCTGGACGGCCAACTTCAACACCCCGGCCCAGACGGTGATCACGGGCTCGCCGGACTCCGTGAAAAAGGCCTGCGAAGCGCTGGCTCAGAGCCGGGCCCGGACTGTGCCCCTGGCCGTTTCCGGCGCCTGGCACTGCCCCTTCATGGAAGACGCGGGCCGGGAGTTCGCCGAGCACCTGGATCGCACACCCTTTGCCAAGCCCGGCTTCCCCCTTGCGTTGAACGTTTCCGGAGAAATCACCGACGACCCTGCCCGAATGGTCCGTCTGGCCAAACGCCAACTGGTAAGCCCCGTGCAGTGGACCGCCCTAGTAAACGCCCTCCTTGCCGCCGGCGTGACGGAGTTCGTGGAGCTGGGCCCGAAAAACGTACTGGGCGGCATGGTCAAGAAAATCGCGGAAAAAACGGACGGCCTGCGCATCGTTTCCCTGGGAGACATGGCAAGCCTGGAACGATATCTTTCCGGTCCCTAACCGAATCAACAGAAGGAGCCTTCCGTGCGGCCCCAAGCATTCCTGCCGGCTATCGTCCTCTGCCTGCTTCTCGCTCCCCTACCCGCTCGCGCCGACGTGGTGGTCCTCCAGACTTCGGTCACGGTGACCGCGGGAGCGGGCGAGCTCACCGCCACGGCCCAGGTGGCCAATGTCGGCGACGCGGCCGCCTTTGACCTCATCGCCCGCATGGCGCTTCTGGACCTGCGCCTGGCCTCCCCCGAGCAAAAGGAGCTGGGCGTCCAGAAGAGCTTCTCCTTCCTGCTCCACCAGGAGGTGCCCGACCTTCCGCGGGGAAGCTTTCCCCTGGTCCTTTTGATGGAGTACACGGACGAGACGGGCTACCCCCTCTCCGCCCTCCACTGCGGTGCCTTCGACACCCCCGGGGCCCGACCCGCGCGGATCGAGGTCCAGTGCGAAAAGGCCGAGCTTGCGGACAATGCCGCAATCACCGCGTCCGTGCAAAACGACTCGGACCGGGCCCTGGACATCACCTCCACGCTTTATCTGCCGCGGGAGATCCTCTCCAAGGAGCGCCGCAACGTGTTCCTGGTCAAGCCCGGCGAGCGGCGCAGCGTGACCTTCGACCTCAAGAACCTGACGGCCCTGCCCGGATCGGAGCACTCCGTCTTCGTAGCCTTCGAGTACG
>JBFMHL010000192.1:0-2810 GCA_040753055.1 Thermodesulfobacteriota bacterium | reverse complement strand
CCCGGACGCTGGCCGCCCACTCCCCGGTGCGGCCCGAGGTTTCCATCGCCCAGACGGACGTGGCCTTCATCCAGTATACGGGCGGCACCACCGGGCTTCCCAAGGGCGTCATGCTCACCCACCGGAACCTTGCGGCCAACACCGAGCAGGTGCGGGCCTGGGCCGAGTATGCGCAGGGAGAGGAGGTCTTCTGCTCGGGCTTCCCCTTCTTCCACCAGGCGGGGCTTGCCTTCGGCCTGGCGGCGCTGGCCACGGTGAACCCCCAGTGCCTGATCCCCGACCCCCGCAACACCGACCACATCGCCGGCGAGATCAAGACCCACCGCGCCACCATCCTGGCCATGGTGCCCACGCTCTACCACATGCTCATGGAAAACCCTCGTTTCCGCGCCCTGGACTTTAGTTCCGTGCGGATATTGATCTCGGGGGCCGCTCCCTTCTCCGAGGAGGGAATCCGCGCCGTGGAGGACCTGGTGGGCAAGGGCAAGGTCCTGGAGGTCTACGGCATGACCGAAACCGCTCCGCTGGTCACCGCAAACCCGTACCAGGGCGTAAAGCGGGTGGGCTCGGTGGGGCTTCCGCTTCCCAACACGAGAGTGAAGATCGTGGACGTGGACACGGGGACTGCGGAGATGCCGCCGGGCTCCGAGGGCGAGCTCCTGGTCCAGGGTCCCCAGGTGATGGCGGGCTATCACGGAAGGCCCGATGAGACGGCCCATGCCCTGCGGGAGTTCGAGGGCGAGCCGTGGCTGCACACCGGCGACGTGGCGCGCATGGACGAGGACGGCTACATCTACATCGTGGACCGGGCCAAGGACATGCTCAACGTGGGCGGGTTCAAGGTCTTTTCCCGGGAGGTGGAGGAGACGCTGTACAAGCACCCGGCGGTGGACTTCTGCGCCATTGTGGGGGTGAAGAACCCGGAGCGGCCCGGAAGCGAGCTGGTGAAGGCCGTGGTCCAGCTCAAAGGCTCCCACGCCCAGACGGACCCGACGGTCCTGTCCGAGGACATCCGGGAGTACTGCAAGAAGTATATGGCTCCTTACAAGGTGCCCAAGATCGTGGAGTTCACCGACGCCATACCGCTCACCGCCGTGGGCAAGGTGGACAAGAAAAGGCTGCGGAGCTAAGCCGCGGCTTCGAACACGGGCAAGCCCCAACAGAGTTCCCGCTTGCGGGTGACCTTGGGCCCGGGGGCGCGAGGTTTCATCCAACCCCGTTGCCCCGGACCTTCAGGAGCAGCCCGCATGCGGGCTGTGGGCAGGGCGTTCGGCGGAGCGGAGGAAAGCCGGGGCGGCGCCCGGAGATTTTTTACTCCAGCGGCAGGGTGTTGAAGGACTCGAAGAGCATGTCAAAGGAGTCCGGAAGGTTCGCGCTGTGGGGGACGATGTCGGAGAGCTTGGACTTCATGGCCTCCACCATGCCCTTGAGCTTTTCCGCGATGGCTTTCCGGGAAAGCGGAACGCCCTGCTTCTTGGCGCACTCGGTCGCCTCTTCCACCAGGTCGGCCGCGTTCACCTTCTCTCCTTCGGCCAGGAGCAGGAGCTTTCGGGTGAAGCCGTCGTTGTCGCACAACAGGGCCATCACGTCCGAGTAGAGAGAGAACACCTCCGTAACCGCGACGCGGGCCTTTTCCACGCAAGAGTGATCGCCGATCCATTGGGAAGCGGCGTCCGCGAACATCCCCGCGAGGCTTTCCATCTTCTTTTCCATGTCGCCCCCTCTTATTTCACGTAAAACCGGTCGGGTCCCGATTTTTCCGGCCCATCGCTTTCCGGATCGGTTAAAAATGATAGCAAACCAGGCAAAAAAAATCACGGCTTAGTTTTCATAGTCCGCTGAAAGCGCGTTCGGCCTCGGCGTAGATCTCCTGGGGGTTGTCCGTGTAGCGGGGGGAGAGGTGGAAGACGCTGAGGGTTTTTGCCCCCGCCTGCCGGGCCAGCTCGCCCGCCTGGCGGGCGGTGAGGTGGCCGCGTTCGGCGGCCAGGTCCGCGTCCCGGTGGAGGAAGGCGGCTTCCAGGAAGGCCTGGTCCGCGCCGCTTGCAAGCTCCAGGATCTTGGCCCGGTTTTCCTCTGTGGGGCGGGCGTCGGTCACGTAGGCAAGCACCTGCCCCGGAGAGCGCACGGTTATCTGTTCCGCCAGCTCGCCCAAGGGGAAGCTTTTTTCCGAGCCGTCGGCGCAGGGGGCGAGGATCGGGGTTCCCGGGTCGGCCTCCTCGAACAGGAGGGCCTTCAGGCGGGAAAGCCAGGGGCCCACGCAGAGGCCCATCTCCAGCAGCCGGGGCTTGAGCACGTTGATGTGGAAGCGCTCGGTAAGGCGAAAGCCCAGGCACGGGATCTTGTGGTCCAGGATGCGTGCGGAAACCGTAAGGGAGGGCTCGGAGAGGAGATCTCCGGTGAAGGGCGCCGTGCTCTCCTCGTCTGGGGCGAACGCGTTTTTCAACAGGAAGGATCGGGTTGTAAGCGCCTCTTCCGTCACCTCGGTGGCCATGAGCACGAAGTCGTTGTCGTATCCCGCCACCAGGTTCCAGTTGTAGCCGGCCAGCTTTCCCTCCACGTTGCGCAGGAAACCCTCCGGGCCGAAGAAGTGGATCTTCCGGTCGCGGCCCAGCACGATGCGCACCAGGTGATCGAAGCCGATGAAGTGGTCCACGTGGGTGTGGGACACGAAGACGTGGGAGAGCTTGAGGATGTCGCGGGGAAATATCCGGATCGCGCTTCCCAGGTCGAAGAGGAAGGCCCTTTGGGCAAGCGCAAAGCTCACCAGAAGGCCGGGATCGGCGAAGGGTGTTTCCGGCAGGAGCCTGGGG
>JBFMHL010000191.1:0-13322 GCA_040753055.1 Thermodesulfobacteriota bacterium | reverse complement strand
GCCGTAGGCCACGTTTTCGAAGATGGTCTTGGGGAAGGGGTTGGGCTTCTGGAAGACCATGCCGATGCGGGAACGAAGGTCCACCACGTCCACGTCCGGGGCGTAGATGTCGGCCCCGTCCAGGATGACCCTGCCTTCCACCCGCGTGTTGGGCACCAGGTCGTTCATGCGGTTCAGGCAGCGGAGAAAGGTGCTTTTGCCGCAGCCGGACGGGCCGATCAGCGCCGTCACCTCGTTCTCGTGGAAGTCTATGCCGATGTCCGTCAGGGCGCGGAAGTCGCCGTAGAAGAACTGCAAGCCCTGGGAGGACATTTTGACGGATGGGTCCATGGAAAGCGCCTTTTGCTGGATTTCACCCCAATGATGTCTCTTTCGCGTCGGCAAGCCCCGCTTTGGGGAGGCATGGGCCGTTGTCCGATCCGCGTGTTGCCCCTTCTATCGGTTTCTCCGCAGGCGCGCGCGCCATACGATGGCGAAGAGATTCATGCCCAGCACCAGGGCGATGAGAACCAGCGCGGAGCCGTATTGGAGTGGCCGGGTTTTTTCGATGTTGGTGCCGGCGGTGGCCAGCACGTAGATATGATAGGGGAGCGCCATGATCTCGTCGAAGATGCTTTTGGGCATCTTGGGGGTGAAGAACACGGCGGCGGTGAACATGATGGGCGCGGTTTCCCCGGCCGCCCGGGAAAGGCCCAGGATGCCGCCCGTGAGCATGCCCGGCAGGGCGGCGGGCAGTAGCACGCGCCAGATGGTCTGCCACTTGGTGGCGCCCAGGGCCAGGGAGGCTTCCCGGTAGGTCTGGGGAACGGACTTCAATGCCTCCTCCGAGGCCCCGATGATGACCGGCAGGCTCATGGCGCCCAGGGTCAGGCAGCCCGCCAGCAGGCTTACTCCCATCTTCAGATAGATCACGAAGAAGGCCAGGCCGAAGAGGCCGAAGACCACCGAGGGAACGCCCGCCAGGTTGTTGATGGAGAGCCGGATGATGCGGACGATCAAGCCGGGCCGGGCGTACTCGTTTAAGTAGACCGCCGCTGCGACCCCCAGGGGGAAGGCCACCAGCATGGCCCCGAAGGCAAGGAGCAGCGTGCCCGCGATGCAGGGAAGGATGCCGCCTGCGGTCATGGAGTCCATGGGGGCCTGGGTGAGGAAGGTGAGGTTGACCGCGCGCCATCCCCGTACCACGAGAAAGCCGACGACCAGGGCCAGGGCCATGCCGTTCACCACGGCGAAGAGGCGGAACAACGCGAACGCGGTTGCCTGGACTGCCCTGCGGCGCCCGTGCCTCCTGCCGGCGGGCAGGGTTTTCCGTGCGGCGTTTTCCGGGCTCATAGGCTTGCCTCCCCCACCTGGCGGAAGCGGTGGGAGATCCAGTCCGCCACCAGGTTGAAGGCGAAGGTGAACAGGAAAAGGACCGCGCCCACGGCAAAGAGCGCGTGGTAATGGCTACCGCCCACGGGCGCTTCGGCCATCTCGGCGGCGATGGTGGCGGTCATGGGCCGCACCGAGTCGAACAAGGACTCGGGGATCATGGCCGCGCCGCCCGCCACCATGAGCACCACCATGGTTTCGCCCATGGCCCGGGACAGGCCCAGGATGACGGCGGTGCCGATGCCGGAGATGGAGGCGGGCAGGACCACCCGCACGATGGTTTCCAGGTGGGTGGCCCCCAGGGCCAGGGATGCCTCCCGGAGGCTGTTGGGCACTGCATAGAGGGCGTCCTCGGAGAGCGAGCAGATGGTGGGTACGCTCATGAAGGCCAGCATCAGCCCGGCGTTCAGGGCGTTTAGGCCTGTGGGAAGGTCGAAGGTCTGCTGGAGAAAGGGGGCCACCACCACCATCCCGAAAAAGCCGATGACCACCGAAGGGAGGGCGGCCAGGAGCTCCACCACGGGCTTGGCGATCTCGCGCATCCGGGGAGAGGCGATCTCGGCGAGATATACCGCGGTGGCCAGGCCCAGGGGCACGGCGACGGCCGCCGAAACGGCCACTACCGATAGGGAGCCCACCATGAGGGCCAGGATGCCGAAGTCGGGCGGATCGGAGGTGGGGTACCAGTAAAGCCCCAGAAAGAAGCTCTGGACCGAGGTTCCGCGGAAGATGGGGAAGCCCTCGATGAACAGGAAGAGGGCGATGGCGAGCAGGGTGAGGATGCCCGCCGAGGCCAGCACGAAGAAAGTGCGCCGGATGATTTTTTCCTTGGCTTGCCGGCCGGGCATGGTTCGCTCCCGAAGCAGTTGCGGGGCGGGGAACAAGCCGCTCTTCCCGCGCCTCCGCGAAATGTCTTTGGTTTATAAGAGGGCTTCTAATACAGCGGCACGAAGCCGGCTTTCTTCACGAGCTTCTGGCCCTTTTCCGGGTTCAGGACGTAGTTGATGAAGTCAGCGGTGGTTCCGGTCGGCCATCCGCGCGTGAACATGAAGAGAGGCCGCGAGATGGGGTAGGTGCCGGCCAGGGTGGTCTGCTCGGAGCCCATGATGCCGTTCACCGGAATGCCCTTGAGGCTCTTGTTCAGGTAACCCAGGCCCACGTAGCCCAGGGCGTAGGGGTTGGAAGCGACCGCCTGGGCCACGGCGCCGTTGGAAGCCAACATCTGGGCCGCCGGAGTGACGCGCTCCTTTTTCATGACCTTTTCCTCCCACACCTCGAAGGTGCCGGAGGATGTGTCGCGGCTGATCGCCACGATCTTTTTGTCCGTCCCGCCCACTTCCTTCCAGTTGCGGATCTTGCCCGTGTAGATGTCCTTGAGCTGGGCCAGGGTCAGGTTGGAAACGCCGTTCTTGGGGTTCACCACGGGGACGATGCAGTCGTAGGCGACGGCGAAGGGGACGGGGTAGGCGCCCTTTTCCACGGCCATCTTCACTTCGGAGTCCTTGATGAAGCGGCTGGAGTCGGCGATGTCGGTGGTGCCGTCAATGATGGCCTTGATGCCGTCGCCGGAGCCGGAGCCGGAGAGGGATATGGCGACTCCGGGGAACTCCTTCATGTAGCTCTCGGTGATTTCCTGGGCGATGGGGAGCACGGTGGTGGAGCCCTTGATGGTGAGCTGTCCGGCCAGGGCCGGGGCGGCCAGGAGAGAAAGCACCGCAATGGCAAGAATCATTCTTTTCATTTGTTCCTCCTTCTTGGGGAAGCCTTTTTTTGCCAAATCGTTGGCCCCGCGGAAGGGCCGCGGCCGGGTCGTTTCCCGGTCCGCGGCTTGCTTTTGGGCTCCTTGTATTAAGGGGATATTAAGATCGCGTTAGGCCTAGGCTATTTGTTTGCTAGGATCCTGCTTGCCCGTACAGGGGACATGCATGAGATCAAGGGGCTAAAGCGAAACAACTCCAGAAGGAATCTCAAAGGAGAGAGAGATCGTATTCGTTGGATGATGGTTTTTGCCGTTATTACAAGCCGCTATCTCCAAGGTAGCCGGATGGAACACATCAGGAGTTTTGCGGAAGGGGGGGAGGGGTGCGGGGAGGGGGGAAGGATACGCCATCTTGTTCACAAGGGGTTCTCCCCCCTCCTCCGGAAAAGCTTTCCTATTTTTCCATCACTTCCCGCCCGGGAGCGAGAAGGCGCCGAAGACTTTCTTCAGAAGGTCCGTGGCGCGGGCTGCGGGGTCCTGCCGGATCTTCTTCTCCTCCTGGGCCATGACCAGGAAAAGGCCGTCCAGGGCTTTCTGGGTCACGTACTGGTCCAGGTCCGGGGCGAAGCCCTTTAAAAAAGGAGCGGCGGCGTATGCTTTGTCAGTCATGGCCTTGTAATAGTAGGTCACCTGGGCGGTATCCGTGGCCTGGGTGACCACGGGCAGGATCTCGGAGGAGAGCTCGCCGCGGGTTTTTTCCTCGAAGTATTTGGTGGCCGCGTCGTCCGGGCCTTTCAGGATCTCCACGGCTTCCTGGATGGTCATCTTGCTGATGGCGCCCTGGAAGATCCTGGTGGTCTTGGGAACGGCCTGCTCCGCCGCCCGGTTCATGCTTTCGATGAACTGGTCGGCCAGCTTTCCCTGGCCGGCCTGGCGCAGGAGGTTTTCCGCCTGGACCAGGGATTCGGGCATGGCGATGCGAACCAGCTGGTTGGCGAAAAAGCCGTTCTCCTGTCCCAGCTGGGTCACTGCGGTCTTGACGGCCAGGGATAGGGCGTCCTTGATGCCGCCGTCCATCTCCGGGATGGAGAGGGTCTGAGAGCCGGCCGGCTTGGCGGTGCTTTTCTTTGCCGTGCCGGCTGGGGCGGTGCTTTCCGGGGGGCTTTGGGTTTTTTCTTCGGTTTTGCTGGAAACGGACTTCAGGAAGTCGTCGAACCAGCCCGCCCGGGCCTGGGGCGCGGGGCAGGCCAGCAAGAGGGCCAGGAGGGCCGCGGCAAGGAAAGTTTTCATGGCAAGCTCCTTTTCATCAGCTGGGGTAAAGCCTGAGCCCCATGGCCTGGAAGAGGGGGGCAAAGCCCATGGACTCGTAGAGCGGTTTTCCGGCCGCGCTGGCGGCGAGCTGGACGCGGACGATCCCCAGGGCACGGCAGTGGTCCACCGCCCGGCTCATCAGGCCGCGTGCGATCCCGCGGCTGCGGAAGGCTTTTTCCACATAGAGGGAATGGATGTAGGCGACCCGGTCCTGGGGATCTTCGGGGACCGGCACCATGCTCACGATGCTCACGCCCACGCTGCCCGCCGCATGGCCGCCCTCGACGGCCAGGAAGGCGGCGCAGGCGGGGGTGGAAAGCTGGCCCAGGAGCTTTTCCCGGTAGCACTCGTCCATGGCCGCGAGCTTTGCCGGGTCCGGGGACTTTTGCATGAGCGCACGGATCTCTTCGAACATCATGCGGTGCTGCAGAACCAGGAGGGGGATGTCCGCCTTGCCGGCTTCTCTTATGGCGGACATGTCAGTTCCCTTCCCGGAAGACCGAGAGGATGCGCTCCTTGGCCTCCTGGATGTGGGAAAGCTCTTTTCCCCGGCCGTCGAAGAAGAAGGCGTCGTCCTGGGTGTGCATGCCGGAAAGCTCGGAGGGAAGGAACACTTCGCTGCCCGCCACCCGGCCCTTCACGTCGAAGCCCGGCATGGCCACGGCGGCGATGTCCGGGGCGCGGTCGGCGTAGGGACCGCTATAGAGATCCTCCTTCACCAGGACCTTCCGGAACACCTTCTCCCCATCCGGGGCCGTCAGGGCGGCCAGCGCCTCCGCGATCTCTTTCCGCAGGGCCGGGGCATCCTGCTCCGATACGCAGCCCAGCGGGTATTTCCCCGCGCGGTTGATATGGATGCGGCAGGGGTCCAGGGCAAAGGCCCGGCTCCCTTGGCCTATGTCCATGATGCTCTTGGGGTCGTCCTTGGCGAACGTGAGGTAGCCTTGATGGGCCAGCCAGCGGTTGATGCGCACCTCGCAGCGCGCTCCGCAGAAGCCGTGGTCCGACAGGGCGAAGAAGCAGCCCAGCCCCTGCTTCACGGCCGGGAGCGCGGCAAAACGGTCATAGATGCGGCCGGCGAACGCGTCCACCTTCCGGAAATAGTCCAGGAAGTCCGCGCGCCGGGGATGGTTCTCGTCCTCCCAGGCCGCGTACTGGTAGTGCAGGAGCCGGTCCGTGCCGGTGACGACCACGCAGAAGAGGTCCCAGGCTTCGGCGTCCCAGAGATAATCCAGCGCCGCTTCCCGGGCGGCCAGGGTGGCGGCCAGGTCGGCGAAGAGGAAGTCGGGGTCGTTTCGGGCCCGCGTGGTCTCCACGTCCACCCGGTATCCAGCTTTTTGCATAAAGGCGAGGTGCGGGGCCGGGTACACGGACCGGGCCAGGTCCACGGCCACGAACCCGGAAACCATGGCCCCCTCCAGGGGGCGCGCCGGGTAGGTGGAGGGCACGTTTAGGAGCACCGAGCGTTTGCCCATGCGTGCAAGCGCGTCGGTGACGGTCTCGGCCCGGACCTGGCTGAAGTTGGGGAAGACCATCTTGTAGGAGCCAGGCGCCAGGTCCACGAAGCCGAAGATGCCGTGCCCCCCCGGATTTTCTCCGGTTAGAAAGGTGGTCCAGGAAACCGAGGAGATCTCCGGGATGGGGGCCTGCATGGCCGAGAGGCGGCCCGAATCAATGATCCGGGCCAGCGCGGGCGTGATCCCCTGCCTGCAGAGCTCGCGGAGCATGCCGAAGGGAACGCCGTCCAGGCCCAGAACAACGGTCTTGGGGCCGCTGCCGGGCCGCGGTTTGCGGGAAAAAAGCGCCATCTTCTATTCCGGTTCCACCGGAGCCGGAGGCTGGGCCGACGTTTCCGATGCGCCGGACTGCCGGTAGGCCACGGTGAGAATGCAGGTCCCGATGGGCAGGGTCACCACCACGCCGATGGTGAAGACGATGACCCCGGAGAAGGCGATGAGCGAGCTTATGCAGGAGAGCAGGAAAAAGGGGCCGAAAATGGGCCATACGAATGCCGCGCTCTTCTTGGACGCCTGCCAGAAGTCCAGGCTCTGCTCCACGATGAAGAAGGGGGCCAGGCAGACGGCGGTTGCCAGGGCGGCGGTCGCCGCGAAGCCGGCGGCGGTTCCCACCACGGGGAAAATGCTGAGCACCGCGACGGCCAGGGCCGAGGCGAGCCCCCAGACCACGACGAACAAAAGAGCCGGGACGAAGTAGGAGAAGCCCTTGAACACGTCCATGACGTGGGGGGGCGGCTCCTTCTTGTCGTAGATAGCCAGGGTCATGAAGATGAGCCCGGCGTACATGGGCCCGGCCAGGACCACGGTTAAGGAGAGGAAGTATACCACTATCGAGGCCAGGGTGAGGGTCATCCAGTTGGCCTTGAACAGGTCAATGCCCTGCCGGACCCAATCCATGACGGTGTTTTGATCTATCTTCACGGGCGCCTCCCTGATGCGGGTAAAGTAGGAACTCCTTTATAGTCTTTGTCATCATTGCTGTCTGGTCTGATCTTCGCGGGCGCTTGGCGCGCTGATGCATTCGATCGGGGCAATCCGACAGGAATTGGTACAATCGCTTTATTACCGGATTTTTGTCTGTCGCGCCACACAATCCATGTTCCCCGGCCGGAAGGCCTGGGAAAAATTGCTTCCAAGGAGGGGAGAAAGGAAAAGCCGGCCATGTAACGCAAATGCCCCTAGCTTTGCGTGGCCGGAAGCAGGCAGCGGGCCGCCTCGTCCAGCATGGCGGCCGCGGTGGACGGGTCGTCGCCCCCGTAGGAGGAAAAGCCCGCCGAGATCCGGAGGGCCGAAAACTCGCGGCCGTCGTGGAGACTGGCCACGGCTGCGAGGAGCCGGTTCTGCACGGCCTGGGCCTCTGGGGCGCCGGCGTTCACCAGAAGAAGCGCGAAGCGGGTCTCGTCAATCCGGCAGATGGTGTCGAAGCTTCGCAGCTGTGCCTTCAGGGTTTCAGCCATGGCCGCCAGGGCCTGGTCGGCGGCAGGGAATCCGTGGCTGCGGGCCAGGTCGTAAAGGTTTTCCACCTCCAGGACCAGAACCGCGCATTTGCCGCCGTACCTGCGGACGCGGGCCATCTCGTTTTCCAGGCAGGTCTTGAAGGTGATGGGGTTGATGAGCCCGGTGACGTCCCGCCGGAAGCCGTTCTCCTGGGCCAGGCTCGCGATGGTCCTCTCCAGCCTCTGGGCCAGGATGTTGGTCAAGTTGATGACGAAGCGGTAGGCCGTGGGCGGATACATCCACTGGAGCCTTTTCAGGGTCCGGGAGCTTATCTCCAGGATCTCCACCGGGGTCTTGGCCACCAGCCGGGCCGACGGTCCGTGCCACCGGGTGGTTCCCGAGCCTCCCATGACGTCTCCGGGGCGGAGGGTGGCCACGCGGACCCGCCCGGAGCAGTCTTCCGGGTCACTGCCCGACTGGTAGAGCGCCACCTCGCCGGAGATGACCGCATAGATGGAGTCGGCACGATCTTCTTCCGCGAGGAGCTCCTGCTCGGGAGCGAACTCCCGGATGGCGCCCATGGAAAGGAGCGAACGGATCTGGCCGCGGGAAAGCCCGGCGAATATGGGCATTTCGTCTTTCAGGCTCTTGCCCATGCGGACCCGGAGAAGATCCCAGACCGTGGTGAGCTCCACGTGGAGCATGAGGGACGGCAGGAGCAAAAGGTCGCCGGCCAGCGCGGCGGCCATGGTGGCGGCCATGAGCCCGCCAAAGATGGCGGTGGGTTTGAGGCTGGAGAAGAGCAGGATGGAGAAGCCCAGGCATACCGTGATGGTGTAAAGCACCATGGGCCGGCCCACGGTGGAGATGGTGGCGGTGAGCGCCCTCTGGGGATTTAGGTCCTTGCGGAACTCCCGGTCGTAACGCACCATGTAGTGCACGGTATCGTCCAGCGCCAGGCCGATGGCGATGGTGGCGATCATGGCCGTGTTCATGGAGAGCTCGTAGCGCAGCCAACCCATGATTCCGAACACCACCACCAGGGGGAAGACGTTGGGCAACAATGTCATCAGGCCGGCGCGCGCCGAGAGGAACATGACGGCCATCATCACGAAGATGACGGCGATGATCATGAACAGGCTGTTGATGAGGTTCGCTGTTACGATGCGGTTGGAGTGGGCGACGATGATCCCCATGGAGGTGAGATCAACGCTGAAGTCGTTGGCGAAGGTCTTGGCGCAGTAGTCCCGGATCTCCTTCTCGGTGGTCAGCCAGTCGAAGGCCGAGGAGATGTGCATCATCACCAGGATGCCCGCCTTGGACAGGTCGTCCTTCATGAAGCGGCGGGAGAGGTCCGGGCCCATGACCATGCGGTAGAGGTTCAACAGGTTGGGCACCTCGGCCGCATCCATGTTGAGCGAGTAATACTCCGGCTTGTGCTCGTTCACCGAGTAGTTGATGACCTTGATGTAGTCGGCGAACGATACGGTCTTGTCTATTCCCGGCAGGGACTCCAGGTATTCCTGCAAGGCGCCGAGTTTCTTGAGGTTGGCCGGCTGCATGAAGTAGTCGGGCTTGTCCGCGTCCACGATGACATTCACCGGGAAGCTGCCGGACATGTCCTTGTATACCTGGTGGAAGTTTTGGGCCACGGGCTCGGACTCGCGGAAGTACTTGGTGATGTCCGCGTCAATGCGCAGCCGGAAGAGCCCGAGGAGCGACACGATGAGGATCAGGCCCAGTACGGCGAACAGGGGGCGCTGGTGGGCGATGTCCAGCCGGGCCACCCGCGCCAGGAAGCGCCCCAGGGTTTCTCCGCCGGCCTCCTTGTACTTCTTCTTCGGCAGCGGAACCAGGGCCAGCATGGCCGGGAAAAGGAAGAAGATTAGGATGAGGATGGAGAACATCCCGATGCAGGCAGGGATGGCGAACTCGCGGATGGTCTGGGTGGGGTTGATGACCAGGGTGGATAGGCCCAGGACGGTGGTGAAGACCGCAAGAGTGGTGGGAAGCCTCATGTCGTTGAGGCTTTTTTCCGCCGCCTCCGCGGAGGACTCCGCATTTGCCGCGGCTTCGTAGTAGGATGCGGTCACGTGCAGGCAGTAGGCCGTGCCCACGGCCAGGAGGAAGACCGGAACCACCAGGGTGAGCGACGAGACGGGGGTATCGGTCCAGGCCATGACCCCGAAGGTCCAGATCAGGCTGCCCATGAGGCAGAACACCGACGGGAGCACGGCCCGCACGGACTTGAAAACCAGGAGCAGGACCAGCACCATCACCAGGAAGGTGATGGGAGGAAGTGCGGAGAAGTCGCGCTGGATGCAGGCGAGCAGGGACTGGGACACCAGCGGCATGCCGATGGCGTACATGGTGAGCCCCGAACCCTTTTCCTTCTCCTTCTCGATGATCCGGTTTACGGCCTTGACGATGCTCTCTTCCTGGGTGATATCGTCAATGAGCAGCGTGAAGGCGGTCTTCTGGCGGTCCGGGGAGATGATGTTTTTTTCGAACAGCTTGACGGGCGCCAGGATGTGGGAGAACTCCTCCACGGACCATTCGTCCAGGAGGTCCATGTCCTTCTTGGCTCCGGGCAGGCTGATGACTTTGATCACCCCGGGGATCTGCTCGAACTGGTCGGCCAGCTCGCCCAACTTGGCGAAGACCCGGGGATCGAAGACGTATTTCCCCTTGGCGATGACCTGAATGTACTCCCCGCCCCCGAACTCCGTAAGGAAGCTCTGGTAGGCCTTGTAGGAGGGGATATCCTTGATGGCGACTTCGTAGGATGTGGCGTGGATGGCCAGGCGGGGGAGGCGGACCCCCAGAAGGATGGTCACCAGCAGTACCAGCAGGATTACGGTCCACGGCCTGCGCACTGCGAATGCGAGCCAGCGGCTGTAATCGAATGCGTTTAGGAAGCGTCTGATCATCTTCTGCCTGTCCTGCAGCAACCCGGAGGCGCCCCGCCTACTTGGCGGCGGCCCCTCCTTCTTTTGCGCGGTACTCGGAAAGCAGCGCCAGGATCTGGTCCAGGAGCTCCCGGGGGTACATGCGGCCGGCCAGCTTGTCCCAAAGCGGCCGGGTCGCCGTCTTCATGCGGGAAAGCTCCTCCGGCGCCACCGTCACCTCCGTGATTCCGTATTTTTTGATGGCCGCCAAAAAGCGCTTGTTCTCATGGCGAATCTCCGTGGTGAAGGCGGCTTCCAACCCGTCGCGCAGCTCGAAATACTTGTCCTTGAAACGCTGGGGCAGCGCCTGCCAGTCCTCCTGCCGCACCACCACCACGGCGGGCGAGTATCGTATCTTCATGGGGTTGACATAGTTTAAACGGGAGAACATCTGGCTTCCCACCACGAAGATGGCCGGCGCGATGAGGGAGTTGCCCAGCTTATGATCCAGCGCGGACAGGATGTCCGAGGTGCGCACCGGTATGGGCTTGGTGCCCAGCATCTTGAACAGCTCCTCCTCCACGGGGCCGTACCAGGTGAGGAAGCGGGCCTTGGGGAACTGGGCCAGGGTGTCCATGGGCCAGCTCGCGGAGTAAATCTGGTCGAAGTCCTGGTCAATCCAGGCGAAGAGGTACACTTGGCTTTTTTCCATGGCCGCGGAGAAAACGCCCCGCATGTTCTTCTTTATGAAATCCACCTCATTTTCGTTTTCGAAAAGGAAGGGAAGCGTCAGGACCGTGAGCTCCGGGGAGAGCAAGGTGGCTCCGTATCCGGTAAGACCCGCGCCGTTCAGGTGCCCGAAGCGCATCTTGCGGATGATTTCCGGGTCGTCGCCCATGGTTCCGCCCCAGAAGACCTTCACCTGGATCGCCCCCCCCGAAGCTTCCTGCACCACGGGCAGCACCAACCGCTTGATCTGGTTTGCGTACCCGACCCCCTGGGGGGCGACGGTGCCGAACTTCCAGATAATGGAGGAAGAGCCCGAAGCCTCTCCGGCGCGGGCGGAGTCCGGCGCAGGAAGGCACAGGAGCGCCATCAGGCACAAAAAAAATACCGCGGTCCGTTTGGGCCGCAGGTCGTTTACGCGTTCGGATGGGGGATGCATGACTTTCATTATTAAATTAAGCAAGAAATGGCGTGCGCGCCAATCCGGCCGGCCCCTGCAAAGGCCTTGTCCGGGCGTGATCGTTACTTTTGTTTTCCGGCCTTTTTCTCACGGAACTCCGTTAAGTGGGCAAGGACCTGGGTCAGGAGCTCCTCCGGGTACAACCTTCCCGCCATGTTCTGCCACAGCGGCACAACTGCGGCCCTGAGCTTCTCGCGCTCCGCCGGAGACATGCGCGTTTCCTTGACTCCGTACTTGGTCACGGCAGCCAGGAAACGCTGGTTGTCGCGGCGGATGTCGTTCACGATGTTCTGGCGCACCTCTTCGTGCATGACCTCATAGACCTCGTGGTAGCGCTCGGGCAAGGCTTTCCAGTCATCCAGGCGGAGCACCACCACGGCGGGGGAGTAACGGATCTTGACGGGGTTCACGTAGCGAATGGTGGTGAAGAGCTGGCTGCCCACCACGAAGATGGCTGGCGCGATGGCGGCGTCGGCTATCTTGTCGTTGATGGCCGGGGCGATGTGGGTCCCGGAAACGGGGATGGGGGAGCAGCCCAGCGCCTTCAACAGCTCCTCCTCCAGAGGGCCGTACCAGGTGAGGAAGCGTGCCTTGGAAAAGTCTGAAACCTTGGCCAGCGGGCTGTTGACCGAGTAAATCTGGTCGAAGTCCTGGTCCAGCATGGTGTAGAGGAACACGCCGCTCTTTTCCATGTAGTTGCTGAACACGGGATGCATAACTTTTTCTATGTAATCCACCTCGTCGTAGTCGGTGAAGAGGAAGGGCAGCTCCAGAACGGCCATCTCCGGGCAAAGGATGGTCGCGCCCTGGCCCGACAATCCCGCGCCGTTCAGGTGCCCGAAGCGCATCTTGCGGATGATGTCCGCATCGTCGCCCATGAGGCCGCCCCAGTATACCTTGACGTGCACCTCGCCTTCGCTGATGAGGTCGATGAGGGGCAGGACGTAGCGCTTGATCTGGTTGGAGTAGCCCACGCCGTTGGGGGCCATCGTCCCGATTTTCCAGTGATAGCTGTTGATGGCGTCGGTGTCGTGGGAGTCTTGGGCGAAGGCCCCGGCCGCGGGAAGGAGGAGGGCGAAAACCACGGCCAAGCCGCAAAAAACGGCAGATAGGGCATGGTTTTCAAACGTCTTACCGGGCATGGCGCCCTCCGGAAGGGTCATAGAAATAAATACATTACCACATTCCGGCCTGGCTGTCCACGGCAGCCCCGGCGCAGGGTGCGAAGCGGCGCCCGAGCGGGATGGATGCGCCCCCGTCAGGGATTGGCGCCCTCGGCAAAGGCCTTGCGGATCTTTTCCAGCCGGCTGCGGTTCACCCCGAAATCATAGTAGCCGGAGCGAGCCGCACTCCGCACCTCGATGCGGTTGTTGGCGGCATCCATCCGCGCCGTCAGGTCGTCCACGAAGCCGAAAACCTTGGACTTGAAGCTGGCCTCGATGAGCTCCGGGCCCTGCTTTTCGATCTTGGCGTTGGGCATGGCGGCGATCACCTTGGCCAGGCGCTCCATGGCCGATTTCGGATCCGTGTTGAAAGCAATCGGCGCTATATAGCGGGAGCTTTCCTTTGCCAGGGAGGACACGCAGTTGGGCGAGCCGGGGCAGGGGGCCAGCTCTCCGTTGGCCATCTGCGGGGCCGGTTTTGCCGCGGCGCAGCCACAAAGCGCCAGGGCGGCCAGGGGGGCGAGCAGCAGCAGGATCTTCATGGTGTTCTCCTTTTTGGTGATCGTGAACGCTGGGAGCGGGAGACAAGATGGATAGGACTCATCTCCAAATAGTTTTTCTAGAGGGGCTATTCCATTTAAATGCGCTTCCCTTTCGCGGTGAACGCTTTGTTATGCGGCCATTATAGGCAGTAGACCTCGGATGGCGGCTTTGGGGCCTGTTTCAAAAAGTCTTACGGAAAGAAGGGAG
>JBFMHL010000190.1:0-11174 GCA_040753055.1 Thermodesulfobacteriota bacterium | reverse complement strand
AGCGCTGAAATATCAGGATTTTCCAAAAGTCCGTCCACCTTCCGGGCGAGCTCTTCGGCGCGGGCCGCGCCCACGACGGCCGACGCCATGTCCTGGAACTTCACCCGCACGTTGGCCTGCTTCTTCTCCAGCGGCGGAATCTTCTGCAGGATGTCGGAGAAGCCGGTGAAGGTCTTCCCGCCCTTGACCGTGATCTCCACGGTGGCTTCCAGGGCCGTTTTGGCGGGGTCCTTCACCACGGATATCTTTTTCACCAGCGCCCGGACCGCCGGGTCGTTCACCCGTTCGTCGGTGAAGGCGGCCATGCCGGTGTTCTCCTGCAACAGCGCGTTGGCCACGCAGAAGGGGACCGAGAACTTGCCTTCCAGCCCGGTTTTGGGGTCCGGGTTCTTGGCCGCCTGCATGGTGACCTCGGAGCTGTGCACGACGATCTTTTCGATGTCGGAAATCGCGATTTTGTTTTCGGCCACGATCTCCCGGGCTGCTTCCAGCGGAGAGTGGGTGGCGTGGCAGGAGGCGTGATACTTCTGGGAGAGGTTCACCACGTCCCAGCCCAGGCCGAGAAAGCCCAGGATCTGCTCGTTCACCTTGCCCTTGAGGCATTCGAAAAATCCCTGGGGCCCTTCCAGGGCGTCCTCCGCGGCGGTGAAGCCGGACTCGGCCAGGAGCGCGGCCATGAGGCCTCCGGCGGCGGCGCGGCCCGCGTGGAAAGGTTTCACCATGGTGCCGAAGTTGCGCTTGAGCCCCGAGGACATGGTGGCGGCGATGCCCAGGGCATAAAGGGATTGTTGCTCATTCAACCCGATGAGGCGGGCGCAAGCAGCGGCCGAGGCCAGATGGCCCAGGGTGGAGGTGGCGTGCCAGCCGGCCAGGTAGTGGTCCAGGCCGGCGCAGGCGCCGATGGTGCCTCCCACCTGAAGCCCGATGAGGTAGGCGCCGAGGAAGTCCCGTCCGGACTTGCCCCGCACCTGGGAAAGGGCCAGGAGCGAAGGGAAGATGGTGACCGAGGGATGCCCCAGAAAGGAAACCAGGGTGTCGTCGTAGTCCAGGGCATGGCTGGCCGCTCCGTTGATGAGCGCCGCCTGCTCCATGCTGCGTTTCATGCCCTGGCCGATGAGGCTGGCCTGCTCTTTTCCGCCCATGAGCTCGGCGTAGGCGATGAGCTTGTCCACCAGGGGGTCGTCCTTGCCGCCGTAGGTGACGGCGAGGAAGTCCAGGAAGGCCACCTTTGCGTGCTCGAACATCTCGGCGGGGATGGTCGCCTGGTCCGTCCGGACCAGGAACTCCGCCAGTTTCCTTGTCATGCCGTTCATTTCGGACATCCGGTTTCTCCTGGATAAAAAACTGACCATGGCAATGGCTTATGGGTTGATCCGGGCTTGTTCCAGGATCTGGTCCGCAGCCGTGTAGGGATCGGAGGCGCCGGCCAGGATCTCGTCCACGGCATGGTCCAGGGCGCCGTTTTTGGAAAACCGTGCGATGAGGGCCGACAGCAGGTGGCCTTCCACCAGGCCCAGAACCTCCTCTTTGATCCGCGCCCGCTGCCAGGCGGAGCGGTTCTTGCCGCCGGCAAGCCCCTCGAGGACGGCGCGGGTAAGCTCGTCCACTCCCAGGCCCGTGAGCGCCGAGGCCTTGATGACCGGGGCGTCGGGCTCGTCGTGGGTGCGGGCGAGCTCCAGCATGGCGCAGACGTCGGCCACCACCTCGTCGGCGCCTTCGCGGTCCGCCTTGTTGACCACGTAGATGTCGGCGATCTCCATGATTCCGGCCTTGAGGGCCTGGATTCCGTCGCCCTGGCCCGGAGTCAGGACCACGAGGACCAGGTCCGCGGTCTTCACCACCTCCACCTCGTCCTGGCCCACGCCCACGGTCTCGATGAGAATCACGTCCTTGCCGAAGGCGGCCATGGCCCGGGCCACGTCGCGCGCGCCCTGGCACAGGCCCCCCAAGGCCCCGCGGGTGGCCATGGAACGGATGAAGATGTCCGGGTTCACGGCGGCTTCCCGCATGCGGAGCCGGTCGCCCAGGAGCGCCCCGCCGGAAAAGGGCGAGGAGGGGTCCACGGCGATGACGCCGATCTTCTTGCCGCCGGCGGCCAGATTCTGGGCCAGCGCGTTCGTGAGCGTGCTTTTCCCGGCGCCCGGGCTCCCGGTGATGCCGATGACCGCTGCGTTCCCGGAGACGGGGTAGAGGCGCTGCATGGCCTGCTTCCAGCCGGGCTCCCGGTTCTCGATCCGGGTGATGAGCCGGGAGAGCGAGCGGGCGTCGCCGGAAAGCACGCCGGAAACCAAAGAGTCGAATAAGGGGTTTGCAGAGGCCATAGTTTTTCTATCGGCTACAGTTTCACCGGTTGGGCCTGCCCGAACACGTCGCGCATGGCGTCGCAGATCTCCTGGAGGGTGCAGTCGGCTTGCACGCACTCGCAGATGTCTGGCATGAGGTTCCGGGCCGGGTCCTTGGCGTGGCTCTTCAGGGTGGAAAGGAGCGATGCCGCGGTTTTGCCGTCACGGGACGCCTTGAATTTTTTGAGCTTTTCCACCTGGCGCTCCTCGGCGGTGACCATGAGCGCCGGGTCGTAGGTGGGCTCCACCTCGCGGTTGATGGATACGGTCAGCTCGAGATCTGAGGTGTAGCAGTTGACGCCCACCACCAGGTCCTCGCCGCTCTCGATGCGTTTTTGCTTTTCATAGGCGCTCTTGGCCACGGCGCGCTGCATGTAGCCGCTCTCGATGGCCGCCACGGCCCCGCCCATCTTCTGCACCTTTTCCATTTCGGCCGCCGCTTCGGCCTCGATCTCGTCCGTCAACGACTCCATGAAGTAGGAGCCGGCCCAGGGGTCAACCACGTCGGTGATGCCCGACTCGTACATGAGGACGCGGGTGGCATCGAGCTGCATCTGGGTGGCCTCGATGGAGTGGCCCAGGCCCAGGGGCTCGTCAAAGGGCGGAAACACTCCGGGGATGCCGCCGCACATGCCGGCCGCGATGCCTCCCACCGCGGCGCGGACCCAGTTGTTGAGCGGGCGGGCGAGCGTGGTGGAGGAGCAGCCGATATGGGCGGTGATGGGCTGGCGGATGATCATGGCCTTGGGGTTCGTGGCGCCGAAGCCTTCCTTGAGGAGCTTCGCGTACATCCTCCGGGCCGCGCGCTGGAAGGCCACCTCGTGATAGAGCTGCATGGAGCCGCCGAAGGCGTTGAAGGTGAACATGGTGGCGAAGTCGTTCACGTCCAGGCCCGCCTCCACGCCGGCGGAGAGATAGGCCCGCGCGTTCTCCAAGGAGTACGCCAGGTCCTGGGCGCGGGTCGCGCCCGCTTCCCGGATATGGTAGCCGCCGATGGAGTTGACGTTTACGAGCGGCATTTTCTCCCGCAGGAAGGCCAGCGAGTCGCGGAACAGCCGGAGGCTTTCCCGGGGCGGGTAGATGTAAGTGCCGCGGGCGATGAACTCCTTCAAGATGTCGTTTTGCGGCGTGCCCCGCAGGGCGGCGGGGGAGATGCCGCGTTTTACGGCCAGGGCGAAGTACATGGCCAGGATCACGCAGCAGGGGGCGTTGATGGTGAAGTTGCTGGGGACCTTGTCAATGTCCTTGTCGCCCGTGTAAGGCTCGTAGATGGTGGCGAAGTCGGCCAGGGTGTCCACCGCCACGCCCACTCGGCCCACCTCTCCGGCGGCCTCGGGCGCGTCCGAGTCGTACCCGCACTGGGTGGCCAGGTCGAAGGCCATGTTGGGCCCGCCCACGCGGCCCATCCCATGCATGCGGATCAGGTAGTCGCGGTAGTCCTCTGCCGTGCCGAAGCCGCCGTACTTGCCCACGCCCCGGGTGCCGCCCCAGTCGGGCCGGAAGCCCATCTGGGCGGCCAGGCGCTCGTGGACCTTCCAGAACTCGAAGGGGCTGTTGCCGGCGGTGAAGGGGTACTGGCCGGGAAAGCCCACTTTTCCAAGGAAATCGAAATCCTCGGGGAGATCCAGGGGCGTATAGAAGCGGTTGAGGGGCTTTTCCAGGGAAAAGCTCTTCATCCGGGGGGCGACCTTTTTCTGCTCCCACGTCTCCCTGGCGCGGGCGATCTGCTCGCGCTTGGCGGCCGGGGCGGGGTTTTCCGGGCTTCCGTCTTTCATGGATGGGGCCTCGTATGGCTTTTCGCCGCAGGGCGGCGGTTTATCAGAGCTTGGCGGGCGCGAACACGCCGAAGACCTCCCGCATCACGTCGCAGATTTCCTGCAGGGTGGCGTAGGCTTTGACGGCGGCCAGCACCTCGGGCATGACGTTGCGTTCCGGGTCGCGGCAGGTGAGCGCCAGGTCGGAAAGGGCCTTGGCCACGGCCTTTGTGTTCCTCTCGCGCTTGAGGTCCGCCATGGCCTTGATGCGGCGCTCCTCGGCGGTGGCCATGAGTGCCGGGTCGTAGGTGGCCTCCACCTGGCGGTTCACCTCGACGGTCATCTCCAGCGGGCTCACGTAGCAGTTGACCCCCACCACCAGGTCCTCGCCCGCTTCCACCCGTTTCTGCT
This sequence comes from Thermodesulfobacteriota bacterium, assembly GCA_040753055.1. GTDB lineage: Bacteria > Desulfobacterota > Desulfobacteria > Desulfobacterales > Desulfatibacillaceae > JBFMHL01. The sequence continues at coordinate 6,667 of JBFMHL010000190.1, read as the reverse complement.
TCTCGTAGGCGCTCTTGGCCACGGCCCGGGAAAGGTAGCCGGACTCCACGGCCGCCACGGCACCGCCCATCCCTTCGATCTTGGCCATCTCGGCCGCGGCCGCGGCCTCCATTTCGTCCGTCAGGCTCTCCATGAAGTAGGAGCCGGCCCAGGGGTCGCACACGTCGGTGATGCCGGTTTCGGACAGAAGGATGCGGGTGGCGTCCATCTGGAGCTGCTGGGCCTCCAGACTGTGCCCCAGGCCCAGGGGCTCGTCGAAGGCCGGGTAGGCGGCGGGCACGCCGCCGGACATGCCGGCCGCCATTCCGCCCATCACGGCGCGGGCCAGGTTGTTGAGCGGCCGCTGGAGCGTTGTGGAGGAGCAGCCCACATGCACGGTGGTGATCTGGCGGATGAGCATGCTGCGGGCGCTCTTGGCCCCGAAGTCCTCCTTCAGCATGCGGGCGTACATCCGCCTCGCCGCCCGTTGCATCGCTATCTCCTCGTAGATCTTCATGGAGCCGCCGAAGGCGTTGAAGGTGAACATGGGTGCGAAGTCGTCCACGGGAAGCCCCGTTTCCAGGCCGGCGGCGAGATAGGCGCGGGCGAAGCTGAGCGAGTAGGCCAGGTCCTGGACCGGCGTGGCTCCGGCCTCCCTGATGTGGTACCCGCCGATGGAGCAGACGTTTAGCTTGGGCATGGTCTTGCGCAGGAAGCCCAGGGTGTCGCGGAAGAGCCGTAAGCTCTCGGCCGGGGGGAAGATGTAGGTCCCCCGGGCGATGAACTCTTTTAAAATGTCGTTCTGGGGCGTGCCCCGCAGGGCGGCGGGCGGAATTCCCCGCTGCTCGGCCAGCGCGCAGTACATGGCGATGATGACGCAGCAGGGGGCGTTGATGGTGAAGTTGCTGCCGATCTGGGTGAGCTCCTGGTCGCCGCGGTAGGGCTCGTAGATGATCTCGAAATCCCGGAGGCTGGATACGGACACCCCCACGCGCCCCACCTCGCCGGCGGCTTCGGGGGCGTCGGGGTCGTAGCCGCACTGGGTGGCGAGGTCGAAGGCCATGTTGGGCCCGCCCTTGCGATTCTGCCCGTGCATGCGGATCAGGTAGTCGCGGTAGTCTTCGGGAGCGCCGAAGCCGCCATAGCGCCCCACGCCCCGGCCGCCCCAGTCGGGCCGGTAGCCGGCCAGGGCCGCGAGCCGGGCGTGGGCCTTCCAGAACTCCACCGGAGTGTTGCCAGCGGTAAAGGGGTACTGGCCAGGAAAGCCTACTTTTTCCAGATAGTTGGACTGATCCCAGTCGAGCGGGGTGTAGTGGCGGGTGGGGGATTCGGGCAGGTTGCACTTCGCAACCGCTTTTTTGAGAACGCTTTCATCCCACGCGCTGCGGGCGCGTTCCACCCCGGCCAGGAAGGAGCCGGAACCCTGATCTTTTCTGTCGTCGCCGGACATGGGTTCTCCAGGGGTCTTGCGTTACGCGGCCTTGTTGGCGAGCGTGCTCCGGATGAATTCGGCCACCTTGGAGACGGGAGTGCCGGAGGTGAATACCCCGGACACGCCCATTCCGGAAAGGGCCGGAATGTCCGCCTCGGGGACGATGCCGCCCACCAGTACCAGGATGTCGCCGGCGTTCTGTTCGGCCAGCTTGTCCAGGACCTTGCGGGTGAGGGTCAGATGGGCGCCCGAGAGTATGGATAGGCCCACCACGTCCACGTCTTCCTGGACGGCGGCGGCGGCGATCTGGTCCGGGGTCTGGCGCAGGCCGGTGTAGATGACCTCGAAGCCGGCGTCGCGCAGGCCGTAGGCGATGACACGCGCGCCCCGCTCGTGGCCGTCCAGGCCCGGCTTGGCGATGAGCACCCGGATCTTTCGTTGTTCGGTCATGGATTCCTCCGCAAGCGGATTTGGGCCGGAAGGGTTAGATTCGGCAGCGGGGCGGCGGGTCAATGCCTTGCTGCATGCAGGCGTCCGGCTGCTTCGCCGGATTTCGCTCCATCCTGCTCCCGTCCGCATATGGTTCAATGCGGGGGGGGAGCCGGATCTAAACCGGGGCGGTGGGGTGCCGCGCCGCACGGGCAAGGTTCAGCAAGGATGGTGCCAAACAGGGCGGATATGTTTTAATATATTGAAATAGATGGGAAAAATTTTAATCGAAGGGATGTTTCCCCGGGTTCGGGCATGGGACAAGGTTGGCCGCCGCCGGAGGCGGGAGGGGCCTGAATGGGGCAGTGGGACAATTTTAACTACCTGTTTTAAAATCGAAAATTAACAAACATCTCCAGTTTGGGACAATTGTGCCCGGTTTGAATCATATCAGCCCAAAACGTTTCATTTTTCGGAACAGGGTCTTGCGGGAAACCCCCAGATCCATGGCCGTCTTGCTCTTGTTCCACCGGTTCCGGTCCAGCGCCTCCCGGATCACGTTCTTCTCCACGCTGGCCGTCGCGTCCCGAAGCTCCCGCGGCTCCCGCGCCGTCTCCTGCGCGGGGGCGAAGCCCTGGGCCACCGGCTCCGGCGCCTCCACCCGGTCCGACATGGGCATCAGGAAGTCCAGGCGCTTCACCGTCAGGTAGCGCTGGATCACGTTCTGGAGCTCCCGCACGTTTCCCGGCCAGTCGTAGTTGGAAAGCTGGTCCATCACCTGGCCCGGAAGGGGAATGGCCTTCTTCTCCGGCGAGTACATGCGGAGGAAATGCTCCACCAGGAGCGGGATGTCGTCCTTGCGCTGCCGCAGCGCGGGAAGGTTGATGGGGATGATGTGGATGCGGAAGAAGAAGTCCTCCCGCATTTGCGCCCGGCGCACCAGGTCCATGAGGTTCCGGTTGGTGGCGGCGATGACCCGGAAGTCCGAGGTCTTGGTCACGTTGGAGCCCACGGGCGTGTAGCCCCCGCCCTCGATGGCCCGCAGGAGCTTCACCTGCAAAACCGGCGTGAGCTCGCCCACCTCGTCCAGGAAGAGGGTGCCCGCATCCGCCAGGTCCAGGTATCCGTGCTTGTCCGTGTGGGCGCCGGTGAAGGCTCCTTTTTTATGGCCGAAGAACTCGCTCTCCAGAAGGTTCTCGGGGATGGCGGCGCAGTTTACGGGCACGAAGTCGTTCTTCGCCCGGGAGCTCATGTCGTGGATGGCCCGGGCCACCAGTTCCTTGCCCGTGCCGGACTCGCCGTAGATGATGACGTTGGCCGAGGTGGCCGCGGCGTTTAAGATGAGCTCGTAGATGCGCTGCATGGCCGGGCTCTTGCCCACGATGTCGCCGAAGCGGTAGCGGTCCTTGATGGAGGAGCGCAGGTTCACATTCTCCCGCCGGAGCTGCTCCGCCTCCTCCCGCATGGTGATTTCCTTCTGCTTGACCTCCGTGATGTCCCGGGCCGTGATGAGGATGCTGGGCTTGCCCTTCCAGGTGATGCGGATGCCCCGGCCCTCCACCCAGAACTCGCGGCCCTTCTTGTCCTTCCACCGGGCCTGGAAGCTCCGCTCGTGGGAGACTCCGGCGGCCAGCGTCTCGTAGAGCTCCTTGAAGTAGATGGTGTAGGATTCCGCAGCCAGGTCCAGGGGCTTGAGCCCCATGAACTCGTCCGCCGACTCGTAGCCGAAGAGCTTGATGAAGGCTCGGTTCACGAACAGGATCTTCGGCCCGGTGAAGAGCATGACGCCCTCGGTCATGCGCTCGGCGAATATCCGGTACAGGGCCTCGGACTCGTGCATGGCGCTTTCCGCGGCCTTCACCGGCGTCATGTCCAGGCCCACGCCCACCAGATAGTGGATGTCGCCGATGGTGGTCTTCTGGCCCGTGAAGAGGTAGGGCGTGGAGCGGCCGTCCTTGCTCTGCATCTGGGCTTCCACGATGCCGAAGCCCGACTCGAAAACGCCCCGGATGGCCGTGCGGACCGCATCCCGGTCCGGCTGGGCGAAAAGCTCCAGGAGGTTGCGCTGGGGGATCTCCTCGTCCGTGTAACCCGTGGCTTCGGCCACGTTGTGGTTGAACAGGATGACGTTCAAACTCTCGTCGAACACGTAGACGATGCCCGGAAGGCTGTGAAGAAGGGCCTCGAAGAACTTCTTCTGGCCGGAGAGTTCCTCTACGAGGCCCTTGAGGCTGGCCAGCTCTTCCTGCAAATGGGAAACGGCTGCTTCTTCGCCCACGGAGATCTCCTTGGCGGTTAACGCTCGGTCTCGCACCGGCCCACGTTTTTGGAGCAGGGCCGGAGAATTGCGAAACTAGACTTTTTTGCTCTTTTTGTAAAGGGCTTCCGCCCGCTCGGGAGGCATGCGGGAAAGGTGGTCGTGGCCCAGGAGCACGGGACGCGCCAGGGACAAAAGCAGCCATGCAGGTGCACCCAGGGCGATCATGGAGGTGTTCATGCCCCGCAAAAGAGCCTCGGTGAGCGGATAGTGGACAAAGGGAAGGCCCAGGAGCCTGCCGCCTTCCCTGGGATGGCGGTAGGCCCAGTCCGTGAGCTTTGCGATGAGCCGGTAGTTGGCACGCAGGAGGGCGGTGCGCCGCTCGTAGGCCGCCCGGGCCCCCGCCGGCCCGCCGGCCAGGATGGACTCGGCCGCCGCCCGTCCGGTGAAGAGGGCCTGATAGATCCCCTCGCCGGTGAGCGGGTCCAAAAAACCGCCCGCGTCGCCCAAAAGAAGGGCCGGAACCCGGGTCGGCAGGCGGTAGACTCCCCAGACCCCGATGCCTCCGGTCACCCGCCGTCCGCGGCTGTCCGTGGAGAGCCGCGCCTGCACATAGCGGTCCAGGAGCCCGCGCATGGTTCCGGTGGCTGGGGTGCCCAGGTTGAAGACCCCCGCGTTGGTCGCGCCGTCCCCATAGGGGAAGACCCAGCCGTAGCCCGCGGGCATGACCTGCCCGCCGTCGAAGATCACGCGGTCCGGTACGCGGTCGGTCCGCACTTCGTCCACCATGGCGGCATAGGCCAGGCGGGGCACCGAGCCGGAAAGAGACCGCCGGACCCGGCTGGCGGCGCCGTCCGCCGCGGCCAGGATCTCGCAGGCGAAATCCCCGGTGTCCGTTTGCAGGGAAAATCCCGGTGCGTCGTGGCGCACCCGCAGGACGCGGGCGCGGCGCACCTCGACCCCGGCGCGTTCGGCCTCCTCCCGCAGGCTGCGGTTCAAGTCGGCGCGGCGCACGATGTGGAGGGCGGGCAGGCGGGTGGTGAAGAGGTTGTAATGCCAGGGTTCGGCGTTGCACTCCACCTGATGGAAGGGCTGCCCAATGAAAAGGTTGAGCCCCACCTTCTTAATACGACGGACGGCCCGGGGGGTGAGGCCGCCCCCGCAAGGCTTGCTGTCGGGAGTGGCACTCTTTTCCAGGACCAGGGGGTTTTCTCCTGCGCGGCGGAGGAAGATGGCGCAGGCAAGGCCGGCCGGCCCAGCGCCCACGATGATGATGCGCCTTTTTTCCATGGCGCCTGCAATAGCAGGAAACCCTTCCCCTTTCAAGCCGGCGGCCCCACCGGAGCCAGGACCGGGCAGACTCGCCTTTTCCGGCGGCACATGGGCCTTCCGGGTAGGAAACAGGCAATGGAAAGAGCCGGCGGCGGCCTTTGAAGTGTGAAATGTTTCCCACGCTTTTGCCTTGAATTTTTATCGGAGTTAGGGGATAACAAGAAATCCTGTGAATAGCCTGCTATGGCTTGGGTCATGGCAAGCATCTGTAAAGAAAAGATATTCCTTTAGGCAAGGCCCAACGGGCCGATACCGCAAGGAGGGGAAGATGAAGAGGGTTTCGTTTGCGCTTCTGGCAGCTGTCTGTCTGGCGTTGTTTGCGCAGCCCGCATTGGCGGCGAATCAGCAGAAGGTTTCGGACGCCATCCACGGCGGCCAGCAGTGGATTATAAACAAGCAACTCGGGGACGGGTCCTGGAGCGACAGCCGGTACGGAAACCCCAACACATCCACGGCCTTCGCAGTGGCGGCCCTGCTGGAAACCGGCGTGTCCTGGCAGTATACGGGAATCACCCGAGGCATCCAGTACATCATGGACCATGCCGTGGACCGCGGGGGCGGCCTCATTGAGCTGGGCTCCCAGGACGGCGAGCAGAACTATGCCCACAACTCCTGCCTTCTGGCCCTGGCGCTGTATGCGGCCCAGGCGGACAACGTGCCCATTACCCTCACCAATCTGATCAACGGCGCCAAGCTCTTTACGGAAAGCTACCAGGTCAACAACCCCGGCTCCTCCTGCCACGGCTCCTGGGGCTACGACCGGTGGGACAACTGCGGCGACAACTCCAACACTCAGTTCGCGGTCATGGGCCTGTGGTACGCCAACCGCTTCCTGGGCGTTTCCAGCGCCACCGAGCCCTGGGCCACAGCCAACTATGCCTGGCTCCAGTATACCTTCAGGGATCTCGGGAGCGGCCGCGGCAGCTTCGGCTACACCAGCCCGTGGACCTACGGTACCATGACCGGCTCCGGCCTGTGGCAGCTGGCCATGATCGGCAAGTCGGACGACCCCATGGTCACGGCGGCGGCCAACTGGTTCAGTTACACGCCCAACTATTTGTGGAGTGGGGTTCCGTCCCCGTTCTACGCTTCTCCCACCACGGCTTACTATTACTTCATCTACGCCATGGCCAAGGCCCTCACCGCCACGGTGGGCGCCCAGAACCTGCTGGGTCCGGAGCAGCGGCCCTGGACCACGGACCTGGTGAACGAGATGGTGGACAACAAGGCCATCTGGG
>JBFMHL010000189.1:0-68976 GCA_040753055.1 Thermodesulfobacteriota bacterium | reverse complement strand
AGACCGGGTAGGGCTGCCGGCTGCCCACCGCCAGCATGAAGAGCCCGGCCAGGGCGAAGGCGAGCTGGCGCTTGGCGTAGAACATGTCCGTGCCATGCTCCTTGAGCGACAGGGCCGAGCTGGCGCTGTAGACCATCACAATCCCGATCCCCAGCAGGGAGAACACCGCGATCATGAGAAGCGCGTCCATCCGCCCCGTTCCCCGTTTTTTGCTTTTCGCCCTGTCCATAGCCGCCCCGCAAAGCCTTCCGAACCGCTGCTAAAGAGCCATCACCGCATTCTTGAAGTCATCTCCGCGCTCCGCGTAGTTGCGATAGGCGTCGAAGCTGGCGCAACCCGGGCTCAGCAGGACCGACCAGCCCGGGAGCGCCCGGGATGCAGCAAGGACAACGGCGTCCTTCATGGTTTTCGCCCGCTCGATCTCCACGTGGTCCGAAAGCGAACCCGCGATCTTCTCCGCTGCCTCACCGGTCACCACCACCAAGGCCGCATGTTTCCTCACCATGGGAACCAGGATGCCGAAGTCCGACTCCTTGTCCCGGCCTCCCATGATGACGATCACCGGCCGGGGAAACCCTTCCAGGGCCCTCACCACCGCGTCCACATTGGTGGCCTTGGAATCGTCATAATAGGAGACCCCGTTCCGTTCCCGAACGAACTCGATGCGGTGGGAAAGCCCGGCAAACTCATCCACGGACTTCTGGATGGCGGCCACCGGAGCTCCGGCCAGCCGCGCCGCAATGGCGGACGCCGCCACGTTCTCCATGTTGTGGGTGCCCACGAGCTTCATCTTTTCAAGGGAGAGCGAGAACTTCTCGGAGCCCAGGTCCACGTTGATTTCTCCGGGCATGATGTCCGCCCCCGGCAAGCCCTGCCTGCCCGTGAAGTAGAGCTTCTTTGCCGCGATGCCGCCCCGCATGCCCCTGCAGTAGGAGTCGTTGCCGTTCAGCACCGCGAAGTCGGACGCTTCCTGGTTCTCGAACAGGCGCGCCTTGCTCTCGGCATAGGCGTCCATGTCCGGGTAGCGGTCCAGGTGGTCCTCGGTGACGTTCAACAGAACAGCCACCTTGGGCCGGAAAGCCTCGATGGTATCCAGCTGGAAGCTGGAGATCTCGGCCACCACGACATCGTAGGAGCCGTCCTCGGCCGCGGCGTTGATGAGCGGGTTGCCCAGGTTGCCGCCCGTAAAGACCCGCAGGCCCGCGTTCTGGAAGATGACGCCCAGGAGCGTGACCACGGTGCTCTTGCCGTTGGTCCCCGACACGGCCACCAGGGGAGCCGTGATGAAGCGGGAGGCGAGCTCCACCTCGCCGATCACGGGAATGCCCTTTTTCCGCGCGGCATCAAGCACGGCAAGGGTGTGGGGGACGCCGGGGCTTACCACGATGAGGTCCGCACTGGTGAAGACCTCCTCTCGATGGGGCCCCAGCGTAAGCGTCACGGAAAGCTCCCTCATGCGCCGGACCCTGTCTCCCAGGGCCTCTTCCGAAGCGATGTCCGTGACCGTAACGTCCGCTCCCCGGGCCTTGCAGAATACCGCCAGGGCCTCTCCGGACCGCGCCAGCCCCACCAGCAGAACTTTTTTCCCGGACAGCTCCATGTTCGTCTCTTCCTATGGGTTTGACCGTTTCCGGGCCGTTACCGAAGCTTCAGCGTACTGACCGAAATGAGCGCAAGGAGGATGGCGATGATCCAGAAGCGCACGATGACCCGCGGCTCGGGCCATCCTTTGAGCTCGAAGTGGTGATGGATGGGCGCCATCTTGAAGATGCGCTTGCCCTTGGTGATCTTGAAGTAAGAGACCTGCAGGATCACCGAAAGGGCCTCCATGACGAAGAGCCCGCCCACGATGACCAGAGCCAGCTCCTGCTTGGTGGCCACGGCCACCGCGCCCAGCGCCCCGCCCAGGGACAGGGAGCCCACGTCTCCCATGAAGACCTGGGCCGGGTAGGCGTTGAACCACAGGAAGCCCATGGAGGCCCCCACCAGGGCCCCGCAGAAGACCGAAACCTCGCCCACGCCCGCCACGTAGGGGATCTGCAGGTAGGTGGCGATCTTCACGTTGCCGGCCACGTAGGAGAACACCATGTAGGTGGAGAAGGCGATGGCCACCGGGCCGATGGCCAGGCCGTCGAGGCCGTCGGTCAGGTTCACCGCGTTGGAGGCCCCCACCATCACCAGCACCCCGAAGACGATGTAGAGAACGCCCAGATCGGGGTGTACGTTCTTCAAAAAAGGCACCGTGAGCCGGGTGTCGAAGGCCGGAAAGCGGATGAGCATGGCGCAGGCCGATCCCGCCACGACGAACTGCCAGAAGAGCTTGGACCTTCCCGAAAGCCCCCGGTTCTGCTTCTTCACCTTCTTCAGGTAGTCGTCCCGGAAGCCCACCGCGCCGAATCCCACGAACACGAAAAGAACCACCCACACGTAGTAGGAGCGCAAGTCCGCCCAGAGCAACGTGGCGATGAGCACGGCTGTGATGACCAAAACGCCGCCCATGGTGGGGGTGCCCGCCTTGGCCAGGTGGCTTTTGGGCCCGTCCTCGCGGATGTACTGGCCCACCTGCATGTCCCGGAGCCGGCGGATCATCCACGGCCCCATGAGAAAGGAGATCAAAAGCCCCGTCACCGTGGCGTAAATGGCCCGGAACGTCAGGTACTGAAAGACGTTCAGGACCGAGAAGTACTTGTGCAGCGGATAGAGGATATGAAAAAGCATTTCCGCCTCGGCGTCCGGCGCTGACAGGCCGGATCAGGGGTTGCTATGGGTTCGTAAGGCGCTTCACCACGTTTTCCATTGCCGACAGCCGGGAGCCCTTCACCAGGATGAAATCCCCCGGCCTTGCCAGTGCCTTCACCTGCTCGGCAATCTCGTCCCGGTCACCGGTCACCACCGCCTCGGGGGCCATGCCTGCGGACAGGGCCCCTTCCTCCACCTGACCCGCGTAGGGGCCGGCCACGAACAGCCGAAATAAGCCATGCCCCGCGGCTGTTTTTCCCAGCTTGAAATGCTCGGAAGCCGCATGGGCCCCCAGCTCGCGCATCTCCCCCAAAGCGGCAACGGTCCTGTTGCCGGAGGCCAGGGCGCTCAAGGTGTCCAGGGAGGCCGCCATGCTGGACGGGTTGGCGTTGTAGGTGTCGTCCAAAACGGTGATCCCGTCCGCCAGCCTGCGGACCGTGAGCCGTCCCGCCACCGGCGCGAAACCGGCCAGGCCTTCCACGATGCGGTGCCCGGGAACGCCCGCGGCCATGCCGGCTGCCGCGGCCGCACAGGCGTTCTGCACCATGTGCCTGCCGAAAGCCGCGATGCGCGCCTGGTGGCGACAACCGGAAAGCGAGAGGGTAAAGGCGGTCCCGGTGTCTTCCTGCCGGAGATCCTCCGCCCGTACGTCGGCCTCTTCCGAAAAACCGAAAGTGAGCACCCGGCCGGAAAAGGCCCGGCCCATGGAGATCACGTTCTCGTCATCGGCCAGGAGCACCGCGGTGCCCCCTTCCATGCCTTCGATGAGCTCCCGCTTGGCGGCGATGACGCCGGCCAGCGAACCCACCCCCTCCAGATGGCCCGGGCCCACGTTGGTGACGATGCCGATATCGGGCCGGGCCAGAGAGGCCAGGTAGGCGATCTCGCCGGGGTGGTTCATGCCCATTTCCGTGATCACCCACTCGATCTCGGGGGTGAGCGCCAGCAGGGTGAGCGGCACGCCGATGTGGTTGTTGAAGTTCCCCGCGTTCTTGGCGGTGGCGAACTTCCGCCCGAAGATGGCCGCGCACATCTCCTTGGTGGTGGTCTTGCCGTTGGTGCCCGTGATGGCGCACACCCGGGAACCGCAACGGCGCAGCCGGAAGCTGCCCAGGGCGCCCAGGGCGGCGACGGTGTCGCCCACTGCGATCACCGTTGCTTTGGCGCGGCGGACCAGCTCCATATCCAGATCCTGCCTGCGGTCCGACCGGATGACCACGCCTCCCGCCCCGCGGGCGACTACCTCGGAGACGAAGCGGTGGCCGTCGTGGATTTCCCCGGCGATGGCCACGAAAAGCTCGGCCTTCCCGATGTTCCGGGAGTCCAGCGCCACGGCGGAGAAGGACTCCGCCCCTTGGTGCAGGAGCTCTCCGCCGGTGGCGGAGAGCACGTCGCCCAGATTCCAGGCATGCATGGGTTCGTTCATGGGCGCCTCCCGGGCCGACTCGAACACTGGCCGTCCTGCCGGGCGGCTATGAGGGCAAGAGCGGCGGCGGCCTGCTCGCGGTCGTCGAAATGCCGCTTCGCTTTTCCGATGATTTGATAGTTTTCGTGGCCCTTCCCCGCAATCAGGAGGGTGTCCCCCGGCCGGGAGGCCAGAACCGCAGCCTCGATGGCCTTCTCCCTTGCCGGCTCCACGAAAAAGCCCGCGGCCGGCTCGGCCGCACGCAAGTCCTCCGCGGACAAGGCGGGCAAAAGCGGCGTGACGCCCGGCAGAATCTCCGCGATGATGGCGTCCGGGTCCTCGCTGCGGGGGTTGTCGGAAGTCACCACCAAGAGGTCGGAGAGCCGGGCCGCCGCCTCCCCCATGAGGGGGCGCTTCTTCCGGTCCCGGTCCCCGCCGCAGCCCATGACCGTGATGATCCTGCCCGCGCCGCAGGCCCGGAGCGCCGAAAGCACGTTCATCAAAGCGTCGGGGCTGTGGGCGTAATCCACGAACACGTTCCGGCACAGGTCGTTCTTCACCCGGTCCAGCCTGCCCGGCACTCGGGAAAGCCCCTCGATTCCCTTCTTCACCAAGGCCGGGGGGATTCCCAGGCAGTGAGCCGCTCCGGCCACGGACAGGATGTTGCGGAAGTTGTGGAGTCCCGCCATGTCCGAGTGGATGAAAACCTCCCCCAGAGGGGAGCGGACCCGGCCGGAAAGACCTTCGGGGCTGATGGCCACGTCGCTGCCGAAGATGTCCCGCCCTCCTGCGAGCCCGGTGGTGACCACCTTGCACCGGGCAAGCCGGCAGAGGGAGTCGCCGAAGGCGTCGTCGCGGTTGATGACCGCGTACATGGCCTTTTCGCCGTTATCCGCGGCATAATCCGTGAAGAAAAGAGCCTTGGCCGCGCCGTAGCTTTCCATGTCCTTGTGAAAATCCAGGTGGTCCTGGGTCAGGTTGGTGAACAGGGCGCAATCAAAGCTCACCCGGCGCACGCGGTCCTGGACCAGGGCGTGGGAGGAGACCTCCATGACCACGTGGGTCACGCCAGCGTCCCGCATGCAGGCCAGGATCTCCTGGAGCTCCCAGGAGTCCGGTGTGGTGACCCCAGTTTCGAAGACCTGGCCGTTGTAACGGCAGTTGACGGTGCCGACGACCCCCGTGGAAAAACCGGCTGCGGCAAGGACCGCCTCCAGAAAATAGGAAACCGTGGTTTTCCCATTGGTTCCGGTGATTCCGACCACCTTGAGCGACCGGGACGGGTCGCCGAACCAGCAGGCCGAAACCGCGGCCAAAGCCCTGCGGGAGCTTTTCACGCGGATGGCGACCACCCCGGGGGGAAGCTCCACCGCACGCTCCAGGATCACCGCCGACGCTCCCCGGCTCACTGCGTCGGGGATGAAATCGTGGCCGTCGGCCGCCGTGCCCGGAATGGCAACGAACACAAAGCCCGGCTCCACCTTGCGGGAGCTGGCGGAGACGCCGGAAATCTCCCGGTCCGGGGCGCCGGGGACGGCGACCGGGTTGTCCCGCCCGTCCTTACGAAGCGCATCCATGATCCGGGAAAGCTTCATGCCCATCGTCCGCCGCCTGTCTCCTTGTCCGTCCCGTCCCTCCCCTCCCCGCGGGAGGGGCGCCAACATATCCTTTGCGCGGCCCGGGTCAAGAAGGATTGTGTGGGGGGTTGCGCCACACGATATCCGGCCGGAGCCGCATCTTTTCCTGTCGGGTCCGGGCTCCTAGGCCCTGCCGTCGCCGGCGGAGCAGGTGGAGATGCCCGGAGTCTCCACCCTCGGGGGGATGTTGTAGTACTGCAGGGCCTTCTGGGCGATGGCCCGGAAGGCCGGCGCGGAAACCACGCCGCCGTACATGGCCCCGCGGGGCTCGTCCACCAGGACCACGATGGTCAGCACGGGGTCCTCCACCGGGGCGAATCCCACGAACGCCGCGATATACCTTCCCTTTGCATAGCCGCCCGTCTCGGAAACCTTCTGAGCCGTTCCGGTCTTGCCGCAGCAAGTGTACCCGTCCAGGGCGGCCTGGGTACCGGTTCCACCCGGCAACACCACGGCCGTCATGAGCTGGGCGGTGGTACGGGCGGTTTCCGGGGAGACCGGCCTGCTCATCACCTCGGGCTCGAAGCTCTTCACCACCTTGCCGGACGAGTCGGTGATGGCCTGCACCAGATGCGGCCTCATGAGCGCGCCGCCGTTGGCTATGGCCGAAACCGCCGAAGCAAGCTGCAGGGCGGATACCGAGACGCCCTGGCCGAAGGAGATGGTGGCGAAGTCTATGTCCCTCCACCGAGCGCAGTCGGAAAGCCCGCCGGGCGACTCGCCCGGAAGGTCAATGCCCAGCCGGCCGCCGAACCCGAAGGAGCGGAGGGTCTGGTAGAACGTCTGCTTGCCGATGGTGCGGGTCACCTTGAGGGCCCCGATATTGGAGCTGTACTTCACGATATCCCCCAGGTTCAGGACTCCGTGGGGGTGAACATCGTGGACCACGTTCCTGCCCACGCGGTAGCTTCCCATCTCGCAGTCGAAGATGGTGTCGGGCCGCACCAGCCCGGACTCCAGGGCGGCCGCAGCCATGAAGACCTTCATGACACTACCCGGCTCGTAGGCGTCGGTCACCGTACGGTTGCGCCAGAGGCTCTTTTCAAAGGAGCCGTAGTCGTTGGGATTGGTCAGGGGTACGTTGGCCATGGCCAGGATGCCCCCGGTGCGGGGGTTCATCACCACCACCATGCCCCCCTGGGCACGGTACTTCTCCACCTGGGCGGCCAGCGCCTGCTCGGCCAAGCCCTGGATGGTCTGGTCCAGGGTGAGCACCAGGTTGTTCCCGCCTTGCATCCGAGGGCCGTCCGCCGCTTCGGCGATGCTCCGCCCGAGAGCGTCCCGCAAAACCGTCCACTGGGAGCCCTCTCCCGCCAGCTGCGAGTCGTAGCGGAACTCCAGGCCTTCCATTCCGTGGCCGTCAACGCCGCAGAACCCCACCACCTGTGCGGCCAGATTGCGCTGGGGGTAGATGCGCCGGGTGGAGGGCGCCAGGTCAACGCCGGGGATGTTCAGCTCCTTTACGCGCGAGGCCTGCACCAGGCTCGCGTCCCTTTTGAGGTAAACAAAGGCGCGGGAGCCGTCCAGCTTGGACTTCACCTCGGCAGGAGGAAGCTCCAGGCAGCGGGCCAGCTCCGCGGCAGCTGCTTCCTTGTCCTTCACCTTCCTGGGACGGACCGCCACTTCCATCACATCCAGGGTGATGGCGAACTCCCGATGCATGGCATCGTAGATCACCCCGCGCCGGGAAACTAGCCCCAGGTTGCGCGTGTACTGGTTCTCGGCCTTCTGGGACAAAAACGAACGTATGACCACCTGCAGATGAACCGCGCGTGCGGCCACCACCCCGAAAAACAGGATAAAAAAAGCCCCCAACAGGGCCACGCGTCCTGCGAAGCGCTTTTCTTCGCTTTGCTCTTTACCCCTGGCTTTCATCGAGCACCACCACCTGCGCCGGAGTCGGAACCGAAAGGCCCAGCAGGGTTTCACCGATCTGCATGATGCGCGGCGGGGACTTCAGATGGGAAAGCTCCGCCCGCAGGATCTCCTGGCGCTCCAGGAGGCTCTTGCGCTCCTCCCAGGTGCGCGCCACCTCGTAGCCCATGCGCACACACTGGAAACGGCACCACGCAAACGTGAAAAGCTCCACGAAGAGCGCCGCAAGCAAAATCCCGTAAAGCCACAGCCGCGTTTTCTTCTTTCCTCTGCGCGCCGTTCTCATGGCGTCCTCCCCCCTGCTTCCCAAAACTTTCTCAGGCCTTTTCCCCCGCGTGAACCGGCATGTTGCGCGCGGAGGAGGCCCGGGTTATCGGCACATAGACCACGCCCTTCTCCCTGGTTCGGGAGGAGGGCTTCTTCCGATCGGAAAAGAGCGCTTCGGCAAAGGACCGGAAAATTGAAGCCAAACCAAAGGCCTGCCTGCCGGTGTTCCTGTTCACGAAGGCCTCCTTTCCGCCGCCTTGCGTATCGCTCGAAGCCTGGCGCTGCGGCTCAAAGGGTTGTCCGCCACCTCCCGTTCCGAGGGGCGCTTTGCCTTGCGGGTCAAAAGCTCCGCGGGGGCCTTGCCTCCGCAGATGCAGGGCATGTCCTTGGGGCAGACGCAGGAGGTGGTGAGCTCTCGAAACCTGGTCTTGACCATGCGGTCCTCCAGGCTGTGGAAGGAGATCACCGCGCACACGCCCGAGGGCGCGAGAAAATCGAAGAACGAACCCAGGAACCGGGAGAGCTCACCCATCTCGTCGTTCACCGCGATGCGCAGGCTCTGGAACACCTGGGTAGCCGGGTGGATGCGCCTGCGCGCCTTGGCAGGCACCGCGGACGAGACCAGCTCCGCCAGGCGGGCCGTGGTCGCAACCGGAGCGCGGCCCCTCTCGGCCGCCAGAACCCGGGCGATCCGCTTGGCGAACTCCTCCTCGCCATAGTCCCGGAACAGCCGGGCGAGCTCGGCTTCGGAAAGCCCGTTCACCAGGTCGGCCGCGGTAGGCCCTTCGCGGTGCGGATCCATGCGCATGTCCAGCGGCCCTTCACGCAAAAAGGAAAACCCCCGCTCCCCGTCTTCCAACTGGTCGCGGGAAAAGCCCAAGTCCGCCACGATGCCGTCCACGGCGAATATTCCGAATTCCTGTAGTATGCTGGGTAGGTCGCCGAACCGGCCGCAGGCGAACTTAGCCCCCGGCGCTATACCGTCCAGCCGGGTCTTGGCCCGGCCCACCGCTTTCGGGTCCCTGTCTATGCCCAGGAGGACCCCGTCGGGCTGGATGCTTTTCCAGACGGCGGATGCATGGCCGCCGCCCCCCAGCGTGCAGTCCACGTAAACCTTGCCCGGCCCGGGGGAGAGGAGCTCGAGCACCTCCTCCGCCATGACCGGAACGTGAACCGTTTCCACGCTACAATCTCGCCCGAACGATCAGATCCCGGAAACGCCCCGCCTTGATGTCGGCCCGCAGGCCCTTGCGACGGGCCTCGTAGACCTCCGTGTTCCAGATGCGGAACTTGGTGGTTACGCCGACCAGCGTGACGCTCGAACCCGGAACGATGCCAACCTCTTCCCTCATCTCCTGGGGGATGAGGAAGCGGCCCTGTTTGTCCAGCCCGCAGGTGACGGACTCGCCCACGACGTACTCGTGGAGCTCGCTCGCCTCCTGGCTTTCTTCGGCCAGGGAGGAGAGCCGTTCGGACAGGGCGTCGAACTCGGCAACGGTATAGCCAGTGAGGGATTCATCCAGAGGGGGCACGACCACCACCGCGTTTTCACCGGCGGCGTGTACCACATCGCGGAAGCGCGACGGCAGGGCGATGCGCGCCTTGTCGTCGGCAATGTGTGTGGATTTACCCTGGAATTTGGGTTGCAGGACCACGGCTCCCCCCGTTGTCATTCCCCACTTTGTGCCATTTTGTACCCTTTTACACCACCAACTCGTAACGTGTCAAGTTTTCTTATCCTTTTATATGCAAAAACTTTTTCGCCCCTTGGGGCCGCCTTTTCAGGGAAAAATCACGGCAACGATGCTGCAGCGCATAAACAACTACATATTGTGTAAGATGACATTGCAACATGCAGAATATTGTTGTTTCAGGAAAGGGTGCACCGAGGAGGCAAGAATCATCCTTGCAGCCGGTTTTTCTGACGCAGGAAGACAACACAACCTATGGTAGTTTCCCTATCCATCAACCCCAGCAGTTGGGAGAAGAGCAAAAAAAACGCCGTTTCCGGCGCAAAGGACCGGAAACGGCGCAGAGCGGCTTTCATCCCCCGCCCCTCGGGCGGGCGGGGGGAGGGAAAAATCAGGATTCCACGGCAAACAGGGCCAGGGGGGCTTCGGGCATCTCCCGGTTGGCCTTTTCCAGCTGCTCGCGGCCCGAAATGACCGTTACGGGCGCAAGGGTTCCACAGGAGGACAGGTGCCGGCGGCAGGCAGCCGCCACGGCCTCCCGGCCGCTGGCCAGCACGCCCTCCTTGAACTCCCTCCGGGCCTGGTCGGACAGGGCCGTCAGGTTGCGGAAAAAGGCCTTGCGGGCCGCGGTCTGGGGAGTGTGGGGGCGGTCCAGTTCCGCGCAGACCGACAAGATGGCTTCATAGACGTCCTGGTCCGTGAAGCGGCCTTCCGCCGCAAACGAAAGCGCGCGGGAAAAGGCCGAAAGCGTCTGCGCCACCTGGGGATCGCGGAAGCTGGCCAGGCTGAAAACGCCGTCCTCGGAGGAGTGCAGGGCGAAGGCACCGTAAGCCCCTCCTTTTTCCCGCACCTCCCTGTGGAGAAAGGCGTTCTTCATCACCCGCGCTGCCACGGCCAGAAGGGGCGCGTCCTGGTGGCCCAGGGCCGCCGTCTGCCGGCAATAGGCGCAGAAGGAGACCGCGCTGGAAAGGTAGTAACCCTCCCGAAGCTCGCGGGGGAGTGCGGATTCGGAGGCTGGCGCTTCGGCCGGGACTGCCGGCAGCCGGGAGAGCAGGCCTTCGGCAAAGTCCGCCCCTCGGGCGTTGTCGCCTTCCTCGCCCACCACGCAGATGCGGGTCCAGGGACCTGCAAAGGCCGATCGGGCGATCTCTTGGAGGTCCGCGGAAAGGCGCGCCATGGCCTCGTCGGAGAGGTCCCCGGCCAGGGCCCGGGCCAGGCGTACCTGGGAGATTCCCGCCCATTGCTCGGAGAGGGCCCGCGTCCGGGAAAAGCCTCTCGCCGCCAGGCTCAGGGCGTAGCGGTGGCCGTTGGCCACCACGCTGCTGGTGAGCCGCGCGGAGTACTCGGCAACCAGGGTGCGGAGGCGGTCCGGGTTCCGAAAATCGCAGGAGAGGACAAGCTCCCGGACCAGGTCCAGGGCGGGCCCGATGTTCCGGGAAACGCACTTCGCGTCCAGGAGCAGAAAGGAGGTTTCGTCACCGGCCGGGGTAAAGAGCCGGTTGGCGCTGGCAGAAAGCGAGATCCCGCCGGTGTGGGCCGCCAGGCTGCGGCTCAGCTCCTCGTAGCTCTTGTCCTTGGTGCCGCAGCGGGCGAAGCAGTAGCAGAAGAAGGGAACCAGGCCCTCGTGCTTCCGGGGGATTCCGCCCGGCTCGGAGGCCAGGGTGAGATAGAAGAGCCCGTTGGTGGCCGCCTCGTAGCGGGCCACCCTGCCCTCGGCCCGGACCTGCGACGGAGCCATGCGCTCCACCTCGGGCGGGATGTCGGAGAGCTTCAGGATGGGAAGCACGGACACGTCCTCCGGGGTCTCCTGCAAAAGGGCCAGGCTCCGGGCGTTCTTATCCACCTCCGCGAGATCCTCCGGGGCCATCCCCTCCCGGATGCGGGCCAGGCGCCCCTCCTCGCCGGCGGCCAGCCGGGAGGACATGTCCGGGTCCGGGTAGAGGGTCAGGGTCACGCGGTGGGGGTTTTCAGTGAAGCCCTGCAAAAGCAGATCCTCGAAAAATCCTCCCTTTTCCGAAAGGTCCCGGATGCGGGCGAGGTCTTCCTCGAAGTTTATGGCCGGGCCGATCTTCCCTCCGTGGAACCAGGGCCCGCAGAAGGCGAAGAAGAGCTTGAGACCGAAGGCGAAGGGTTCGTTGGTGATCTCCCGGCGGGAAAGCTCGTACTGGTGGATTGCGGCCCGGACCAGGTCCTTCTCGATCCCCCGGCGGGAGAGCCCGGCGAGCGTGGAGAGCACCAGGTCCTCCACCTTGCCCGAGTCCGAACGGGACGTCTCCTTGAGGCCGCAGGCGAAGATGGTCTCCCGCATGTCCGAGTCGAAGCCCGTGGCGTCGGCCAGGTCCGAACCCAGGCGCGAGTCAATGAGGGCCTTGCGCAGGGGGCTGGCCGAGTGGCCCAGGAGGATCTTCTCCGCAAGGGTCCCGGCCATGACGGAGAAGGCGTCGGTGGCGTCCGAAAGCAGAAATCCCACGGAGGCCTGGGACTTCTTGGAGAGGTCCTCCTCCGGGCTCACGGGATAGGGTTCGTCGGCCCTCCGCGGTGCGGAGAACCGGGGTTGCCGGGGAACGGAGAGCGGGGCGAGCCTTTCGGGAAAACGGTCCAGCACCGAGCGCTCGATCTTCTCCAGCACCCGGGGCAGATCCAGGTTTCCGTATGTGTAGAAAAAGGCGTTGGACGGGTGGTAGTGCCGCCGGTGGAAGGCCACCAGGTCGGCATGGGTGAGCGTAACGATCTCCGCGGGGTCGCCGCCGGAATTCACGTGGTAGGTCACGTCCGGAAACAAATGCTTGAGCAGCGAACGCCCCATGATCTGGCTGGGCGAGGAAAGCGCACCCTTCATCTCGTTCAGCACCACGCCCTTGTAGACGAGCTCCGCCCCGCCCTCGCTTTTCTCCAGCCGCACCCCTTCCTGGAGGAAGGAGAGCTCGGAAAGCAGCGGGAAAAAGGCGGCGTCCAGGTAAACGGAAAGGAGGTTGTCGAAGTCCTTCCCGTTGGCCGTGGAGAAGGGGTACATGGTCCAGTCCGATGAGGTGAAGGCGTTCATGAAGCTGGCCGTGGACCTGCGGAGCATGGAGAAGAAGGGGTCCCGCACGGGATAACGCTGCGAACCGCAGAGCGCCGTATGCTCCAGGATGTGGGCCACGCCCGTGGAGTCCTGGGGGACCGTCAGGAAAGCCGCCGCGAAGGTGCACTCCCGGTCGGGGCTCACGATATGCACGTGCCGCGCACCGGTTCGTTCGTGGACAAGCTCGATATACTCGCAGCCCAGTCCGGGCACCCGGGCCCTATCCAACACGCGGTAGCCGGAGGCTTCCGCTACCTTGCCGTCTATTCCGGGCATCTTGGTCCTCTCCTGAATTCAATCCTCACCAAAGGGGCGGTCATGCCCGCTCCGGGACATGGGTCGGGAAAAAGCGCCCGCAGGCGAAACGGGAAACCGTTCGCCCGCAGATGCCTGCACGGGGGAAGAAAGCGGGGATGCGTTCAAAGGCGGCGGGTATCCGGGCTTTCCGGTCGCAGGCCGCGGCCGGAAAGCGTCATCTTGAAAAAAACCCCTGCGGCGGGAGCGGCACGGGGCTAGAGGGTGTAAACCCCGCGTCCCTTGCGGGTGATCCGGCCCAGCTTGTTCAAACGGAAAATGATGTTGCGGAGCTTCTTGTCGGGAAACCCGGTCTTCTCCTTGATGTCGGCAAAGCCGGCGCCTTTGTCTCCCGCGTCGCGGATAACGGAAAGCACCAGATCGGAGGCGGTGAGCCCTTCGGCCTGGGCATCTTCGCCCGCGGCTCTACGGCCGGCCATGCGGCCGGTAAAACGCCCGGCTTCGGCCCACTTCACCTTGATGAGCTTTTCCAGCTGGTCTATGCGCTCCATGAGCTTCTCGATGTCCTTCCGCGTGGGGATGCGGTAGTACTGTAGGAAGAATTTCACCATCCCATCGAAGCTCATACCTTTTCGTGATTTCGTCATTGCTTCCCCCTTTTTCAGCGCGGAATTGCTAGTCGTTTGCTCATACTTTTCCCATAGCAAAAAGTCAAGTAGTAAGACGAACGCGGCAGGGCGCTGGATTACTTGGATTTTTAGAGAATTGGAGCCGGTTCGCACCGCATTGTGCAAAAGGGAAAATTCTGCTACATCGCAAAAGTTTCCCGGATCGGATATCTCGCGGTAAAATCTCCGTTCCGGGCCCAAGGGAGGAATCATGGGCTCAGAAAAGAAGCCATCGCCCTGGTACGCCAAGCTCTTTCCGGCATTGGGCGGTCCGGGGGGGTTGAAGCAAAAGTTCCTGGCGCTTTCCGGCACGCCCCACTCCATCGCGCTGGGGATGGCCATCGGAGTCTTCATATCCATGACCCCCACCATTCCCTTGCACACGATCCTCTGCCTGGGAATCGCCTTTGTCTTGCGGGCGAGCAAGGTGGCCGCCCTCATGGGCTCCATGCTGGCCAACCCGCTTACCCTGCCGGAGTTTTACTTCGGCTCCTACAAGCTGGGAGCGGCCCTGTGGAAGCACCCGATCCAGTGGGACGCGCACCAGATGGAGATCCACGAGCTGGTCTCCAAGGGTTGGGAGTTCTTCGCGGAGATGATCACCGGCGGTGTGGTGATGGGCATCGGCCCCGCCATCTTCACCTACTTTGCGACGCGCTGGCTGGTGGCCGCCGTGCGAAGAAACCAGAAGGCCGTTGACGACCAGCGGAACGCCGGCTGATCTACCCCCGGCAAGGTCCTTTTTCATGAGCAATAGCCTCTCCACAGCGGCCCTGATGCGCGCCTTTGCCGTGAGCCCCAAAAAGCACCGGGGGCAGAACTTTTTGCGGGACGCCCAAACCGCCCGGATGCTGGTTTCCCGGGCGGGAATCGGCCCCGGCGACGCGGTCCTGGAGATCGGGGCGGGCATGGGCGCCATGACCTTCCCCCTGGCCGAGGCGGCGCACTGCGTGTTCGCGGTGGAGGCGGACCTCCGGGTGGCCGACGTTCTGGAGTCTCAGATTACCCCCGCCCTGGCGGAAAAAATCAGGGTGATCCGCAACGATATCATGAAGACCGACCTCGCTCCCGTTCGGGAGCTGGCCGGAAGCCCTTTGACGGTCTTCGGGAACCTGCCCTACTACCTTTCCTCCCAGGTACTCATCAAGCTCATCATGGAGCGCAGGCACGTGGCCCGTGCCTTTCTCCTGTTCCAGAAGGAGCTGGCCGACCGCATCCTGGCCCCGCCCGGGGGACGGGATTACGGCCGGATCTCGGTTGCGGCCCAGTACGCCTCCAAGATCCGGCCGGTGGTGACGCTCTCGCCCGAGCACTTTCTGCCCAAGCCCAAGATCCACTCCACCCTGCTGGCCTTTGATTTTTCCACGCAACCCGTTGCGCCCGCCCGGGACGAAGCGCTATTCTTCTCCGTGGTGGCGGGGGCCTTTTCCCAACGGCGCAAGATGCTAAAAAACGCGCTGGAGCCCTTGCTCCGGGAGCTTGCCGCGGTCGAACCGGACAGGGCCTTTGCACGGGCCGGGATTGATCCGGCCATCCGCGCGGAGAAGCTTTCCCCCGCGGACTTCGTCCGCCTGGCCGACGCGATTGCGTTCCCGGCCGCGGAAGAACCCGGACAGCCGGCCTGAACCGACAATTCTTTTACACGCCACGGCTTGCCCGGGGAAGCAAATGGGGTTATTTACGCTTTCCGACGGGG
Source organism: Thermodesulfobacteriota bacterium (assembly GCA_040753055.1). Classification (GTDB taxonomy): domain Bacteria; phylum Desulfobacterota; class Desulfobacteria; order Desulfobacterales; family Desulfatibacillaceae; genus JBFMHL01. The sequence goes on along the minus strand of JBFMHL010000189.1, from coordinate 53,679 downwards.
ATTGTCGGGAAAAAGGGGCGAGCCTGTCAGTTTCATTGACTTTTCGCCCGTGATGAAATAGCATTTCAAATTCCGCAAGATGCCTGGAAACCGCCCGCTCCCCAGAAGGAGGCAGCCATCCAAGTAATCTCTTCCAAAGCGGAGATGCAGGCACATTCCCTGGCGGCCCGGGCCCGGGGGGAGACCATCGTGTTCGTCCCCACCATGGGCTTTCTCCACAAGGGCCACGAGTCCCTCATGCACCTGGGTCTGCGGCACGGGAACCACCTGGTGGTTTCCATATTCGTGAACCCCGCCCAGTTCGGCCCCAACGAGGACCTGGAAAAGTATCCCCGGGACCTCCCGCGGGATCTGGCCCTGTGCGAGCGCGCCGGCGCGGCCGTGGTCTATACGCCGCAGCCGCCGGAGGTCTACGGACCGGGATTCGCCACCTGGGTGAACGTGGACGGGCTCCCCGACCACCTCTGCGGGCTTTCCCGTCCCGGACACTTCCGGGGGGTGGCCACCGTGGTGGCCAAGCTCTTCAACACGGTGCTGCCCCACGCGGCCGTGTTCGGGGAAAAGGACTTCCAGCAGCTCGCCGTGCTTCGGCGCATGACCCTGGACCTGGACTTCCCCATCCGCATCATCCCCGGCCCCACGGTGCGGGAAGAGGACGGCCTGGCCATGAGCTCGCGGAACAAGTATCTGTCCGAAGCCGAGAGGAAAGTGGCGCCGGTCCTTTTCCGGTCGCTCGCCAGAGCCAAGGAACAGGTGGCCCAGGGGGAAAAGGATGCGGGTAAAATCATCCGCGAGGCGGAAAAGGAAATCCTCGCCAAACCCGGCACGCGTATCGACTATGTAAAGATCTGCGATCCGGGAACCCTGGACGACTTGGCGGCCATCGCCGGGCCCGCCGTCATGGCCTTGGCCGTGTTCGTGGGGACCACCCGGCTCATTGATAATATGATGATCTCTCCGCCCCCGGGCCCCTGACCCGGACGTACGAAGGTTTTTCACATTTTCTTTCTGCAGCCCGCGCTCGCAAAGAGGGCCGCGGCGAACCAACCATCACAAGGGAGTCCGGTATGAGCAAGGAAACCTACTTCTTCACCTCCGAATCCGTGACCGAGGGCCATCCCGACAAGGTCGCGGACGCCATCTCCGACAGCATTCTGGACGCCATCCTGGCCAAGGACAAGAAAGGCCGCGTGGCGTGCGAAACCCTGGTCACCACGGGGCTCGCCTTCATCGCCGGAGAGATCACCACCGAGTGCTATGTGGACATGCCCGCCATCGTGCGCAACACCATAAAGGAGATCGGCTACGACTCCTCGCTCATGGGCTTCGACTGGCAGACCTGCGCCGTGATCACCTCCATTGACCGCCAGAGCCCGGACATCGCCATGGGCGTGGACGAGGATCCCGAGCACGCCAAGGAGCAGGGCGCGGGCGACCAGGGCCTCATGTTCGGCTATGCCACCGACGAGACCCCCGAGCTCATGCCCATGCCCATCAGCTACGCCCACAAGCTCTCCCGCAGGCTGGCCCATGTCCGCAAGAACGGAGCGGTGGACTTCCTGCGGCCCGACGGCAAGACCCAGGTGACCATCGAGTACGAAAACGGCACCCCCAAGCGCGTGGACACCATCGTCATCGCGGCCCAGCACAAGCCCGACGTGAGCTCCTCGGAGCTCCGGGAGGCCGTCGTGGAGGAGGTCATCAAGAAGGTGATCCCCCGCGAAATGATGGACGGCGACACCAAGTTCTTCATCAATGCCACGGGCCGTTTCGTGGTGGGCGGCCCCATGGGCGACTGCGGCGTCACCGGCCGCAAGATCATCGTGGACACTTACGGCGGCCAGGGCTCCCACGGCGGCGGCTGCTTCTCCGGCAAGGACCCCTCCAAGGTGGACCGCAGCGCTTCCTACATGGGCCGCCACATCGCCAAGAACATCGTGGCCTCGGGCGTTGCGAAGAAATGCGAAGTGCAGATCGCCTACTGCATCGGCGTGGCACGGCCCGTGTCGGTCATGGTGGACCTCATGGGTACGGGCAAGATTCCCAAGCAGAGGGTCAGCGAAATCATCAACGAGGTCTTCGACCTCCGGCCCAAGGCCATCATCGAGTACCTGGATCTCCTTCGGCCCATCTACCGCAAGACCGCGGCATACGGGCATTTCGGGCGCACCGAGCCGGAGTTTTCCTGGGAAAAGACCAACATGGCCGATAAGATCCGGGAGTTGGCAGGGATTTAAGCAACCAAAACCGTCAAGCTATTGCGGTGGAGGGGGGCAGCCCCGTTTTCCAGAGGCTTCTCCCTCTCCCCCGCATCCCCTCCCCTTTCCGGAGCGTTTTTTCGCGCGGCCCGTCCTTTTCCGAACAGCCGCAAGCCGGAGCGGGCGGGGGAAATCGTTACCTGTGCCATGCAGCCTCTTATCCCTGCGGGGGAACGCATTCAAGGATCCAGGGGCCGGCAGCTCGTCGGGCTGGCCCTTGTTGCGCTGTGCCTGCTGGCGGCATCCTGCGCGACCGGGCCGCGCTTCCACAAGGTTACGCCGGCCTATTCCGAGGGGGAGGACACCTTTGTTCTGGACCTGCCGTACTTCTCCCAGAAAAAGGACTCCTGCTGCGGGGCAGCCTGCCTGGCCATGCTGGCGGGTTACTGGAAAGGAACCGGCGCCGGCGCGGACATGAACACCGGCTCCTGCCCTGAGGAAGGTTTCTCCGGCGGCGAGCTGGTGGAAATGGCCGAGCGGGCGGGATTTTCCGCCCTTTTGTTCAAAACCGACCTGGCGGGGCTCCTCACCGAGGTGGCCGCAACCCGGCCGGTGATCGTAATGCTGGGTGCCCAGGGCGGCCGGCACTATGCAGTATGCTACGGGTTCTCGCAGGACCGGGGCCAGGTGGTCCTGGCCGATCCCGGCCGCGGGCGCGTCTATTGCTCCAACACGGAGTTCATGCAAAGCTGGAGGCAGGCCAAGGGCTTCGCCCTAGTGGTGGTGGAGCAGCCCGCCGGGGAAAAGGAAACAACCCAAGTTCGGCCAAAGGAGCAGCCATGAAGATCAAAGGGAGTAGAGCCGCGAAAATCCTGTGCGCCTTTGTATGCCTGGCCTTTTTTGCCGCGGGTGTTCCGGGAGCCGCGTTCGCCAAGGTGGTGGCCAAGGCTCCGGGCGCCGCAAGCGTCTCCCCGGACCTTGCGCAAAAGGCCCAGGCCGACCAGGCGGAGCTCTCAACCATGCGTGCGGGCGCAAAACCGGCCGGCTACTGGACCACGGTCTTTTTCGTGACCGCCGCCGTACTCATCCTCGTTTTGGTGGGCAACGGCCGATAGGCCTTTTTAAAAAGCGATCTCCGGGACCGGCGGCCAAGGCATGCACCCAGCACCCCCCACCGCTCCCCGGCGCGGAGGCCGGCTCCGGGCATTGCTCATAGCTGCCGTTCTCTTGGCCGGCGCGCTCCTGCGGCTTGTTTCCGCAACGGAAACCCGGGTCCATGAGCCGCTGGCCGGAGACGCCACCCAGTACTTCCTCTACGCCTACAACCTGAAAAACTTCGCCATCTTCTCCAAGGACCCGGGAGATCCGCCGTTTTCAGGGCGCGGCATCCGCCCGGACGCAGCCCGATCTCCGGGCTATCCCCTGTTTCTCTCGGCCTTTGTACAAGGCCCGCCGGACCGCAGCCTGGAGCGCCGCGTGGCGCTCGCCCAGGCCCTCCTGGGCATCCTGACCCTGGGGGCCGCCTTTCTGCTTTTCCGCCTTCTTCTCCCCCGCGGGTGGGACCTGGCCGCCCTCACGTTCACGGCCCTCTCTCCCCATCTGGTGGTGATGGAGAGCTACATCCTGTCCGAAACGCTCTTTACGCTGCTACTGGTCCTCTCGGGACTCGGGCTCATGCTCCTTGCCCGCAGGCCCTCCCTGCCCGCGGCGGCCCTTTCGGGCGCCCTGCTGGCTCTTGGCTGCCTGGTCAGGCCGTCCCTTTCCTTCTTTCCCCTTTTCCTCGCGGCCTATCTCCTGTTTCGGTATAGAAACAAAAAAGCCGCCGTACGGGCCCTGGTCCTCCTGGCCGCCTTCCTCCTGGTCCTGGCCCCCTGGTCCATCCGCAACCACACGCTGGCGAAAAGCCCTTTAGGAAACGAAAACCTCATCAACTTCCTGCACTACGGCCTGTACCCGAACATGTGCTACCAGGACCGGCCCGAGACCTTCGGCTGGCCCACCCTTTCGGACCCGCGGGCGGCGGAGATCCACCGGAGCGTTGAGGGCGTGCTCTCCGAAATCCTGCGGCGCTTCCGGGAAGAGCCGGCCCGGCATTTTTCATGGTTCTTCTTAAAAAAGCCCCTGTACTTCTGGAGCTGGTCCATTCTGCGGGGCTCCGGCCCTTTTGTCTTCCGCGTGGACGCGTCGCCCTACCTGTCGAACCCGGTCTTCCAGATCTCCCTCGGCCTCATGCGGGTTCTCCACTGGCCTTTGGTGGCGCTCATGGCGCTTTGCTGCTTCTGGGCGTGGTCCCGGGGCTTTCCTGGAACACGGGACCCGGCTTCCCGGTCCTTTGCCCGTATGCTCAGCCTGCTTCTGCTGGCTTACACCGCCATGCACATGGTGGGCTTGCCGGAAAGCCGGTACTCGCTTCCGCTCAAGCCCTTCGGTTACGCCATGGCCGTGCTCTGCGCCCGCGCCTGTTACCAAAAGATCTCGGCCATGAGAAAAAAGGCGGCCGGCCAGGAGGCCCCATGAAAGCCCTGGATGTCGTGATCCCCGTTTACAACGAAGACGTTACAGTGGTGCGGGAGGTGCTGGCAGACTTGCGCCGGGGCCTTGCGGGCCGGGAGGGCCTCACCGTCTTCGTGGTGGACGACGGCTCCGATCCGGGCTGCGGCCTCGGGTCCCTTGCCCGGGAGCCGGGCATCGTTTTCCTCCGCCACGAGAAGAACCGAGGGTACGGCGCGGCTTTGAAGACGGGAATCCGGGCGGGCACGGCGGAGGCCGTCGCCATCGTGGACGCGGACGGCTCCTACCAGGCGGAAACCTTGGGAAACCTGGCCGGGCAAACGGACGGCTTCGACCTGGTGATCGGAGCCCGAACAGGCCCCCATGTGGTGGAGACTCGGCTGCGAAGGACCGCGAAGAAGCTCCTGAACGCCTATGCCTCCTACCTCGCCGGCGCGGCCATTCCGGACCTGAACTCGGGGATGCGGATCTTTACCCGTGAGCTGGCGGAGTTCCTGTGGGAGCTCCTGCCCGACGCCTTCAGCTTCACCTCCACGACCACCATGGGCGCGCTCCTGAACGGGTTCCGCGTGACGCATGTGCCCATCAACTACAGGAAAAGAATCGGAAAATCCTCCTTTCATCCTCTCAAGGACACGGCGCTCTTTATCAAAACCCTGTTCCGGCTGGGGCTTTTGTTCGCTCCCCTGCGCGCAGCGGCCCCTTTCACGGCTTTCCTGCTGGCGCTGGGGCTGGGCCTTTGGATCGGCGGCGACCTCGCCGGGCAGGGGACGGGAGGATGGGCTGTTTTTCTCCTTCTCGCGGCGATCCAGGTGCTGGGTGTCGGGCTCACGGCCCAGGTCATGGCAGGAAATCGCAGGCGCCGTCCGGGAAAGGAAGGAGCGGCGGAGCGGGAGGCGGAGCAGCCGAGAGGGGATTGACACAACGCGGGAATAAAAGAAAAAGAGGGCGGCACGTTCCGGGCCGCCCTCTTTTTCTTTGCGATCGTCTCTACTTAAACAGTGGCCGGAGCCAGGGGCTCTTTAGAATGCTCTTGACGAAGCACTCGACAGTGGGATCGTGCTCGTACAGAGCATAGTAAATGCCCAGGGTCGCTCCGGTGATTCTGACCGTGTTCGCCTCCGTATCCACGGAGGAGGTGACGTTCTGGCTCCAGCTCCCTCCCAGGGTGGAGCATTGATACACCGTGAGCCAGTCCTCGCGCATGCCGGTGACCTCCGAGGGCAGGTAGTGGAAGACCACGTCCGCCGCGAAGCTCGTCCGGTTGGTGGTGATGTACCAGTACATGTTTGCGGTGTGGTTGAGGTCCAGGTTGATCCCGGCCTTGGAACGGTTGAGCAGGACCGTGGTGGTGGAGGCGGTGGCTCCGGAGGTGAAGTCCACCTTGGCCCGGGCCGGTGCATAATTCTTCCCCAGCGGGTTGCCGGAGTGGTCCGTCGCCTTTACCGTGGCGGACGCGGGCGGCCCGCCCCCGTACCAGACATAGGCCTCGCCGCAGGCGGAGCGGGCGTTGGACGGCCCGTCGGCGAACTCCGCTCCCAGGATGAGATCCGCCACGCCGTCCTCGTTGATGTCACCGGCGGCCAGAGCCCCGCCGGACGTGAGCTTGTCGTTGGCCCCCGCACCGTACACCAGAACGTTCTCCTGGCCCAGGTTCAGGTCGTAGCCGGGGTTCAGGCTTCCCGAGCCGAAGATCACGTAAGCCTCGCCCGAGGCCGACCCGTTGGGGCTCGTGGCGTCGGTGGCGCCCAGGCAGATGTCCAGAAGGCCGTCGCCGGAGACATCGGCCAGAAGCACGGCGCCGTTGTTGGTCAACAGCTCGTTGGCGGCCGCTCCTTCGATGAGGACGTCCTCGGCGCCGGCCGAGAGGTCGTAAGAGGCGGAGAGGGAGCCGGAGCCGTAGATCACGTATGCGAGCCCGGAGGCCGCCCCGTTGGTTCCGGCGGCGTTGGGAGCGCCCAGGAGCATGTCCTCGATACCGTCGTTGTTCACGTCGCCCAGGGCCAGGGCGCCGTTCAGGGTGAGGTTGTCACCGGCCGCTCCGCCCAGGATGGTCACGTCTTCGGCCCCGGTGGAGAGGTTGTAGGTCGCCGAAGGGGAGGCGGATCCATAGATGATGTAGGCCTCGCCCGAGCCTGCGCCGTTGGCCGAGGTCGCGCCCGAGGCCCCCAGGACCAGGTCCACGATTCCGTCTCCGTCCACGTCGCCCAGCCGCATGGCGTTTCCTTCGGTGAGCAGATCCCCCACCCCGGCGCCCTGGATGGTTACGTCTTCGGCCCCGGAGTTCAGGTCGTAGGACGAGGAAATGCCGGAGGAGCCGTAGATCACATACGCGGCGCCGGCCGAGGTGTAGCCGTTGGGATCGGCTAGGCTGGTCCCCACCACCAGGTCCGTGACGCCGCTGCGGTTGAAGTCGCCGAAAGCGATGGCCCCGTCCTTGGTGAGCTCGTCGCCCGTCGCGGCGCCGTAGATGATGACGTTCTGGGTCCCGGAGTTGAGATCGTAGGAGGCGGAAAGCGAGGCGGAGCCGAAGATGACGTAGGCTTCACCGCAGCTGGCGCGGCCCTCCGCCGGGCCGTCCGCGTCCTTGGCTCCCAGGACGATGTCCTTGATGCCGTCCCCGTTCACGTCCGCCGCGCCTACAGCACCGTCAATTGTGAGGTGGTCGGAGGCGGTGGCGCCGTAAATGACCACGTCTGCGTCGCCGGCATTCAGGTCGTAGCTTATCGGGCTCCGGGCCGGGTCGGTGATGAGGTACACCGGCTGCTTGGTGCCGTAGATGACATAAGCGGCTCCGGAGGCCGTGCGGGACGAAGGCCCGGCGGCGTTCTGGGCGCCTATGATCAGGTCGTCCACGCCGTCACCGTTCACATCTCCCACCGCGATGGCCTTGCCCAGAGACAGGTTGTCACCCGAGGCGGCCCCGTACACCACGATGTCCGGAGTGTAGCCCGAGGTCCCGGCGATGTCCATGATGCCGGTGAGCGTCCAGTTGCCGTAATAGACGTAAACCTCGCCCGAGTTCGCACGGCCGCCGGCCTGCCCGTCCGCATACGGTGATCCGAGAATGAGATCGGGCGTGCCGTCGCCGTTGATGTCGCCCGTCAGCACGGCCCCGTCATGGGTCATCTGGTCGTTGGAGGTCTTGCCGTAGACGGTCAGGTCCTGGTCGCCGTTGGCCAGATCCACCACCGTGGCGGTGGAGGTGGAGGTTCCTTCCACCCGGAAGGCGGCGAGGCTGTCAACTTGGGGCGTCCAGGCAGTTCCGGCGTTCACGCTCTGGGCCATGGTGCCGGTGATGGACTGGTCGTTCTTCATCCAGGTCTGCTGCACCTGGCCCGTGGGGCAGGAAAGCCAGATCCAGTAGTTGGTGTTTTCGCTCAGCACCGTCGTCCCCGTGAATACGGCGGTGATCACTCCGGCCGAAGACGGGGCCGTGATGGTCTTGGTTTCCAGGATGGTCCCCGGTACGCCTCCGTTATCGGTGGTTATGTGGACCACGACCTGGGGGTCAACGGTCAATTGCTGCAAGGCCAGGGCCACCGTGTTCAGGTAGTAATTCGCGGAAGCCAGGCCCGTGAAGGAGAACTGCATGGCCACCTCGGTCCGGAACAGGCACCCGAAAATCCAGGGGGTGCAGCCCACCTGCCACGAGGCGCTCGAGTAGGTGTCGGTGCCCCCGAAGGTGGTTTCGAGGACCGTGGCATGGGCCGGTGAGGCGGCAAGAAAAAGAGCCGTCGCAAGTAACAGGGGGGCGATCCCCTTGCGCCAAAGCTTTGTTGCCCGGTACACTCTCATTGTAAGCCTCCTCGGCCCGCGGGCCAGACTATGGTAAGGCGGACTTCATCCAAGAACGGTCATGCCGGCTCGCTTCACGGCGACGCGCGCCGCAAGGCTGCAGAAAATCTTCTAAACCTGCTAACGAGCCAAAATACGCATAAATTATTGTGCAGCCCCATCTCCGGATCTGCCGACTCGAAAAGGGAAACAGTGGGTCTGAAGGAGATGCGGCCCGGCGAAAAGGAAACCAGATCGGGCAAAAGGCAGGGAATTGCTTGGAAAAAGGTATAGAGCCGGACCCGAAGCTTCCTTCGGCCATTTTACCCCATTACCTTTTATTATTAGCCACGGTCCTTGACAATGACAAGGCCTTTTAAAGTGAAATACTTCTCATACCCCAGTAAACATATTGTTGTGACAAAGGAAAACGGCCGGGGCGTGGAATGGTTACCGTGGCAAAAACAATCGAAGGGCCTCCAAGGAAATGGAAGCCCTTCCTACGGGAACAAGGGAGCCCGCTCCGCCGAAGGCAAGCGCCGGGCAAGTGCGCGGCCTGCTTCCGCCGGCCGACCATAAGGCGCTGCTGCGCGCCGGGAGGAGACCCTCCCCCCGGCGCGCAGCTTTTTATTTCACACGAATCCTGTTGACCAGGGTTTTGTTGCCCGTGTTGCCGCAGGAGTCGGTCACGGTCAGAGAGACCGTGTACAGCCCGGGCGTTGTGTAGGTGTGCCCCGGACTCCGCGCAGAGCTTACCTGCCCGTCTCCGAAATCCCAGTCCCACCGTACGATGGAGCCTTTGGACGCATCCGTGAAGGCCACCGCCAGCGGCGCGGGGCCGTACACCGGAGTCGCGGTGAAGTTGGCCACCGGAGCCACGACGTTGATGCAATCCACCACGGTCTTGGTGTTCTTTCCTCCGTTCTTGTCCGTCACGGTGAGGCTTATGGTATAGGCGCCCGGCCTGGTGTAGGTATGCGTCGGGCTGCGCACCGTGCTTTTCTCCCCGTCCCCGAAGTCCCACTCCCATCCCGTCAGAATCCCCTTGGACCTGTCCGTGAAGGCCACCGCCAGGGGCGGCATGCCCCGGACCGGCTTGGCGGTGAAGTTGGCGATGGTTTCGACGGCGTAGACATAGTTCACCAGGGTCCTGGTGTTGGTTGCCCCCATGAAGTCCGTCACGGTGAGGGACACCGTGTACCTGCCCGATGCGGTGTAGACGTGGGTGGGGTTGCGCGTCAGGGAGCTTGCGCCGTCCCCGAAGCTCCAGAGCCAGCTCACGATCCCGCCCGCCGAGGTGTCATTGAAAACAACCGGGAGCGGCGCGCAGCCCGTGCGCGGTGTGCCGGTGAAACGGGCGACCGGGGCGACATAGGCCCTCCGCGCCCCGGTGAAGGTGCCCTGCTCGTCCACATTGTTGTCGAAAAGCGCCAGCAGCACGGCATAGCTGCCCGAGACGGCTCCCGTGGGCTTGAGCTTTCCCTCCACATTCAAAAAGAAAACACTGAAGAAGATCTCGGGCCACTTGGCCGAAAGAGCGAAGCTCCCGTCCGGGTAGAGCTGGCCGTGGGCCGTAGTGTTGATCGTGGATGATACGAGCTGCAAGCTGATTTTGCCAAACTCGTCCACCTCTCCGAAGAAGGTGGCGGTCCCGAAGACCGGGGCATCGGTCACGCTCACCACCAGGGTTCCGTCCGGGCTCACCAGGGCCGTCCAGGGGCTGCGGCCCGCGGAGCTTGTAAAGCTTCCGGTATAGCGCCCCACGATCCAGTCCAGGTTCTCGTAGGCGAACAGGGCCTGGATGTCGTGGTTGGCGCTCACGTTCTCGAATGTGTAGCTGGAAACGGGCCCCACGTCCGTCCCGTCCACAAATACCGCGGCGACCCGGAAGCCCGGGTTGGGCTGGATCTGGTAGGTCTGGTCGCCGCCCCCCGGCACCGAGGTGTCCCCTTCGGGGGAGATGCTTCCCCCGTCCGGAGCCCCGCCTGCCTTTAACGCCGAGTGGATGGTGAAGGTCTGATTGGAGAACAACCCCTCCTCGAAGGTCCAGGACGCGATATGGTCCTTTTGATCTACGATGCGGAGGGTGGAGTTGCCCGATCCGATCACGTCGAAGTATATCGTCACCAGGGATCCGCTGGCGTCCAGTGGGATTTCCCCCGGAGCGATGATGCCTCCGATGCGCAGGTCTCCCGGCGTCACCTCGTTGGCCAGAAGGTAGTTGAAGCCCTGGGTCAGGTCGCCCTTGGCAATGACGCCCTTGTACTGGAGCACCGCCGGGTCGAAGAGGATGTCCATCCCCAGCGCGGACACCGGGTTGGGCGCAATGTTCACCATGACGGTGATGGCGGCTTCGTCCCCCGGCTGCCCGGAGAGGTCGCCCGCGAAATACATGTCCTCGGCGATGCCCGTGCAGTCGGGTTTGCCGTCCCCGTTCGCGTCCGTGTCCGGCACTCCGCACCCGCAGCCGCCCGGAGCGATCTTGTCCGGGTCGGAGGGGCAAAGGTCGCAGGCGTCTCCCACGCCGTCATTATCTGCATCCTCCTGGCCGGGATTGGCCACATTCGGGCAGTTGTCAACGGCGTCCACGATCAGGTCGCCGTCGCTGTCCGTATCCGGGACTCCGCAGCCGCCCAGGCCGGGCTCGGTCTTGTCCGGGTCCAGGGGGCAAAGATCGCAGGCGTCGCCTACACCGTCATTGTCGCTGTCCTCCTGGCCGGGGTTGGCAACGCCGGGGCAGTTGTCCACAGCGTCCTCCACTCCGTCGTTGTCGGCATCGTCCACGGGGGCGGTCTCACAGGAAAAGGAGCCCTCGCCCGTGGTCCAACCCACCAGGTCGTCCTTGAGGGTGGGTATCTGCAGGGTGAAGTCCCCGCAACCGATGACCGTAAAGGTGAGCGTGGCCAGGCTTCCGGTGGCGCCCAGAGGAATGGGGGTGGTGGGCAGGGCGCCCCCTATCCGCGCCGTCATCTGGCCGGGCACGCAGGCGGAGCAGACCCCGTTGACGATGAAAAGACCGGAGCCGGGGGTGATGAGGTTTCCCGCCTTTCCGCTCTTGTACTCCAGGACGGCGGGGTCGTAGGTCACGTCCGCAATGAATCCGTTCACCGGGTTCGGCGCGGAGACGATCCCCACGGTGAAGGTGACCTCGTCGCCCACATCCCCCGTCTGATTATCCACTGTAATGGAGGCGGCGGAGGCGAAAAGGGGGCCGGAGCACAGCAAAAGGAGCATTACGGTGAAAAACAGGGGGATCTTGATGGATAAAGCTGGCTTCTTCATGGAGTCCTCCTCGGCGTCTGATGATTTTTCGGCGCAAAGGACCGCTCCGGGCTTGCACCGGGCCCGCACACAGGAAAAGAATCTATGGAAAAAAGGGGGCGGGCCGGCGGGAAACCGGTCCGGGATAATGCCTTGGAACAAAGCAAGGCCGGAGCGATTTTGCGGGGATTGCCTCGCGCGAGAGGCGCAGGTCGAATGCGCCTCTCCGGCACGGGCGAGGCTTCCCCCCTCCTCGGGCGGAGCCGCTTGCCCCCTCCAGCGTCCGGGGACCTGCGGTTTTCTCGCGTCAGCCTATGATTTTCCAAGTATTACTTGTATACTCTATTATCATTAACGGCGGGAGCTAAAGACAAGCCTTTTTTTTGTGAAATATTTCTCACCCTCTCCTCAAAAAAGCGGGAGAGGAGCGATGCCGCCAACCGGTGGCCGGCTGGAGAAAAGTGGTTCTCGTCCAGAAACAGGGACTTGTCCGGAAACAGGGAGGAAACCCGGGCGAAGGCGGGGAGCAGGTCCAAAGCCGGAACCCGGCGGGCGTCGGCCCAGGCCAGGAGGAGATCCTGGGGCTTGCGGGAGGCGGCGGGGTCATCAAGCTGGAAGCGGTAGGGCGCGATGACCAGGAAAAACGGGGCGCCCAGTCCCGCGGCGACTTCGCGGGCCCGGGAAAGCTCCTGCAGGCTAAACTCCCAGGCCCGGGAAAGTGCCGGCGGCCAGTCCCGCTCCGCCATCTTCCGCACCTGCAGGTCCTCCCGGTTGCGGAAGGCCTTCTGGGCAAGGGCGGAAAGGGCGAAAAAGGCGCGGCTGTTCCGGAGAAGCGCGCCGAAGACTCCCTTGGCCGCCCCGCGGGTGTCCACGCCCATGAACTTTTCGGAACCGCCCCAGGGGGCCAGGGTCTGGTAACGTTCCACCGCATCGTTCAGGCAGAAGCATAGCACGACGGCGTCCGGAGCGATCGCCGGCCCGTGGATCGCCAGGTAGGCGGACTCCTGGAACGTGGAGTAGCCCGGCACCGAAGCGTTCACCACCTCCACGGTGAGGCCGGGGAAGCGTTCGCCCAGCTCCTTTTCCCACAGTTGGGGAAAGACCTGCGCCATGTCCGGCATCCCCTCCCCCCAGGCCACGGAGTCGCCCAGGAGCAGGATCTTCACATCCGCCCGCGCACGGTAGGGGCCGTCCCGCAGGCCGATTTCGTTCACGCACGGCCGGGGCCCGGGACAGGGAGCCAGCTTCCAGACGAGGTCCGGGTCCGGGGTCACGAAGGCGCTTCCGGGGCGGTTTTGTTCCGTAACGGGCAAGAACAGGCGGCAGGCGGCTTCGGAGACGATCAGGAGCGCAGCCAGGGGCGCGAGGGCGAAAAGCAGCTTCTTCGCCCGTCTTCTCATGGCAGGGGCCTCGCGGAGGGCGAAAAAGCCGCAGGGAAGGTTTCCGGGGCCGGGGTCTCCATCAGATCTTGTAGATCACCCGGTCTTCCGTGATGATGATGTCCACGAAGCGATCGTGGGCCTCCATGGGGACCTGGGGGACCAGCATGATCTCCAGTGACAGGGCCACCTTGCGGGTGGTCATGGGGAGGTTGGGGATGAGCCGGTCGTAGACGCCCAGGCCGTCTCCCATGCGCCCGCCCCGCTCGTCGAAAACGGTTCCGGGGATGATGGCGAGGTCAATGAAGGAAAGCGGAACATGCTTGCAGCGCCGGGGATCGGGCTCCATGCGGCCCATGGGCCCTTCCCGGAGGTCCTTGGCCAGGTTTTCCACGCGAAAGGCGTAGAGCTCGCATTTCTTGGCGTGGACAACGGGAAGAAGCACGACCTTGCCTTCGGAAACGCAGGCGGAAAGAAGGCTCGCGGTATCGGGCTCATGCCTAAGGCTTGCATACATCAAAATGGTCTTGGACTCCTGGAAGTTGGCAATGGCCTGCAGGCGTTCGCTGATCCTCTCCGAGCGCTCCTTGTACTCCTGCTCGGCGATCTCCTGGCAGCGTTTCGCAACTGCGAAGCGGAGTTCCCGCTTCTTGATCCGCACGTCTTCCATTAATGGTGACCTCGTAGAAAAGAGTAGACCCGACGAGCCAAGACGCAGCAACGCGTCGCCGGCACGACGCGGCCGTTGCCATCCGGAGTTCCCCGACCACGCCCGGGCAACATTTCGTCGCCGTTGGGAGGCGGCATCGGGGAAGAGCAAAAGTTGCGCAATGCACTTTTTACCAGACAACTTAGCAAAAGTCAATGACTGTCATTTCAACCACTAATAATCATTGACGAAAAATGGTGCGGGTGTTACCCTGCGCCCAACATCGGAACCGGGACTGTTTTTCTAGCCCGGCCCGGAAAGCGCCGCCGTGCATCTGTGTACCTCCCGGGCCCCTGCCCCGGATTAACAGCGGCCGCGCAACTTCCGACGCTTGTCACGGAGCCCCTGCCGCAAGCTGCTTTCCCGACACCCCGAAACGAGGGCTGCGCGGGCGCGTCTCCGATCTCCTGGCTTTTTACCAACGCATCAGGGAAGGACGGTTTCATGCTGGATGTAAAGCTCTTGCGGGCAAACCCGGAAAAGATAGAGAAAGCCGTGGCGGACCGCCACGCCGACGTGGATCTTGCAGGGCTTCTGGCCATCGAGGCCTCCCGCCGGGAGATCCTGGCCCGGGTGGAGGAGCTGCGCGCCCGGCGCAACACCGTCTCCGAGGAGATCGGGAAAATCCGGAAGAGCGGAGGGGACGCGGCGGCCCTGACCCTCGAGATGAAGGAGAACTCGGCCCGCATCAAGGAGCTGGAAAAAGAGCTGGCCGAGAAGGAGGAGACCCTGGCCCCCCTTCTCCTCACCATCCCCAACGTGCCCCACGAGTCGGTGCCCGTGGGCCGGGACGAAAACGACAACCCCGTGGTGAAGACCGTGGGGACCCCGCCCGCTTTCTCCTTCACCCCCAAGGCCCACTGGGACCTGGGCGAGGATTTGAAGGTGCTGGACTTCACCCGGGCGGCCAAGATCGCCGGCGCCCGTTTCCCGCTCTACTTCGGCGCGGCCGCCGCCCTGGAGCGCGCACTCATCAGCTTCATGCTGGACACCCACACCCGGAAGCACGGCTACACCGAGGTGCTGCCGCCCTTCCTGGTGAACCGAGAGACCATGACCGGCACGGGCCAGCTGCCCAAGTTCGCCGCGGACCTCTTCAAGGTGGAGGGAGCCGAGCTCTTCCTCATCCCCACCGCCGAGGTGCCGGTGACCAACATCTTCCGGGATGAAATCCTAAACGAGGCGGATCTCCCCATCTACTTCACGGCCTACACGCCCTGCTTCCGGTCCGAGGCCGGTTCCTACGGCAAGGACACCCGGGGGCTCATCCGCCAGCACCAGTTCAACAAGGTGGAGCTGGTGAAGTTCGCTCTGCCGGAGAGCTCCTACGAAGAGCTGGAGAGTTTGCTTGCAAACGCGGAGGCCATCCTGCAGGCCCTGGGCCTCGCCTATCGGGTCATTACCCTTTGCACCGGCGACATGGGCTTCTCTTCGGCCAAGACCTACGACATCGAGGTGTGGATGCCGGCCCAGGACAAGTACCGGGAGATCTCCTCCTGCTCCAACTTCGAGGACTTCCAGGCCCGGCGGGCCAACATCCGCTTCCGCCGGTCCGGCAAGAAGGGCACGGAGTTCGTCCACACCCTGAACGGCTCGGGCCTCGCCGTAGGCCGCACCGTGGCCGCGGTCATGGAGAACTTCCAGCAGCAGGACGGCAGCATCGCGGTTCCCGAAGCCCTGCGCCCCTACATGAACAAAATGGAAAGCATCAAGGCCCGGTAGCCCCGGGTCCTCTGGAAAGAAATCATGAATCCTGCGTTTTTGCCCGAAGAAATCCGGAATCGCCTCGTTCCATCGCCCTCTGGAAAGCTCATCTACTCCTGCCTCGGCTGCGGGAGCCGTTACGACATCACCGAACTCCTCTACACATGCCCCGAGTGCGGCGGGGTGCTGCTCCTGGAGGACACGGAGTTTGCGCGCCTGCTCCAAACCCCGGCGGCAGTGTGGCGGGACGTTTTCGACTGCCGCCGCATGAGCACGCAGCCGGCGCTCTCCGGTATCTACCGCTTCCACGAGTTCATCGGATCCGTGGTGCCGCTTTCGTCCGTTGTCTACCTGGGCGAAGGCCACACGCCCATGATCCGGGCTTCGGAGACCCTGGCGCGGACCGTGGGAGCATCCTTTTATTATAAGAACGACGGCCAGAACCCTTCAGCCTCCTTCAAGGACCGGGGCATGGCCTCGGCGCTTTCCTACATCAACTTCCTTATTGATACGGGCAAGGTTTCCGAAGTCCTGGCCGTGTGCGCCTCCACCGGCGACACTTCGGCCTCGGCCGCCCTGTACGCAAGCTATCTGGCGCCGAAGGTGAAGTCCGCCGTGCTCCTGCCCCACGGCAAGGTGACGCCGGCGCAGCTTTCCCAGCCCCTGGGCTCAGGCGCGGCCGTGTTCGAGGTCCCCGGCGTCTTCGACGACTGCATGAAGGTGGTGGAGTACCTGTCCGAACACTACGACGTGGCCCTGTTGAACTCCAAAAACGCCTGGCGCATCCTGGGACAGGAGTCCTACTCCTACGAGATCGCCCAGGACCTCTCCTACGACGTGGCCGGTACGGCGGTGTTCGTGCCCATCGGAAACGCGGGCAACATCACCGCGGTCATGAGCGGCTTTTTGAAATTCTTCGCTGCCGGCATCATCGAGACCCTGCCCAAGATCGTGGGCGTCCAGTCCCACCACGCCGACCCCGTGTACCGCTACTACCTGGAGCCGGACGAGGACAAACGCAAGTTCGCGCCAGTGACGGTGGAGCCTTCCGTGGCCCAGGCCGCCATGATCGGAAACCCGGTATCCATGCCCCGGGTGGTGAAGCTCGCCCGCGAGTACAACGAGCGCTCCGGCCGCAAGAACGTGTTCGTGATCCAGGTCACCGAGCAGGAGATCATGGACAGCATGCTTCTGGCCAACCACCACGGCCACATCGCCTGCACCCAGGGCGGGGAGTGCCTGGCCGGGCTGCGCCGCGCCCTTTCGCAAGGAATCGTGAGCGACGGGGAAACCGCCATCCTGGACGCCACCGCCCACGCGCTCAAGTTCTCCGGGTTCCAGGACATGTACTTCTCCGATTCCTTCCCGCCGGAGTACGGGGTGGTTCCCAAGAAGGAGCTCACCAACCTCCCCCGCCTCGTGCGGCCCGGAGACCTGGCCCGCGTACCGGCCCCGGGAAAGCCTTTGGAAAAAGAGGATTTCGCCCGCTTCGTCTCCCGGACGGCCGAGGAAATCGCCCGGCTCATCTCCCTAAGCCCCCGGAAGAAATAAAGCCCCAGGAAGTCCCCTTCCTGCCCGCTTCCGGGAAATGAAAGCGGACCCGCATCATCTGTTTCGGGAAGATTGTCATGGCCGCAAAACCCCTGGCCCCGGATACCGGTCCCGCACGAGCGCGCAGGGCCGCAGGCTTGATTTTACTGTTCTTCCTCCTTTCGCCCCTCCTTTTCTCCGGGCCAGGCCGGGCGGAAAGCCTGCGTCGCTTCAGCGTGCAGCACATCGAAGGCGTGGATGTCCTCTGCGACACCTACACCATCCAGCCCGGCGACTTCGCCCTGTCGGTATTAAGCCTCCGGGGCCAGATCGCCTACTCGGACTTTCCGGAGTTCCTCCGGCTCCTGCGCAAGCTCAACCCCCAGGTGGAGGACATCAACCGCCTATACCCCGGTCAGAAGCTCTCCATCCCCATCAAGGTCATGGAGCCCGGCACTTACTCCGGGCAGGAGTCGGGGTCGGTGTCGCTTCCCCGCGTCACCATCCGCCTGGAAGGTCCCGCTCCCGGAATGGACTCCGGACCGGCCTCCGCGACGCCCACCTCGGAGATCTACAAGGTCGCCGCAGGCGACTCTGTTTCCGGCCTGCTCTCCGCCCGCTTCGGGCCCAAAGGCTCCCCCGCCTATGAAGAAGCCCTGAAGGAGTTCAAGACCTTAAACCCCATGGTCTCCAACCCCAACCGGATCTATGCCGGCACCACCCTGGTGCTCCCCGTCTTGCAAAGCGGCAGCTCGCCCGAGTCCAACCGCTGGCCCGAACGGGAGCAAGCGTCCGGGGAGACCGGAAAGCCCGGCCCCGGCGGAGAGCCTCCTCCGGAGGGCACTCCGGTGTCTCCGGCGGCGCTTGCAGGCGCAACGGAGACGGGAGAGACCACGGAAGGCGGAGTACGGATCTCGGCCTACACCGTTCAGCCCGGCGACACCGTGTCCCGGCTCCTGGTCAAGCATTTCGGCCCCTTGGGCTCGACAGAATACAAGCGGGGGCTCTCCGAGTTCACTAGGGCAAACCCTGCCATCCGGGACCTGAACCACATCCTGGCCGGAGAGCGCATCAACATCCCGGAAGCGACCCCGGCAGAGGAGGAGGCCTCCGATCCTGAGCAGGCGCCGGAGGATCTGGCGGCAAAGGAGGAACCAGAGCGCCCGGAAGAACTTCCAGCGGCCGCGCCCGAGCAAAGCCAGGCCCCGGCCGCCCTTTCCGCGAAGCCCCAAGCCCCGGAAACGCCCTTCGAGGCCGTGCCGGACAAGAAGGCCGAGACAGAAGCCCCGCCGCCGGTGACCGTACTCTTTCGGAAGGCTTCCTCCAGGGCGCAGAAAAGTGTTCCAAGGACCGAGCTTCCGCCCCCGGAGAAAACCAAGGCGCCGGAACCCGCCGCGCCGCCGGAGCCGGCCACGCCCGCTCCCGAGCCCGAGGTCGCCCCGGTAAAGCAGGAGCCCGCTCCCGCCCCGCCGCAGGCACCCAAACCCGCTGCGGCCGAGCCTGCAAAACCGGCCCCCATGCCCGAGCTTATTACGGCCAAGCCGGAACCGGCGCCCCTAGTACAACCCCGGACGCTTCAGCCCGCGGTGGCCGAACAAGCAAAGCCCGCACCCAAGCCCGAAGCTGATGTAAAGCAGCAGACCCCGGCCGCACCCTTACCCAGGAAGGAGCCCGAGCCGGCGCCCAAGCCGGTGGCTGTACTAGCGGCCCCGCCCCCTCCGCCTGCCAGGGAAACGCTCCCCGAGCCGGAGAAGAAACCCGTGCCCAAGGCTGCGGAACCGGAAAGAAAGGCGGCCCCGGCCCCTCCGGAGGCAAAAGCGCCCGCCCCTGCACCCGAAAAAAAAGAGGGGGGCGTACCCGCAGCTCCTTCCGCGGCGCAAGCCCCGCCGGCCGCTGCCAGGCAGCCCGTGCAGGAAAAGCCCTTCCCCCAGCCGGCCAATCCCCAACCGGAGCCGGAGAAGAAGGAGGAGCCTTCCGCCGCTTCCCGCGTGATCGCCAAGGTGCTGGCCCCCATCGTGGGGCCGGCCGAGCCCGCCCCCATAGAAAGGCCGCCGGAGCCCCCCCAGCCGGAAAGGATAGCCCCCGCTCCCGTTTCCCCGGCACCCGAGCAGCCCTCCAAAAAGGATCAAGCGGGCCTTCTCCCGGCCCTGGCCAAGCCCTCCCCTGCCCCGGCCCCTGTGGAGAAGCCGGTGAAGACGGTCCAGGCACCCTCCCCTGCCCTGCCCGCCAGCCCGCTGGCCCTTCCCGATGCCCCCCCGGTGCTCCCGGACCGGTCCGCGGATGCGTTAAACCGCGCCGTGGAGCTGTTCGGCTCGCGGCTCCTCGCCAAGGGAGACTACTTCCTTCCCCGGCCGGGCAGGCAGGATCTTCACATCACCCTTTCCCGCACGCCCTTGGTGGAGCTTCCCGAAGGACGCCGCATCATCCTGGTTTCCGAAGGCCGCGGCATCCCCGAAGACGACCTTGCGGACATGCGGCAGTACTGGAAGTCGGTGATACCGGTCCCCGTAAAAGAAAACGCGGCGCCGAGGGAGCTGCTGGGCGCCGTCCTGGCTGCGGCCGGAATTCCTGTACGCAGCCCCGAGGCGGCCATCCAGGACGGCTCCGTGACCGTCCGGGTGGCTGCGGACCTGGTCTTTGCCTCCCCGGAGGGAGGGCTCACCGCAGTCACCTTCCTCTCCAAGCCGGAGGAGCGGACCCTGGCTCCGGCCCTGACCGTTTTAAAAAGGCTGGGGGTCCGCATCGTGGACTTGTACCCGGGCAAAGAGCAGACGGAGACGCCCCCCGCGCATGCGACGGCGGCCACGATCCAGTCCGGGTCCTGCCGCAAGCTGGTGGCCGAGGTCTGCGCCCTCATGGGCGTGGCCTATGCGCCGGATGTGCCGGTAAGCTTTCCCTATGCAGGCTTTTCGCTCACCATGCTCTCCAACATGGCGCGCACCAAGGAAGGCAAGGAGTTCCTGGTGGATTTCGGAACCTTGTACGGCCAGGCGCAGAACGCCCTCACGGGTCTGGGGCTTCCGCTCATCCAGGTGGGCCGCCAGGCAGATAGCCTGTCCGCCGTGGAGAACCTTCTCTCGGCCATGGGCTTTTCCTGCGCAAAACCTTCCCCCGTTCCCGCTGCGGAGCGTTCCGGCCCCCGCTGCACCTTTGCGATAAGCGGCCTGGTGGTCAAAGACCGGGCAGGAGCTCGTACCCTTTTTCTTCAGGGCCCCCTCCCCGAGGATCTGGCAGATTTCCTGGCAAGCCGCGGATTCCGTCTTGTGGTCTTGCCAAAGGCCACCTGTACCGGGTAGAATCATCCGGTGCCGAAACCTTAGATTCTCCGCAAAGGCGCTTTGGGTTTTCCCTCGGGCAGGGCCCCGTGCCGGGGACCGGCTGTCTGAGCCTTTTCGTCCGGGTGCCGCAGGTCGGGAAGATGCCCCCCAAAAAGGAACGCCGCCCGGCGAAATGCTTTGTCTGAAGAGCCCCTCCGGGCTCCGAGAATGGGGAGGAGTTCCCTGCCGACCCATACGCCCCATCCGAAATCAAATTCCGGAGACCCCCGGGCCTTGCCCGGAGCCGCGTATGAAGGATCAACGATCATGAGCATCAGGAATATCGTGATAGCCGTTTCCGCCGCAGCTCTCATGGCTGCAACGGGCTGCGCCTCCTCCAACACCCCTTCCCTCCTGAAGCAGGCCGAAGCAGGAAAAAACCTGGCCGAAGCCTACATGCAGGAAGGCAAAACCCGTGCGGCCCTTCGGGAGCTGGAGAAAGCCCAGACCCAGAACCCCCAGGACCCGGAGATCTACTTCGACATGGGAACCGTATACCTGGCGCTGGAGGAACCCCAGCTCGCCATCCAGGCCCTGAGCCGGGCCCTCAAGCTGAACCCCGACTACGCCGTTGCAAAGAACACGCTGGGGTCGGCCTATATTACGGTGGAGCAATGGGACAAGGCCATCCCCCTTTTCCAGGAGCTTTCGGAGAACCTCATCTACGCGACGCCCCAGTACCCTTTGCTGAACCTCGGATACATTTATTACCGGAAGGGAGATTACCTCAAGAGCACGCAGTGCTATTTGAAAGCCATTGATTATTCGGCAGATTTTGCCCAGGCATGGCGCGGGCTGGGACGCACATATCTATCTATGGGAAAGACCAAGGACGCCATTATCGCCTTGGAGAAAGCAGTATCCCTGGCACCGAGGTTCGAGTGGGCCTATCTGGATCTCGGAGACGCCTTGGAGCAGGCGGGACGAGTGAGCGAGGCCGTCGCGGACTGGAAAAAGGTGGGAGCGCTGGCCCCCACTTCGGACGCCGCCAAGGAAGCGGAAGCTCGGCTTGCCCGTTACAGCCAGTCGGGCGGCGAGTAGGGAAGCGCTCCGCGAGACATTGTCGCCTCTGCACCAGTCCGTGGTTCGCCCGCCCGTCCTTTCCCGCCTGTTTGAGGCGGCCCTTGCTGGTCGGGGCCGCCATCCAAAGTGTGATCTATTTCACATTTTCAATGTGAAACGACTCATTGAATACTTCTAAGGACCAACGTATGACATAGCTAAATGGGAAGAAGTATAGCCACTATGTGCCGGGCGGAGACGACCCGTCTTTGCCAATCTTGAAATCGGTAAAAATATCGGGAAGTCTCTCGAAGAACCAAAGCCGTCGGGGAAAAACCATGTATCGTCCAAGCAGCCGGACTTACGACAAGGGAAGCGGAAGGGGTTTCTCCTTCATCGAGCTGGTTGTTGTCATGGCGATGATGGCCACCCTGGCCAGCATCAGCTTCGCGGGCATCCGCGGGGCCCTGCCCCTGTGGAGGCTCAATGCAGCCACGCGCATGATCCGCGGCGACCTGGTGGACGCCAGAACTCGGGCCGAAAAGGACATGCGGGAGATCCGCTTCACCTTCACAGCCAACGGCTACACCATCGAAAAGGGAAACGCCCGAGCCGCTTCCAACGCTTGGGCGCCGAGCAACGAGCGCGGCCAGGTTTCCAGCCGAGACATCGCAGGGGAGTTTCCCGGAATCAATTTCATCATGGCCGAGACCAGCACCCCGGTCACCTTCCAACCCACGGGAACCATTGATCCTTCCGGCGGCAATCTCCGGTTGACGGTTAGAAACGATCTGGGCAAGGAGCGCATCATCGTCATCTCCATGGCCGGAAGAATCCGCATCTCCCAATAGAAGGAAAACGAGCCATGCAAATCGGCGCTCATAAAAGGAACTCGGGTACCACTCTCGTCGAGCTTTTGGTCTATATCCTGCTCCTTTCCATTTCCGCCGGGGCCCTGTACAGCATCCTCATCTCCAACATGAAGACCTACGACTCGATCGAGAACCGGATGGTGATGCACCAGGATCTCCGCAACGCACTGGCGCTCATCAGCCGGGAGGTCCGCATGGCCGGCCTGAACCCCGACGGGGTAGCCGGCGTTGGTTTTCAGCAGGATCCCAGCGACAACTTTGACACCGACGCCAACAGCCTGCATTTCACAATGGACCTAAACGGCGACGGAGTCATCTCCGGGACGGGCGAGGACGTCGGGTACTTCCTCCAGTACGACACCACCACCCACGCCAACAACCTCATGCGCCGCGCCGATTACGGCAGCGGGTTGGCCGCGGAGGTCCTCCTGGAGAATGTCACCCGCTGGGAGATTACCTACCTGGCCCAGGACGAAACAACCCCTGTCACCGATCCGTCCGCCATCAATCCAACCTTGGCCAACACCGCCTATTTCGTCAATATCCTCATCGAGGCCGAAACGTCCAAGGAAGACGTGGTATCCGGCACCACAAAGAAGCAGGTGCTGGTGGACCGGATGAGAGTTAGGAACGCTGGGCTGTAGAAAAGAATCAACCATCATGGGCAGCGGCTGCCCATAGCAAAACATAGGGCCGCCCGGGAAAAGCAAGGAGCCTTCATGAGACGCACGACAAAACAGCCTGACGGGAAATCCGGGAGCAGGGGTTTTTCCCTCCTGGAGGTCCTCATCGCCATGTCCATCATGAGCGTGGGCCTTCTGGCCCTTGCCCAGATGCAGGTGGCGGCCATGAAGCAGAACAGGTCCACCACGGTTCGAACGGACGCCATCTCCGTGGGCCAGGATGCCATGGAAAAGGTCGTGAACAGCAAATGGGACGATGTCCCTTCCCTTGCCGGCACAGAGACCGTGGAAAGAAACGGAGTCCAGTACACGGTTACCACGGCCCTCTCCGCCGGCCCCGGCGGACTTACCGCAGCCTCCAAGGTGATGGTGAGCGTGGCCTGGAATGACGGCAAGGACCACGCCTTCTCTTTGTCTACGGTAAAAACGCAGGCGGAGGATCCTCCTAAGAAGTGACCGCCACCCGTTCTTGCCCAAGGGAAAGGCTGTACAAACGAAAACCGATCATCACTACGGGAAACGATCATGAAAAGGGTCAGCGGCAAAGCGCAAAAAGGTTCCATAACCGTGCTGGCGCTCCTGATACTGGTCATCCTGACGCTCCTGGGCGTCGGAGTCCTGACCACCTCCACATCCGACATCCGCGCCCAGCAGAACCGGGACGTTTACCGGAGGAACTTCTCTCGGGCGGAAGCTGCGGTCCGTGCGGCCATGCAGACTATGGAGGACGTACGGAATACACCGAACGGGCCCGCCGACCTCCGCACCCACACCCCCGCCTGGCTGCATACGCTACCCACCACGGGGCTTCCCTCTCCCACGGATCCCAACATCTGGCAACCGGCGGTTACCCAGCAGGTGAACCTTGGGAACCCCAACGAGGATGTCCGCTTTTACGTGGTGGAAACTCGCGTCGTCGGATCGAAATCCATGGATGCCACCCAGACCTACTGGTACGCCATTTTCGGCAGAGGAACCGAGCTGGATGCCGACGGCCATGAGAACGGCGAGGTGGTCATCCGGGTGGGCTACCGCATGAAAATCGGGCCTGTGTAGACGAAAAAGCAAATACTTCTAAACCGCATCTCTGGAAAGACATAGGCAAACTGCAAAGGCAGGTGAGCGTCATGAAGAAAAACGACTGCAATACGGCAAAGCGCACCCTACGCGCCAACAGGTGGACCTGGCTGTTCGCCGCCGCCCTGCTCGCTGCGGCCCTGCTTCCTGCTGCGGCTCCTAGCGAAGCCCTGGCTGCGGCCGGGGACGGCATCCGGCTGACGCTCACCATCCAGCCGCCGGGAGCGGTGGTCGCCGGCGCCGCGTGGCGGATCCAGTACAGGAACGCCGGCTCCTGCGGAGGGTCCAACGGCAACTCGGGCTGGTCCGGCTGGTTCGACTCCGGGGACGTGGTGAACTTAGACGACGCCTTCTCCCCCTTCTACCCCTGCGCCCAGTACCGGGTCCAGTTCCGGAACATCTCCGGATACACCCGGCCCGGCACCACGGGCTGGCAGTCTTACTCGGAGCGCACGGCCCCCTACGACCTGGGCGAGTTCTGGTATACCGGCGGACCGGACCGGGTGCGCTTTCAAGTGACCATTGATCCTTCACAGGCAAACACCGCCGGCGCCCAGTGGCGGGTGGTCCGCCACGGCGGAAGCGGATGCACCTATACCGAGTTCCCCTGGCGCAACTCCGGAGACACCCAGGAGGTGATCACCTACCTGTCCTGCACCTACCATATAGAGTACAAGACCATCGCCGGCTGGGTCGAGCCGTCCCCGACGCCTCCGGACGTGTACCTGCCCAGCGCTTCGGTCAACACCTTCTCCGGGACCTACATCCAGATCCCCGTGGAAACCAGCTTCACGCTGACACTCACTCCGGGAGAAGCCCGCACGGCGGGTGCCCAATGGCGGGTGGCGCGCCAGGCGGGGTCGGGATGCACCGCAGTGACCTCGGCCTGGGCCAACTCCGGGGCGACCGTCACCTTCCCCGGGAACCAGAACTGCAGCTACGCGGTGGAGTTCAAGGACGTAGCCGGTTTCATCACTCCCGCCAACCTGGCTCCGGCTCCCTATCCGGCGAGCCTCACCACCTACGATCTGGGAGCCTTCGATTACCAGATGAACATCATCCGCTTCACCACCACGCTTGCCCCCCCAGCGGCCGTTAGCGGAGGCGCCCAGTGGCGGATCTCGCGCACCGCAGGGCCGGGCTGCCCGGCCGCGACCTCGGCCTGGACCGACTCGGGGAGCACGGTGGAGTTCTCCGGAGCCAACGGCAGCACCTCCACCTGCCAGTACCTGCTGGAGTTCTCGGACCTCGCCAACTACGACAAGCCTGCGGCCGTGAACGGGAACTTCGCGCCGAGCATCACAGCCTACAACCTGGGCATCCACACCTACACGGTCCAGGGAGGGGCCTTCTGCGACGACTTCAACAACAACAGCCTGGATTCCCGCTGGCAGTTCACGGACCAGACCTACAACTCGCCGGCCGCCACCACCTGGGAAGCCAACGGAGCCCTCAACCTGGAAGGCGAAGGCTCCGCCATGAACGCCAGCGGCGACCGCTACGCCTCGGTCTACCAGCACGGGGTGGAGGGCGACTTCGAGGCGGTGGTGAAGGTTGTCTACAACGAGGCCACCAACGAGTGGGGCAAGGCCGGCATCATCGTCCGCAACGACATGACTCAGCCGGGTTCCTCCAGGGGCTACTGCTACATGGCGGTCACCGACAGCCACGGCTTCGCCTTCTACGCCGACTCCGACCAGAATGGGTACGTGGAAAACAACCAGACCGGCGGAACCGTCTCCTACCCCTGCTGGCTCAAGCTCGTCCGGAGCGGGAACACCTACACGGGCTTTTACAAGACCAGCGGCACCGCGTGGCTCCAGGTGGGCTCGGCCGTCACCATGAACCAGGCCCACACGGCCCAGGACCTGGGCCTTGCCATCGCCTCCTACAACACCAGCAACGCCAAGACGGCCACCTTCGACGACTGGTGCGTGACCGTGCCCGCTCAGACGGTCCAGTTCGCCGGCCACATCAACCCCGCCGGCGCCCAGGCCGACGGAGCCAAGTGGAGGCTCTACGACATTGACCAGGCTTCCTACGTGAACGACTGGACGGCGTCGGACGTCTACATCACCATTCCCAAGAGCCACCACTACAACATCGAGTGGAGCAACGCGGACGGCTGGACCAAGCCCGCCACCGTGGTGAACAAACAGATCCCCGAGGACCTTGCCTGCGCAGGATCGTGCATGTGGACCGGAACCTATACTCCGGTGGCCACCACTACGACAACCACCACCCTGGCCACCACCAGCTCCACTTCCTCCACGCTGCCCACCACCACGAGCTCCACCACCCATGCGGGAGCCTACTGCCTGGACATGGCGGACAAGCCGTTGGAGGTCCAGCTCCAGGCCGCCCCGGCCATGATCATGTTCGCTATTGACGACTCCGGCTCCATGGACTGGGAGATGCTCTGCGAAACCGTGACGGGGGACGGCAAGTTCGAAGGCAAGAGCTACCTTTGGGGAATGTCGGACAACAACTACTCTTCCTCCGACGTTCTGTCAGACAAGGGTAAGTGGAAGAGCCAGTGGTCAACTTACAACCACATGTATTACAGCCCCAAGAACGACTACGCCCCCTGGGCGGGCGAGTCCAACGCCAGCACCACGACTCCCCGTTCGGATCCCATGAAGACGACCCCGACGCTGGACCTCAGCAGCACCTATCATACGGTGAACATCGGGATCATCATTGACAACTCGGACGCCGCCTTCAGCTCAGGCGGAGCCGCATGGCGCTCCTCCACCAGCACCCAGGACTACGGCGCCGACTACCTTTACTCCAACGCTACCGGCGACCAGTGGGCCCAGTGGGACGCCAGCAGCATCGTCCCCGCGGGTACCTACGACATCTACGTGAACTGGGTGGAGTCCAGCAACCGGGCCACCGACATCACTTACAAGATCAACTGCGCCGAGGGCAGCTTCACCACCGTCGCTTACAACCAGCGGTCCAGCGGCGGTACCTGGGTGAAGCTCACCACCGGGACCAAGGACTCCTTCACCTTCAACGGCTCGTCCGGAAACGTGCGGCTGGAGCACAACTGCTCCAGCACCAGCACCGACCGGGCCTGCGTGGACGCCATCAAGCTCGTTCCCACGGGCTCGAGCGGCAGCATCGCCATCAAGCAGCCCCACTACTACGTCTGGTCCGAGAGCCTGAGCACGCCGTTCTTGATCAATATCAACGGCGGCGCCCTCGAGTACTACCGCTTCTCCAACCCCAACGCCACGCGGGTGGAGGATGCGGGGATCTTCCAGGTGGTCAACCCGCCCGACGACGTGAAGCCCTACGGCTACGACACCGGTGCGCTCCGCAGCCCTGCCGAAGAGCTGCAGAACTGGGCCAACTGGTGGTCCTTCTACCGCCGGCGCGAGTACACGGCCAAAGCCGCCGTGACCCAGGTGATCGCCGGGCTGGAAGGCGTTCTCGTGGGCGTCAACACCCTGCACGGCACCATGGTTTCGCCGGTAAGGAAGGTGAAGTTGACGCAGGGCTTGAACTACTACGACGAGTCGGCCTCCCTCATCTCCGACATCAAGACCCTGATCAACAGCAGCGGCAATACCCCGCTGCGGCTGACCCTGAAGAAGGTGGGCCAGTACTACCACAGGGACGACGGCCAGACCGGAGGCATCGGCAACTCCCCCTACTGGGACGAGGCGGCGGGCGGCTCCTGCCAGCAGGCCTTCTGCATCCTCATGTCCGACGGCTACTGGAACGGCACCTCGCCCGGCGTCGGCAACGTTGACCACGAATCCGGGACCTGGAGCGGCTATGCTCCTTACGACGACAACTGGTCCGATACGCTGGCGGACGTGGCCATGTACTACTATAAAAACGACCTCTCCGCCGCGGGAGCCAG
The DNA here is from genome assembly GCA_040753055.1 of Thermodesulfobacteriota bacterium. Classification (GTDB taxonomy): domain Bacteria; phylum Desulfobacterota; class Desulfobacteria; order Desulfobacterales; family Desulfatibacillaceae; genus JBFMHL01. The sequence continues at coordinate 25,785 of JBFMHL010000189.1, read as the reverse complement.
CCCCCTGGCGAACCTTGTCCCCACCAACTTCTACGACAAGGCCACCCACCAGCACATGGTGACCTACACGGTTGCGTTCGGTCTCTACGGGTCCTTGGATCCCGCAGATTACGATCTGTACGCCGCCGAGGCCTCGGACCGGGTCTACCCGACTTGGCCCCAGCCCGTAGCCGACACGGAAACCGCCATTGACGACATGTGGCACGCGGCCGTGAACGGGCGCGGCAGGTTCCTGTCCGCGCAGGATCCCCAGCAGCTGGTGGACGCCCTCCGGGCCATCATGCAGAACATCATCTCCCGGATCGGGTCCGGCTCGTCGGTGGCCATCAACGGCGACGAGTTGCACGCCGGAACCATCATGTTCCAGTCCTCCTACTCGGCGGACACCTGGTCCGGCGACCTGAAGGCCTATCATGTGGATGTCAACACCGGCGCGGTCATCCGCGACACCACGGTGTGGTCTGCGGCGGCCCAGCTGGAAAGCACCAACTGGGACACCGGCCGGAAGATCGTTACCTATAACGGCTTCAGCGGCGTTCCGTTCCGGTACGCCAACCTCACATCCCTGCAGAAAACCATGCTGCATCCGACGGACACCGCGCTGCAGCAGCAGATGCTGAACTATCTCCGCGGCGACCGCTCCAACGAGGGCACCCTTTTCCGGCCCAGGGCCAAGATCCTCGGCGACCTGGTCCACTCCACGCCTCTCTATTACAAAGGCGTGCTCTACGCGGGCGGCAACGACGGCATGCTCCACGCCTTCGACGCCAACACGGGCAAAGAGCTCTTCGGGTATGTTCCGAACCTCATCTTCCACAACCTTTCCCTGCTCACCTCCAACACCTATGTCCACATGTACTATGTGGACCTGGCCTCCACCGCCCGCAATGTGCAGGGGGCCGACCTCCTGGTGGGAGGTTTCGGGAAAGGGAGCCTGGGGTACTTCCTCATGGATGTGAGCGGCGCCCAGGCGCTGGGCGCGGAAGCGACGGTGGCGGGCCGGGTTAAATGGGAGTACCCCCGCGCCAGCACACCCAGCGCGGAAATCTCCGGGCTCGGCTTCTCCTTCAGCAGGGCCTCCATCGTGAATACCCATGCAGGTTGGGCCGTGCTCTTCGGAAACGGCTACGCCAGCGATGCCGGTACGGCCCAGCTTTACGTCGTGGACGCAACAACCGGCTCTCTCCTGAGCAAGATCAACACCGGCGTGGGCGGCTGCAACGGGCTGTCCACTCCCGTGCCCATTGACATGGACGGAGACGGAATCCTGGATTACGTCTATGCCGGCGACCTCAAGGGGAACCTTTGGAAGTTCGACATGACCGGCGGTACGGCCGCGTCCTGGGAGGTGGCCTACAGCAGCGGCGGCATTCCCAAGCCCGTGTTCACCGCTGCCAGCAGCTCGGGCACCCAGCCCATCACCACGCGTCCGGACGCCATGAGCCCCTGCGAAACCGGCCTGACGGGCTTGATGGTGCTCTTCGGAACCGGAAAGTACATCGGCGACTCGGATTTCAGCGACTCCACCATCCAGAGCATCTACGGCGTCTGGGATTACGGAGACGACGACGACAACTCCGAATTTCTGGGGACCTTCATTCCCGGAACCCGGCAGCTTTCCAACCAGCCGTCCACCGTCACCCTGCTCAAGCAGGAGATCGTTTACTCTACGACCGCCGCCGGCCGCAGTGTGAAGGCCCTTTCCGCATACCAGCCCGTGTGGAAAACGGAAGACGACGCAACCACCGGGCAGAACCCCAATCCCTCCTCCACGGAGCCCAACAACGCCGGTTGGTACTTCGATATGATGGCCAAGGAGAGGGTGGTATCCGATCCGGCGATTCGAAACGACCGCTTCACCCTGGTCTCCCTCATTCCCAAGAACTCGCCCTGCTCCGCGGGCGGCACCTCCTACCTCTACGAGATCGAGCCTTGCACCGGAGGACGGAAACCCAAGCCGAAGGTTCCCACCTTCGATATCAACAATGATGGTGCCGTGACCACGGACGACTTCATCCGCGTTACCCCCCCGACCCTTCCCACAACGGATACCAACGGGGACGGAGTCATTGATAGTTCTGATGGAGATACGGACGGCAACGGATCACTCAGCTATAGTGAGGGAAACACCAACAACGACGGGGTGCTGGACGATCGGGACCTGGATCTGAACCAGGACGGCGTGGTGAACAGCCAGGACGAGCTGGTGGATTTCACCGTCATCGAGCTGCCGGGTCCGGCCCATCCGCCCGTTGTCATAGGAGACGGCGACGAGGATATCTTGTACATCAGCACCAGCGACGGCAATATCCAGAAGGAAGAAGAGTCCGCCACTCGAGAGGGATTCTTCTACTGGATGGAAATCTACTAGACTTCCGTTCCGACAGGAGCCGGAACCCGATAGATACTATCACCAAGGAACCCGGGGGGCGAAGGCCCCCCGGGGGGAGACGCCGCCATGAAGCCTGAACGTAAACCCCTCCTGGGCTTAACCATCTTACTCGCGGGCGCGCTTTTCTTCCTGGGCCTTTGTCCAGCCGCGGCCAAGACGAAATCCGGAGCCAACGTATCTCCGGTGACCATCAAGCCGATTCGCCCGCCCGAGCTGGTGCCCGCACCCAACGGCGACGGCGAAGAAAAACGTCCGGCCTTCACCGCTACCGGGGTGATTGACGCCATCGAAGGAGATACGATGACGGTCAGCGACACGCTCTACTTGCTGAACGCGCATACCAAGTTCTACAGCCAGAAAGGCCGGTTCATCGGCCGATCCAGCTTCAAGATCGGGACCTTCGTAGGTGTGATTGTGAATTCATCAGGAAAGGTGGAAGCGCTTTACCTTCTCCAGTAGGGCACTTGGCACTTCAACCACACGGCCGAAAGCCGGAGTAGGCATGACGCTCCCTGCCTGCTCCGGCATACCTGTTGGAGCGATTGTCATATTTTCTGTCGGATTGCGCAGACCGAAACCATGAGCGCGCCCAGCGCCCGCGAAAAGCAAACCAGACAGCAATTATGACAAATACTATAACAGACATTATCCAAAGGACCGCCCCATGAAAAAGTTCAGAGCAGCCGTAATGGCAGGCATGATTGCGGGCTTGCTTCTTTCCATTCCCTCCCAGAGTCTGGCGGAGTACTACAGGTATCGGGATGAAAAAGGGGTCACCCGGTATACAGACAACCTGGCGGATGTCCCCGTAGACCAGAGGGAGGGCGCCAAAGAGTATGAAGAGTTCGTCACTCCTCCCGGCGAGAAGAAGGCTGTGGTCAAACCCGACGCGAAGTCGAGCGGCGGAGGGGCGACGAGCATGGAAAAGCCCACGCCTTCCGATGTTACAAGCTTGACCGCGCGACAGGACAGCCTGACCGCCGAGTATAGCAGGCTCATGGAAGAAAAAAGCCGCCTGGAGGAGGAGCGCGCCCAGATTACCAGCAAGGCCCAGACGGAAGCTTTCAACCGGAAGGCGAATGAATTTAATCAGAAAATATCCGCCTACGAGAAAAAGCGCGCGCGCCTAGAAAAGGAGATCCAGGGCATGCAAACGCAACGATAATCCGGCGTCAATCAACGTGTCTGCAGGGCTCACCTCAATATAATTTCTCTCGGGGGATTATTCCTTTTTTAATTACTATTTCCTTTTCCAGTAAAAGCGGTTGTGCCGCCATTATGGGCTGTAAGCCTTAGATGCCGACCTTCGGGCCCTGTTCAAAAAGTTTTACGGAAAGAGAAGGGGGGAACGCTGGGGAGGGAGGAAAAACCGTTCTTTTCAAAAGAGCTTTTCCCCCTCCCCCGCAAAAACCTTTTCCTTTATATTCTTTGAGATAGGTTTAAAAAAGGGACGCTGTCCTACCGCCCCTTTTCTTTTGGATTCCCCCGCTCCCCTTTTTTCCCCGACCCCGTGTGTCGATCCCCTTTGATCAAGCTTCCACAGGCATCTCGTAGCGCGTGACCAGGGAAACGGGCGATGCGAGTGTTTCCCCCGTATGCCGGAAGGAACGAAGGGGTTTTGCGGCCATCTCGGCAAGTCACGAAGGTGGATTGTTTCAGGCTTCAGTCCTTCGTGCGGATCGCTACGGAAAGAAACGAATCCTTCCCCGTTCTCCGCCGAAACCAAGAAAGGCGTAATAATTAAGATGGCAAATCCCGAGGGCAGTATATAAAAAAAAGCCGGAGGCAGCGAATCTGCCTCCGGCTCGGGAAAATCGTTACATCCGAGAGACGCTGGTGTCAGGGCATATCCTGGGCCCAAATCTTGAGACCGGGTCCCAGCACATCCAGAGAGCGGGTGATGATTGCCGAAGAGGTCTCGTCTTCGGTCAGCAGGACGAGCACTTGGGCGGCATCCTCCGGCGGAATGGGCGTGTCATCCACAGGCTGCCTGGAAATGTAGGCGATATATACCTGACCAGGAGCGAGACCGTCCTGCTTTCCCCTGTCTAGAAAGATGATCTCGCCGTCTCCCATGACCTGGTTCCCGTTCTCGGAAGAAACGATATTGCCCCGAACTCCTGTTACTCCGGGAACCATGGTGACGGGCGATGGCGGGACATCCCTGTAAGGCATGAGCTTATCCCCCAACTGAATGCCCCGGTAAGACTCCTCCACTACTCCCTTCAGGACCTCGGGGAAGACTTCCGTCAACACAAGCTCGCCAAGAATACGGTGCTGAATTCCCAGATTCCTTCTCTCGGAATCGTAGGGATCCTTCACTTTCCCTTCCGTGCGGAAAATTGTGAGACGGTCGCCCGGGCTGAAGCTCACCCCGGCTTGCGGCCGGATATAAACCGCATTTCCCTGGCTGATCAGGACCGATTTTGCGTCGCTGGCCACGATCACGCCAACGGATTGAGCCACCTGTTTGCGGATAAAGCCCACCTGCCGGATTTGCGGGTAGCTGAATGCCTTGGGCGGGAGCGGGACAAGAGGAGTGGGGCCGGCTGCGGTTTCAACAGGGCCGATCGCTTCTTCCGCAGCCAGAAAACCTCTTGCACTGTAGAGGGTGATCACCTCGCCGGGATATATCCAGTGCGGATTGGCGATCTCCGGGTTCTGGCTCCAGAGTCCCGGCCACATGGAGGGATCGTCGTAGAACTTCTGGGACAGGTCCCACAACGTGTCGCCCCTTTCCACGGTGTGATACACCGAACGACTATACTGCACAGTCTCTTCCGCCTCCTGCGGGGTCGTTTGTGCAGCAGGCTGCTGAGCCAGTGCGCAGCAGAGCAGCGCCCCCAACACGGACACAAGAAATCCCGCAGTTTTTCCTACGGTTCTTAGTCTCGTCATGATGTCCATGTTCCTTGCTGGTGTTGATTCCCGGGGCGGGAACCGCCCCGGGAATTTTTTAATTTACGTGGCGAAGTTCCATCCATGCACGCCTTGGCTTAAAAATTCGGCGGTATGGAGGAGGCTGCGATATTGCCGCCGGAGCAACCGGGAACCGCCAGCGGAGTGGCACCGCAGTACGGTGTGAAGATAAGATCCACCTTGGCTACGCCGCCTCCTTCCGGATCGAAGGTTCGGCTGAAGGTATAGGGGTACTTGGTGCCGAGATCCTGCTTGTCGTACCAGGTACCGATACTCCGGGTCTCGTCTCCGTAGGAGTGCAGGAGGATGTTTTCCAGTACTGTGTAGTTCCCCTTATCGTCTATCTTGTAGGTGATCGCTTCCATCTTGCTGCCCGAAATGGGCGGGTTGCCGTTGAAATCCTCGATGTACCACTTGTAGGTGACATTATAGCATGTTCTGGGGAAAAAGGCGGATCCGCAGGTATACATCACGGAGTCCGGATACCCCACCTCGTAGATGAAGGACGACGTGGCGGAGAAGAGGAAGGGAGCCCTGGCCATGATGAGGTTGGTGAGCCCGAACTCGCTTTGCTGCCAGTTGAGGTTTCCATCCGCAATGACAGTGCCTCCCAGTCCGCCTTTGGCCTTGTACATGTGGATGCCCTCGCCGCCCACGAAGAAGGCCGACTTGGTGATATCATTCGGATCAACCACCAGCTCGATTACATGCTGGGCGAACAGCGTCGTGTCGTCCGGAGGATCGAACTGGGGCAGGTTCCGGTTGGCCGTCTTCCAAGGCTGGGCCAGTTGAGGCAGACCCTGAGCATCCAGCTTGCGCACGTAGACATTACCCACCGCGTGGGGCTCGGAAGTGCCCCAGAAGTAGGTGACCACGTACAGGTTCATGTTGTTTTTATCCAGTTTCACGTCCACCACGCTCTTACCCGGATCCCGAATGGTGGAGAAGGTGAAGGTGTCTCCCTTGGCAAAATCCACCTCTCCGGCCTGGATGGTGAACGAGATGCCACCGGTCGTTGAGTTGTAGGGCACCCCGGCGGTGGCGGTAAAGGGCTGTGGCCCGGACACGGTGCCGGTCACGGCAAAGGTTCCGCCCCCGGCCGCTTCCTGAATGCAGACCACGCTCCAGGACTCGGTCTGGGTCACCGAAGACACGGCGACGGTGGACATGGTTCCGTTTCCGACGCTGTAGGTGGAAAGCATCGGAGTGGTGGCGCGTACTCCGCCGCCGAGACCGTCTATGTAGCGAGTCCAAGTTCCGGCGCCGCCGTCATACACCCACAAGCCGTTGGACTCCGTTCCGGCATACAGAATATCGTTGCCGGAAACCGTATCGTGGAAAACCTCCAACGCGGTGATCTGGTTCAACGGGAAGTTGCCGCCCGGCAAGAGCGACCAGTTGCTGCCGCCGTTGGCGACGCTGGTCCACACTCCGGAGAGCGTTCCGGCATAGAGGGTGGCCCCGACGCCGGAGGCACCGTTGGGCGACTTCACGATGTCGGTGATGGTCCGTCCGGAAACCAGGCCGGTAACAGCCGGCGCAAAGGTCATTCCGTAGGTGGTCGCGGTCGGAGTCAGGGTATTGTCGGTAGTGTAGTAAAGCCCGCGTCCTTGCGTGCCCACCCACATGTAGTTGGAGCCGTCGTCGCATAACACCTTGGTGATGGCTGCGTTCAGCTGCAGTGCGCCGTAGACCTCCTCCACATTGTCGGAATCCCAGGAGGCACCGCCGTTGAAGCTGCGGTACAGGGCGCCGCTTCCGGCATATCCGGTGGCCGCGAAGATCATCGTGGGGCTGTCCGGATCAATCATGACGTCGTTTACATAAGGATTGATCCAGTTCTGCCCGGCGATGGAGGACGAACGGCTCACCGTGGCCCAGGATGCTCCGGCGTCGGTGGACTTGTATACACCGCCGCCGTTGGTGCCTGCGTACAAGATCTCGCGATCGGGATCGAAGGCCGCGGATAGGGGACAAATGGAAGTCACGTGAGTGGTACGCCCGCCGTTGTTGGCTTCGCAGGTCACGGACAGGAAGCCCTGGTTGGGCACCAGGCCGCCGGACCGCAACGTAGAGCTGGCCACGCCGTTGTTGGTCGGCGCGGAACTGGGCACCGGGAAGGAACCTCCGGTGTTGTAAGTTTTAAAGGATATGGCCGTGTTGTTGGGAATCGCCTGGCCATAGATATCCGCTGCGATGACCGACACCTGGTCTTGCAGGTTGGCATGCACGAGGCCGGTGATATTGAAGTACTGCGCGAAGAGGCCGAACTCCTCTCCCACCGGCGGACCGTTGTCAATGGCCACCTGGTTGGTCGCGGTGGTCACGGACGTATCATTGTAGTAGGTGGCCCGTATGGTCACGGTGCCGGACTTCAGGCCGGAGCGCAGGATGGTGCTGACGCGCCCGTTCTTGGTATAGGCGTAGGCCGGAATGATGGACTCGCCGCCATTGGGGCCGGTCTCCAGCGTGAAGTTGATGCGGTAGCCGTCGGCCACGTTGTTGCTCTCGCCGTCCTTTACGTCGAAGACGATAAGCGAGGTGGACTGCCCGCCGGTGCCCTTGATGCTGATGGATGCCGGGTTGGGGTTGGGGTCCGGAGTAAGGTCCGCCATCTCGATGGAGGCGGGCGGCGGTTGGATCGTGATGGTGGCCGAGCCGGTAACGATTTCGGCTCCGGTGTTCCAAGATCCGGTGACTTCCAAGTCGCCGCCGATGTTCTTGCCGTAGAAGGTGGTCTGGGCGAAGCCCTCGTTGTCGGTGACCACGCTGCGCGGATCCAAGATACCCATGGACTCGTCGCTCAGGCTGAAGTTGAGTACGGTGTTGGTGACCCGTGCGCCTTCCGCATTGGTAACGGTAGCGCGCACGCTGGCCGTTTCGGCTCCGGTTCCCCGGATCGTATTGGGAATGATGCTCACATCCACGGAGCCCGGAGTGAACGGAATCGTCAGCTCGTGGGTGCGTCCCCCGGCCTCGCCGCGAATCGTGACGGAGTCCGAGAGAAGCGAGCTGGTCAGGGTGACCAGGGCCACGCCGCCGCCGGTGTTGCTCTTGGTCGCAGATAAAGTGCCCTGGCCGGCGACGATGCTGAAGCGCACCTCCGTGCCGTCAGGGGCCGGACCGCCGCCTTGCAGAGAAACATCTGCAAAGATGGTGGCGGTGGAATGCCCGTCGCGCGGCAGAGTGGCCGGATCCGCAGTCAGGGTGATGCCGCCGATCAGCGGGCCGTTGAGGGTGATGCTGACATTGCTCGTAACGCCGTTGGTGGCCGTCACGGTGACCCTCCCGAACTTGGTGTCGGGCACGGTGGCGGGAGAGGTGTAGGTTGCCTGGGCTATTCCGCCAACGGGCTTGACCGTGAGCGGGGAGATCCGGCCCTGATCCGGCGGAACCGACAGGGTCAGGGTGGTGGAGTTGTCCGCCACCGGGTTGCTGTTGGAGTCCAGAACCGTGATATTGACCGTGGAGGTGGTGGCGCCGTCCGCTTGCAGGCTCTGTGGATTGGCCGTCACCTGGATCTGCGCCACGGGCCCGGCGACAAACTGCGCCGTCAGGGTATCGGTAACGCCCTGGATGGTGGCGGTCACCGTACCGTCGCCTGTCTTTGTGGGGCTGTAAAGATCAATGCGCGCCTTTCCGCCGGAAGTATTGGCGGTGGTGGACGTGGGCCCTCCGGCGGAGTTGAAGTAACCGCCCGTGGTGGAGAAGGACACCGTCGTGCCGTCCTTGACAGGCAGGCCTGCGGTGTTGAGGACCGTCGCCACCAGAGTGACGTAGCTGCTTCCGTTGGCGATGATCTGCGGGTTCGTGGTTCCGGAAGCGGAGGTAAGGGTGAGATCCGCTGCGGTTTCCGGAGTCAGCACGAGGTTGGTGGTTCCCGTGACCGCATTGGGTTCGGGCGAAGCGGCGAATATCTGGTAGGTGCCGTTCACCTGGGAAGCCGTATAGGTGAAGTCGGCGATACCCGAAAGCGTCGCGACCTGGCCCAGCAACGTGGTGGCCCCTGCGGGCAGCAGCTTCTGACGGAAAGTTACGATCGTTCCGTCCGCCACTGCGTTTCCGTCGCCGTAGCCGTCCAGCAGAACCGCACGGATGAGGCTCTGGCTGGCGCCGTCACCGGAGATGCTGGAAGGCGTAGCCGTGACTGTGACGGTTGCGGTTCCGCCCGGCACGAACTGGATGGTGAGATCGGAACTCTGCACGTTGCCGGAAGTCGCATAAACCGTAACCGGTCCGGCGGTGGTGGAGCTCGTAAGAGTGAAGGACGCCTTCCCGTCCACGGTGGTGGCCGAAGCGGTGAGCGGCGATCCGGCGTTGGCGAAGAAGTCCACCTGGGTCCCGTTGGGCACGTTATCGCCGTTTTCGTCCGTGACCGTGGCGGTGATGACCGTCGTGGAGCTCCCATCGGCGACGATGGAGGTCTTGGAGGCGGCCAGGCTGATGTACCCGGGCGCGAACGGCAGACCATAGACCTGGGCTTCTCCGGAGCAGCCCGGAGCGTTGGCCTCGCAGGTCGGGGTGAAGACCAACTCGGCGTAAGCGTAGTCTCCGCCGAAGATGAAGCTGGCGCGGTAGGGCCTGTCGGTGGACTTGTCGTTCTTGTCCCGCCAGGTTCCGCGCTCCCGCTGGACGTCTCCATAAAGCTGGAGGAGGACGCGGTCTAGCTCTTTCCCTTGGGCATCATAGTAGACGACTTCCATCTTGGAGCCGCCCACCGGCGGGTTGCCGTTTTCATCTTCCACGTACCAAGCATACTCGTAGATGGTGGTACCGCTGGGCCCCTGCTTCAGGGTCTGGCTGAGACCACGGATCTCGGCCACACCGGAGAACAGGATGGGCATGCGGGCCATGAGCAGGTTGGTAAGCCCCGACTCGCTGGCGTGCCAATCCAAGGTACCCAGGCTGAAGTTGGTCGTCCCGACGAAACGGGCCGCCTTGTAGCAGTGGATCCCCTCGCCGCCTGCAATGATGTACTGGGGACCGGCCGGGTTGTCGAAAGCAAGGACGTTCTGGGCAAAGAGCGTGCTGTCGTCCGGCGGATCAAACTGGGGCAGGCCCATGTTGGCCGTGCGCCAATCCTCGGAAAGCCCCGGAATAACGGGGTTGCCGTCGTATACCGCACCGCTGGGATACAGGTCGTGGACGTACACGTTGCCCACGGGATGGGGCTCCAGGGCTCCGTAGAAGTAGGTCACCGCATAGAGCTTCCAGTTGGAGGTATCCAAGAGGAGGTTGCGGATATTGTTGCCCGGATCGCGGATGGTGTCGAAGGTGAACGTGTCACCAGCCGCGAACGCTTTCTCTCCGGACATGATGGTGAAGGCAACTTCGGCGTTGGCCGATGCGTAGGGAGTTCCCGCCGTCGCCTGGGTGCCCTGGAGTCCGGAAACCGAGCCGGAAACCGAGAACTTGGCCGGGCTCGCAGTCACGCAAGAGAGGGTCCAGGTTTCGGTGAGCGTGTTGGATCCGACGGTGACGCTTGCAATGGTTCCGTTCCCGGTGGCACCGGACGCAAGCTGCGGCTTGGTGGCGCGCACTCCGCCGCCCAACCCGTCAGGATAGGATACCCACCCGCCTGCTGACGTATAGACCCACACTCCCGACTCGGCGGTGCCGGCGTAGATGATGTCGTTGGCAGCCGCGGCGCCGGGGTTGTATACCTGTAAAGTGGTGATGTTTCCGCCGGAGGGAACCACAGGATCGAACTTGAACCAGGTCTGGCCGCCGGTCTGGCTCCACCAGATTCCGGTGGAAGTGGCGGCGTAAAGCCTGGCGCTGCCACCGTGGGTGTTGGGCGACCGCGCCAGATCCACCACCACGCGGCCGTTGCCCAAACCGGCAGCCTGAGTGAAGGCGAGCCCGGCCGACGATGATGTCGCGGTAAGAATTCTGTTCTCCGTGTAGTATACGCCCTTGCCGCCGGTCCCCAACCACATCCAGTTTGTGGTCGCGTCGTCATCCAGGAGCAGGGCGCCGACAGCCACCTCGCTTTCGAATGCGCCGAACACTTCCTTGATGTTGTCGGAATTCCAGTTGGCTCCCGCATCGAAGCTCCGATAGAGCTTGCCTTCCCCGCCGAAGCCGGTGGCGGCGTAGACCGTGTCCTCGTGCACCGGGTCCACGGCCACATCGTTGACGTAGGCCCCCACCCAGTTCTGGCCGGGCTGTGAGCTGGAACGGCTCACCGACTGCCAGGAAGCGCCGCCGTCCGTGGATTTGTAAACTCCGCCTCCGTTGGTACCGGCATAGACCACGTTGCGGTTCCTCTGATCCACGGAAAGCGAGGTGATCTTGGTGGTGCGCCCGCCGTTGGTCGCTTCCGCGGTCACCGACAGGAAGCCTCCCACCGGATCGGGCAGAGCGGATGTAAGCGTCTTGGTGGCAAGCCCGTTGACGGTTCCGGCGGAGGCCGGCACCGGGAACAGACCGCCGGTGTTATAGGTTTTGAAGGAGATGGACGTGTTGTCCGGGACCGCCTGGCCGTTGATGTCGGCAGCCGTGGTGGAGATGAGCAGGTCCAGGAGGTTGTTGATATCGTTCAGCCCGGCCACGTTCAGGAAGTCGGAGGAAATCCCGAAGGCCTCTCCCACGGGCGGCCCGTTGCTGATGGAGACGGCCGAACTGGTGGCGGTGACTGAGGTATCGTCGTTGTAGGTGGCCTTCACGCTCACCGGGCCGGACTTGAACCCGCTGCGCAAGGTAGTGGATACCTGGCCGTTCTTTGTCGTGGCATAGGTGGGAACAAGGCTCTCGCCACCGTTGGGACCGGTCTGGATGCTGAAGTTGATGCGGTATCCATCGGCAACGGCCTGGTTCTGGGCATCCTTCACATTGAAGGTGATGATGGACGTGGTTTCGCCGCCCTGGCCGCGAACATTGATGGCCGTGGGAACAGGGGGGCCGGAAAGCTGGATTACCGCCGGCGGGGGCTGCACCACGAGGGTGCCGTTGCCCGACACGTTGGTTCCGTCCGCCATGCTCCAGGTGCCGGTGACCACGAGGGTTCCACCGGTTTTTCCGGCATAGAGAGTGGTTTCCGTGTAACCGGAGGCGTTGGTGATGACCGTGGAAGGATTGACAACGCCCATGTCGTCATCGGAAAGCGTGAACGTGACGTTGGTGTAAGGCACCGGGCTGTCGTCGGCTTGAGTCACCGAAACGGTGACCTTGGCCGTAGCCTTTCCGGTACCCAGTACAGTGTTGGGAATCACATTCACGGCTACGTTGCCCGGCTTGTACTCCACCTGTGTCTCGGCCCTGCGTCCACCCGCCTCTGCCCGAACCGTCACGGTTTCGGTAGTAGTGCCCGAGGTCAGAGTGGCGATGGCCACACCGCTGGAGGTGGCGGCGGATCCGGTAATGTTGCCTGTGCCGCCGCCCACGATAGAGAAGCTCACGACGAGCCCGTCGGGCGCAGCTCCGCCGCCCACGACGGTCACCGTCGCGCTGATGGCCGAGACGGACTTGCCGTCCGCAGGCAAGGTGGAGGGGCTGGCGCTCAGGGTGATGCCCGCTATCTGAGGTCCGTTCAGCGTGATGGCCACGGAGCCCGGGGTCGCATTGCCGACCCGCGCCTGAATGATCACCGGGTTGACGGCGGGAACCGAGCTGGGGGCGGTGTAAGTGGCCTGCACAACTCCGCCGGTGGTGGTGGTGGAAACCACGGACAGCCTGCCGCCGTCCTGGGGAATGCTGAAGGTGACCACGTTTCCGTTGGCCACCGGGTTGTTGAAGGCGTCCATGACCAGGATGAACAAATCGCTGGTGGATTTCCCGTCGGCGGTAAGCGATGTGGAGGAAGCGGTGATCTGGACCTTTGCGGCCGGGCCCGCCACGAAGCTCACGTTCAGGCTTCCGTTGCGGCCTCCCGAGTTCGCGATGACCGTCGCCTGGGCCGGCGTGGTTCCGGAGTAAAGATCCACCCGGGCCTCGCCGTTTCCGCCGGTCACCGTAGTGGTGTAAGAGGCGGTTCCGCCCTGGCTGGCCGGAAGGTTCAGGGTACCGGCGGTGGTTGTGAGGACCACCACGGTCCCGTCCCTCATGGGTTTGTTCATCGCGTTCAAAACGGACACGGTGAGCGCCAACTTGGACTGGCCGTCCGCAACGATCTGCGGGGAGCCACCGCCGGCGGCTACCGTGACCTGATTAACGGGCGCATCAACAAAAGTGACGGTATAGGATCCGGACTTGGAGCCGGAAGTGGCCGTCACCGTATACACACCCGGCTGGGCCGAGGAAAGCGCGGTGATGGTCGTAGAGGCCTTTCCACCTTCCGCCGTGACTGTATTGACCGGCGAAATCTGGTTGTAGTCGGCTCCGCCGGGGGCCTTGGCGGCCCAGGTCACCACGGTTCCGTCGGATACCGTATGATCCTGCTGGTCCTTGACCACGGCCGTAATAGTGGCGAAGGACTGTCCGTCGGCCACCACGGAATTCTTATCCGAGGATAGGGTAATGTTGGCGGGCGGCCCGGGGATCAGGCTCACCGTCACCGGGTTGGCGGCCACGCCCTGGCAGGAAGCGTTGATGGTCACGGTCCCCAGCTTTGTGCGGGAGGTGAGCGTAGCCGAAGCCGTCCCTTCTCCGTCCTGGGTCTGGGCCGAACTGGCGGAAAGGTCGGCCACGTCCGTGGGAGTAAGCGAGAAGTTGACCGTAAGCCCGTCCCGGACCGCCAAGCCGGTCTTGCCCAGGACCGTGGCGGTTACGGTGATGGTGGAAGCTCCGTCCGCGATCATCGTGGAATCGGCGGTGATGCTCACCGAGCCCACCTCGCCGCCGATGGGGCGAATTACGTTATTGACCCCCTGCACCATGAGAACCGTGGTGGTTGTGATGGGCTGGGTGCTGGAGTTGGGGTCTATGATGGTTACGATGAGGCTTTTGCCGTCATAGGGAACGTGAATGTCGGCAAAATTGACCTGGCCATTATCCTGGCTGAGCACCTGGACCTGATCGCCCAGGAATACCAGGGACCCGGCGGGCATGTTGATGGTGCCGCTGGCTTGCCCCAGGTGGGAGCGGTCTTCGGCGAACACGCCGTAGAACCCGCCCTCGGAGATGAGCATCCCATTGACCGCTTCGGCCAGGGTGTAGGGCTGGTTGCCGTTGTTGGGGTTGGGCACGGTCTGCCACGCATGGGCTTCCGCGTTGAAGTGCAGGACCTTGAGAGCTCCGGTGTTGTAGGGATTGGGCAGCGTCAGAGTGGCGGCCGGAGCAAGCAAACGAAGCAGGGAAGGGCCGACCGACACCACAACGACGGGCGCCTGGCGGACCACATTGGGGTTCAGGCCGGCCGTGCGGTTGTTCGCATCCGGCAGCGGGAAGGGCAAGGTGTTGTGCAGATCAATGTTTTCCAGGCTGATCTGCGCACTCTGCACCTGGCTGGCGTTGACGGTGTAGGTCCCCGAGGCCTGGACCGGTATGGTCACGGCAGCCGTGTAGGGCGTCCCGTTCGCCGTGGAAAGGCGGTTGCTCACGACGGTCACCGGGGCGGTGGCCGGAGCGGTCTGGCTCTCCCCCGCGAATGTCGAAAGCGGCAGATAGAGCTGCTTGGTCCCGGTGCTGAAATCAACCCACCGCAGGAAATCCGAATACCCGAGCTGCGGGGCGGAGATCAGGACCGAGTGCTGGCCTGTGATGGACTGCAGCTTGAACTGGCCATTCTTGTCAGTGCCAAGCTGATACAGGGAGCTGAAAACGTATGCGATGTTGGACTTGTTCGCAAACAGTTTCCCGGTCTGATCGAACACCGTCCCCGTAAGGTTGTAGGTCACAACAGGCGTGGGGGTCGGGGTCGGGGTCGGAGTCGGGGTCGGCTCACTGGAACCCGAAGGGCCGCAGGCCGCAAGGAAGAGCAACAGCACTAGTCCCAGAAGGAGGTTCTGTGCTCGGCGTATACGGACTAATCTCATGGGAATGCCCTCGCTAGCGTGAAATCCCGTAATCTTCTTTTCAGGCCCCTTCCCTGCAGGCCGGATATGCGGCATCGTTACTCCTCCAGGTCCATTATCCTTGGCGTGATGAACACCAAGAGCTCTTCCCGGTTGTCTACCGAGGAATCGGATTTGAACAGCCACCCCAGTACCGGAATCCGGGAAAGCCAGGGAAGGCCTTGCACCGTATCCCGCTTGGTGGTTTTGATGACGCCGCCGATGACCACCGTGTTGCCGTCATTCAAGAGGAGCTCGGTCTCGGCTTCCTTGGTGGTGAAGGACTGCTCGCCCGCATACACTTCGCCCAGATCGTTCTTGGTGGCCTTGATGGTGAGCGAAACCCTGCGGTCCGACGTGATGTGGGGCGTGACCTCCAGAAGAAGGTCAACGTCGTGATACTCGATGGTGGTGTTGCCGGCGTCATCCAGCTTGCGGATGGGGTACTGGATGCCCTGTTTGATCAGCGCCTTCTTGTTGTCCAGGGTAAGGACCTTGGGCGCCGATACGATCTTGGCCGAGCCCCTGCTCTCCAAGGCCGCCAGGCTGGCGTCTATGACCAGCGGGGAGCCCATGACGCGGGCGAAGTTGAAGCCGATGGTGTTGGTGGTGGGAACGTTGGGGAAGTTGATGGCCCAGTTGTACCCGTAGGTGCCGCCCAGGGCGTCATATCCACGCTGCGGGCCGGTTCCGTAACTGGCGTCGCCCGGCCAGAACCCTCCACTGCCGCTCCAGTTGATGCCGATGTCCCGGGAGAACGAGGTGGTGGCTTCCACGATCCGGGCCTCGATGAGGACCTGGGGCGTGGGCTTGTCCAGCTTCACGATCATCTTCCGGGCGTCTTCGATGTCCTTGTCCGTGTCTATAATAAGAATGGTGTTGGTGCGCTCGTCGCAACGGATGTTGGCGAAACGTTTCGCCTGAGTGGTGGTGATCTGCCCCTGGTCGGCGGAGATGCTCTGCGCTTCTTCCATGATGCTGTCCAGGTGAGCGGCCAGCTCGGCGCACTTGGCGTAGTTGATGGGGATGTACTCCAGCCGCGTGGGTTCCTTGGCCTTGGTGGCCAGCTCCTCCACCAGGCGCTTGTTCTCCTCGGCGGCCCGTTTTTTGGCCTCTGCGTCAATCCGATCCGTGGCCAGCTTCTTTTCCTCGTCCAGCTTGGACAGAGGCGCGATGCGGACGATGTCACCCATGCGCACGGCGCCCAGGTTGTTCATCTTGAGCACCAGGTAGAGCACCTGATCCCAGGGCACGGGCTTGTCCAGAGCCAGCGTCACCTCTCCGGCGACGTCCGCGTCAATGGCGAAGTTTAGGCCCGAGACCTCTTTTAAAATGCGGAACACGTTTTTGATGTCGGTCTTGTAGAAGTCCAGCGCGATCTTTTCACCGGTGAACTTGGTGGGCTCGAAGCCGGCGGCTTC
This sequence comes from Thermodesulfobacteriota bacterium, assembly GCA_040753055.1. Lineage (GTDB taxonomy): Bacteria > Desulfobacterota > Desulfobacteria > Desulfobacterales > Desulfatibacillaceae > JBFMHL01. Next base: position 9,121 of record JBFMHL010000189.1, on the reverse strand, counting down.
GGTTCCCATCTCGATGACTTCAAGCGCGGTGACTTCCTTGGCAGGGGCGGCCGCGCCGGCTGCTTCACTGGGGGCCTCGCCGGTCACTACCGCCTCCCACGGCGGCAGAGCCGCCTCGGCCAAAGGTCTGGGCGGGATGGTGGAGGCGTCCAGGTGCAGATTGATGGTGGAGCCGTCGGATTCGATGCGGTAGGGCACCAGTTCCCTGAGCTCGATGGACACCGCGGCCGCCTGGGGAGACTTCTGGTAGGGCATGATTCTGTCGGCGGCCGAGTCGAAACGGGTGGTGATGAGAGGCCTGGCCTGCTCCTTGGGAATCGCCACTCCGGGCAGAAGCAGCGTGAGGAGCTTGGCTCCGCTTTTCTCCAGCTTGAAATCCACGGGCTTTCCGGTGACCACGCGGATGGTGGACTTTCCGGCCGCCTCCTGGATGAAATCAATCTGGGTCAGGCGGTTCCGTCCCGACGCCGATGCCTTGGCCCCCTTATCCGCGTACTTGGCCAGACGCGCTTCCGCCGCCGCGGACGGGTCCACCGGCGGTATGCCCGTGCTTTGCTCCACCGCAACGATCGTTTCGGTGACCTCGGGCTGGGGAGCGGAGGCCTGCTCGGGAGCGGCAAGCATCACCAGAAGCTTGTCGCCCTCCTGCTTGACCTCCATATCGGCCTTCTTGGTGAGGCCGATCTCAATGCGGCTGTTGGGGCTGTCCCCCGCGGAGGAGCTCACCGTCACCTTCTGCACCAGCGCGTTCCCCGCCGGCGTCAGCTCCGTGGGAACCCCCGGTGCCAGCATGGCCCCCGGCAGGTACACGATCATGCCCTGGGAGAAGGGGCTGGGGACGGCCGTATAGGTGAGAAGGCCGTCTCCGAAGATGGTGATCTTGGCTCCTTCAGGCACTGCAGCCACGTCTATTCCCGTCACGCTGCGCGCTGCCTGGGGCGTCGGTGCCGGCGCTTCCATCTTCTGCTCGGCCTTCTTGGCGCATCCGGCCGAAAACAAGAGGGAAATGGCGCAAACCAGCACTCCGGCTACGAACATCCTGTTTCCTGATAGCTTCATAGTTGATCCCCAGCCGCTTTCTCTATCTTGAGTTCTTGGGTGCGGGTGGTGAGGTTACCCATCAAATCCTCTTTCTCTTCCTCCACGACGAGCCGGTCGGACAGGATCTCGGTGATCTGGCCTCCGTCCTTACCGATATAGGTACCCTTTTCAACCTTGTACCCCTTGCCCGACGGGTCCTCCACCATGCCGATGGCCGTGCCCAGGTCCGGTCTACGGATGACGGCAGTGAGCCTGAACTGGGAGATATCGAACTTTTCGGTGGGGGTTTTCAACCGCGGGGGCCCCGTCGGCCTGACCTTCCCGGACCCCTTGGGACCTGCCATTCCGGTAGCCGAAGTATCCGGCTGGGCATCCGGCACCAGGGGTGCGAAGGGATCCACTTTTCCAGCGGGGTTGTAACTATAGGCAATGGTGAGATCCAAACCGGAGGGAGGAACGGCACCGGTTGCGGGCCCGCCCGCGATTCCCAGGCTCTCGCCGGGGGGCATTTCCGCGCCCGCGGGCGAGTAGGCTCCGGCTTCCGGCGGCGCGGCCGCCATCTCCGCCGGGCTTGCGGGAAGAGCTTCCGGAGTTGCTGCCATCGTCTCCGGCGTCGCGCTCACCGCCTCGGGCGGCGCAATCTCCGTCACAGCCACCGCAGCGGTGAGGGCTTCGCCCCCTGCGGGCGCCGTGGCGTAGCCGGCAAGAAAGACGACGTCCGCATCCTCCGGGTAGGGCTGCGCAAGGATGGCCTTCCGCACGGGACCGGACAGCTCCGCGGAAGGCTCGGGCGCCTGTTCCACCTTCTTGCACCCGGCAAATGCAAAAAGAACGAGGGCCACCACCCCGACGACGGCGACGACCCTTCTAGCCCTTCTTGCTTCCATCTGTCTTGGCATTATCGGCACTTTTGCTCCCATCGGATTTCGTATCGCCCTTTTCGAGAAAACGATAGGTGACGGCGTTCAGTGTGGCCTGCAGTTGTGAAGCTGGGCCCCCCCCGGGTGAAGCAGCCTGAGGCTTGATCCTCATGTCCTTGACGTTCACCAGGCGGGTCAGTTTGGACAGTTTGTCGAAAAAAGTAGCAATATTGTGGTAACTGCCTATGACTTCCATGGAAACGGGCATCTCGGCAAAGGTGGAACCCGCCACTTCCGGCTTGGGCTCGAACAGGACGAAGTCCAGGCCGGACTCCTTGCCCCGCCGGGAGATGGCATCCAGCAGGGAGGGAATCTCCTTTGCGTCGGGCAGAAGAAGCCGGCCCTTGCGGAACTCCAGTTCCTGGGCCTCCTTCTTCGCCTTGAACTCTTCGTATTTATTGGCGACCATGATGGCGTCGGCAAGCTTTTGGTTCAGGTCGGTGATTTCCGTGCTGAGAGTGTCCATGCTCTGGATCGCCGGAAGGTAGGCCAGCCACACCGTCAATCCGATGGCGACCACACACAGTCCTACGGCGATCAGGATCCGTTGGATCCTGCTCAGCTGCCCGATCTTCTCCAGGGCCTGTTCCCAAGGTTTGGGGCTGTCGGACTTCTTCATGTATCGGAAACCTCGTATCCTCGGGTTGTCATTTCTTCGGAGGCTTGGGCGCTGCTTCGGCGGTTGGCGCCGGCGCTGGCTTCTGGCAGATGATCCTGAATTCCTTCAACTCGGAGTAAGTTCCGCCCCTTCTGCTCTTCACCACCTGCATGAGATCCACGGAGGAGAACCGGTTGTCCTTGGCTCCGTAAGTTTCCAAATTCTTGAGGAACTGGGCCACGGTGTTGTTGTCAATGGCAAAGCCGGTGATTTCCAGGTTCTGCGGGGTGTTGTCCAGGCTGGTGAGCCACATGCGCTTGGGAACCACAAGTCCGGTGATGTCGTCCAGCAGATGCACGGGATAGTCGCGGCCGGCCCGCAGGACGTTGATGGCGTCAATGCGCACCTGCACCATCTTGAGGTGCTCCTGCATGCTCCGGACTTCGTTGGCGATGCCTTCCTTTTTCTTGAGCTCGGCCTCCACATGCGCCTTTTCACTCTGCATGGCGGAGACGCTTCTGGAGAGGAAGGTGTTCCCCAGATAGAGGAGAGCCAGGAGCAGCAGGAATGAAAGCCCGAACACGCTTATCTGCTGTCGGACGTTCTCCTGCTTGCGCGCTGCCCGAAACGGCAAAAGATTGATGCGGATCATCGGAAATGACCTTTTTAGAGTCGGGCCGCCCCGGAATCTGCGACGGTGCCAAGAATCCCGGTCGCGCCAACGGTAGTGCAGCCTGCATCCGTATGCCCGGTCAGTGTGCCCGGACCCGCCGCTGGATGCTACAGGCCTGCATTCCTTTTATCCTGTTATCCTGCCTTTCATGGCCGGGCTTTTTGCTACTTGTCCGCCACCCTCCGCAAAGCGAGACCCAGGCAGACCGTCGCCTGGGGGCCGACTTTCTTGATGAACCCCGGATCGAACTGCGCTTCGGAGTAAGAAAACGCCGAAAAGGGGGCGATGAACTCTACCGGGATGCCCGTTTCCGCGGCCAGCATCTCCTTGAAGCCCGTCACCAGCCCGCCTCCGCCGGAGAGAAACATGCGGTCGGGTCTCTCCTCGCTGATGGAGTAATAAAAATCAATGGCCGGCCGGATTTCCTCGCACCAGCGGGCCGAGGCCAAGGCGATGATGTCGGAGAGCTCCTCCTTGTCCATCTTGGCGGTGTCGGGGGCCTGCTTCCACTGCTCGGCCTCGTCCAGGGTGCAGCCGCCCTGGGTCATGATCTCGTTGGTGATCTGCGAGCCGCCCATGGAAACGTCCCGCACCAGGACCGACTTTCCGTTTTTCACGATGTTCACGTTGGTCTTGGATGCGCCGATGTCCACCAGGGCCACGATCTCTTCGGGTTTTTCGGTGATCAGCTCGTAAATGTTCTGCATGGCGAAGGCGTCCACGTCCATGATGCAGGGGTTCAGTCCCGCCAGCTCCACGGCCGTGACGTAGTCGTCTATAATGTCCTTCTTGGCCGCCACCAGCACGACCTGCATTTGGTCTTCCTTGCCCGGCACGTCCCCCAGGATGTGGAAGTCCATGTAGACGTCCTTCACATCGAAGGGCAGATACTGCTCCGCCTCCATGTGAAGGTTCTCCTGCATCTCCTCCTCGGTCATCTTGGACGTGGTGATGTTCTTCACGATGACCGAGTGTCCGGAGATGGCGATGGACACGTTCACGGCCTTGAAGTTGTAACTCAGGAAAAGATCCTTGATGGTCTGCGACACCGCTTCCGGATCTTTGATGAGACCGTCTTCGATGGCTCCGTGGGGCATGTCCATCTGGCCGAAGCGGACGAGGGTCCTTCCGTCCTTCTTCTCCATGACCTCCGCGGCCTTCACCTGTCCGGATCCGATGTCCAGGCCGATCAGGGCCTCACTCTTTTTGAATAGCGCCATATCGCTCTACCTGCCCGATTGGTTCGGTTTTCGGGTCCCTGGGGACGCACCTTCCGGGCCGCCCGGCCCGTATGGTAACGCTCGATCTTCCGATTTTTATTACGGCCTGGGTCCGCAGGCTTCCGGCGGCGCCGGAGAAAACGCGGGGCTGCGGCCCCGGCAAACCGACTATGGCAAAGGTCAGAAGCAGGCTCCATTTTCAGGCCGCTTCAGGCAGGGCCTTCCCCCGCCGGTAACGGCCTTTGGCCGGGCTATGAAAGAGGTGTGGGGATTTCTACAAAGAAAACGGCACAAACCGAGCTTCTGCCTTCCATGAAGCTCCGAAAACCGTACCGCAACCGCGGAAGCGCCGTAACGGCCCGCCCTGCTGCCGGGCGAATGGCCCCGGCCCATGATTAAAAGCCGGAGAAGCGGTTCGCCTTTGGGCGGCGCCCGGATGATCTTTAAACACCGCCGCGAATCCTGGGCTTTTACGGATTTTACCTATGATCCCGTTTGGCTTCCAAATAGCTGTACCACAGGTAATTGTCAAGTCTTTTATATCGTTTTGGATTTGGAAGCCAAGCCTGGCAAAGGCCCGACCGGCATCTGCGAATCCCTGTGAAAGGCCCGTCTTTTCCGGCCCCGTCCGGAAATGTAGGGCCTTCACGGATTCTGTTGTAGCATAGCGTCTATCTACCCGCAACTACAAAACAATCATATGTGGCCGCATTCACAGGCCCGAAGATAGGCCCTTCACATTGCCCGATAGTCCGGCCCCCCTCCTCCCTCGGGGCAGCTCCAGGCGATGTTCGTGAACGGATCCTTGATCTCGCAGGTTTTGCAATGGAGGCAGTTGCCGGGGGAGAGGAGAATTCCGAACTCCGGTCCCTTCCGCAACGAGTAGACCCCTCCCGGGCAGAACCGGAGGCAGGGGTTTCGGAAGCGCTCCCGGCACGGACCCGCGCACAGGCCCGGATCGCGTACCGCGATGTGACAGGGGGAGTCCTCCTCGTGGCGGGTCCCGGAACGATATACCCCGGTCTCCCGGTCCAGCAAAAGGATGTTGTCGCAGGAAACGCCCGGTCCGGCCGGCGGTTCCATCCCCGCGGGCCGCAGGCATGCCCTGTCCTCGGTGATCGGCCAGGGCTGGCGCAGGCCCCGCCCTCCGGTGGCCTGCTGGGCCGCCAGGTGGAGCGCTCCGGCGAGCCCCCCCTTCTTAACAGCTGCGGTGAAGTGCCGGGAGCGGGCCAGCTCGGGAAAAACCCAGGAGCCCCGCAAGAGGTCCTCGTAGCGGGAAAGGGACCTCTTGCCCACGTCCCCGCCCTTCAGCGCCGGGCACAGGGCCTCCGCCGCCAGTATGCCGGACTTGATCGCCGTGTGCACCCCCTTGAGCCGGGCCGGGTTCACCAGGGAGGCGGCCTCCCCCGTGATCAGGAATCCGTTCCCGGCGAGGGGGGGCCGGGCGTCCAGCCCGCCCACGGCTATGGTCTTCGCCCCCTGGGCCAGCACCTTTCCGCCGGAAAGGAGCCGGGCCATCAGGGGATGGCTCTTGAAGGCCCGCAAGAGATCGTGGGGATCGGTCCAAGGGTCGGGATAGTCCAGACCCAGAACCAGGCCCAGGGAAACCCGCTTCTCTCCCATCCTATAAAGGAAGCCTCCGCCCCGGCCGGTTCCGGTCAGGGGGAAACCGAAAAAATGGGCCGCAAAGGGATCTTCTTCCAGCAGGCGGTGGCCTTCGGGCAGCTCCACCACCTCCTTGATGCCCAGCTCATAGGCCTGAGCGGGGACCGCGAGGCCCTGCCTGCGGAAAAGCTCGTCCGCAAGGCTCCCCCGGGAGCCTTCTCCCAGCACCGTGACGCGGGCCAGAACGTCCACCCCCGGCTCGTAGTTGGGTTTGGGCTTTCCCTGCCGGTCCAGCCCCCGATCGCCGGTGCGGACCCCCAGGACGCTTCCGCGGCCCTCGTCCATCAAAAGGCTCGCCGCCGGGAAGCCGTAGAACAGGTCCACCCCCTCCTCCTCGGCCCGTTCGGACAACCAGGCGACAAGCCGCGAGAGGCTCAGCACCACGCAGCCGCGGCTTCCCAGGCCCGGGGGGGAAACCGGCACCCGCAGGGCGCCTCCGGGGGTCAGGTAATAAAACAGGTCGCGGACGGGCTCGGCCTCCACCGGCAGGCCCGCCTCCCGGAAGCCGGGAAAGAGCTCGGACAGGGCGCCGGCATCCACCAGGGCCCCGGAAAGGCTGTGGCCTCCCGGAGACTCCGCCTTTTCCAGGACCGCCAGGGAGAGCCCCAGCCCCTGCTCCCGGGACAGCCTGGCCAGACGGATGGCCGCCGCAAGGTTGGCCGGCCCCGCGCCCACGAAAACCACGTCGAACGAAAGCGTCTCCCTCTGCGGCTCCACGTTCCCTCCTTGGACGGTATCTCTCGCGTGTCCTATGGCGGTAACTCAAAGCGGGCCCCGTGTCAACGCGGCGCAACAGGGGCAAGGTGCGCCGGGGCGCCGCAGGCGCAGGTCCGTTGCGCAAAAACTGTTGACAACGCAAAAAATAGTGTCTAGAGTCGGCGCGGTAATGGCCGGCGCGGGCATAACTCAGCTGGTAGAGTACGAGCTTCCCAAGCTCGGAGTCGCGAGTTCGAATCTCGTTGCCCGCTCCATCCATTCGGTCGCCTCCGTTCCCGTTCGAGGCTCGGGCCTACTGGTCACCGTTTCACGGCCCTGGGCTTTGGACGCGGATTTGCGATAACCCGAAACGGTGACGCTTGTTCTCACAAGGTGTCCACGTACAGGAACGGGCGACAAGCCCGTTTTTTATTTTTAAGGGCCGGCATATGGCAAAAGGACCCACCAGCGGGCCGGAAGGCGATTTCGAGCCGCGCCGGAGCAGGCAGCGGCGTCCGTCCGGAAAATATCCGGGCGTGAAAGGCGGGCCGGAACCGGCCGCCGAAACCCCGCCCGCCCGGAAGATGAAGCCCCGGGAGGTGGAGGAGCTGGTAGCCCGGCTTGCAGGGCCCTCTGTCGCGGCCCGCGGCTTGGAGCTGGTGGCGGTCCAGTACCGGCCCGAGGCGGGAGGGCTTATCCTGCGGATCACGCTGGACGGCCCGGACGGCATCTCGGTGGAAGACTGCGCGTTCGTCTCCCGGGCGGTGGACGCCATCCTGGAGGAACGGTTCTCCTCGGACCACCCCTTCCGCCTGGAGGTTTCGTCCCCGGGGCCGGAGCGCCCCCTGGTGACGATGGAGCACTTTGACCGCTTCCTGGGCCGCAGGGCCCGGGTGAAAACTAGGAGCGCCCTGGAAGGGAGGACCACCTTCACGGGCGTCATCAAGTCCGTCAAGGAACAAACGGTCTTCCTGGAGTGCGATCTGGGGCTCGTCCCCATCGCGCTTTCGGAAATCGCCGCGGCCAAGCTTTGCCGCGAAACCGGAGAGGCATCATGCTGAACGAACTTTCCCGAGTCATAGACCAGGTCAGCCGGGACAAAGGCATTGACCGGAAAATCCTCATCTCCACGCTGGAGGAGGCCCTGCAGGCGGCCGCCCGCAAGAAGCTGGGCCCCCGGGCCGAGGTGGAGGTCCAGTTCAACGAGGAGTCGGGCGAGCTGGAGGTCTTCCTCTTCAAGGAGGTGGTGGAGGATGTGACCGACCCGGACCTGGAGATGACCCTGGACGAAGGCCGGGAACTGGACGCCGAGTGCGAGGTGGGCGACCAGCTGGGCGCCAAGATGGACACGGCCACCTTCGGCCGCATCGCGGCCCAGTCGGCCAAGCAGGTCATCATCCAGAAGATGAAGGACGCGGAACGCGACGCCGTCTACAAGAACTATATTGACCGCAAGGCCGAGATCATCAACGGCATCGTCCAGCGCTTCGACCGGGGCGACATCGTGGTGAACATGGGCCAGACCGAAGGCGCGCTTCCTGTACGGGAGCAGGTGCCCCGGGAGACCTACCACCGGGGCGACCGGGTCCGGGCCTACATCCTGGACGTGGTCCTGGAGGGCCGGGGACCGCAGATCATCCTGTCGCGGACCCATCCCAACTTCCTGATCCAGCTGTTCAAGCAGGAGGTCCCCGAAATCCAGGAAGGCGTGGTTTCCATCATGGCCGCGGCCCGTGAGCCGGGCGTGCGAGCCAAGATCGCGGTGGCCAGCTCCGACAGCGACGTGGACGCCGTGGGCGCCTGCGTGGGCATGCGGGGAAGCCGGGTCCAGAACGTGGTCCACGAGCTCCGCGGAGAGAAGATCGACATCGTACCCTGGCACGCGGACGCGGCCAAGTTCGTGTGCAACGCCCTGGCACCGGCCCAGATCTCCCGCGTCATCATAGACGACGAGGGCCACGCCATGGAGGTCATCGTCCCGGACGAGTTCCTTTCGGTGGCCATCGGCAAGAAGGGGCAGAACGTCCGGCTGGCCTCCAAGCTCACGGGCTGGCACCTGGACGTGAAGAGCGAGTCCCGATACAGCCGCGCCATGCAGGACGGATACGCCTCCCTGCTGGCCCTGCCGGGAATGAACGTGGCCGTGGCCGATGCGCTGTACGAAAAGGGCTTCTACTCCGCGGAAGAGCTCGCCAACGCATCCCCGCCGGACCTGGTGGGCGTGCGCGGGTTGGAGGAACAGGAAGCGGGGGAGCTGGTGGAAGCCGCCAAGGAAGCCATGAAGAACAGGCCCCCGGAGCCTCCGGCT
>JBFMHL010000188.1:0-5300 GCA_040753055.1 Thermodesulfobacteriota bacterium | reverse complement strand
CTGGCCCCCCGCATCAACGCCGCGGGCCGGCTGGACCACGCCCGGAAAAGCCTGGAGCTCCTGCTCACCCCCTATGTCTCCGAAGCCAGGCGCATGGCCAAGACCCTGGACCGCCTGAATCGCGAGCGCCAGGACTCGGAGCAGGAGATCTTCGACCAGGCGCTGGCCCTGGCCCAATCCCAGGACAAGGCCCTGGCGCTCGTCCTCTTCAACCCCTCCTGGCACGAGGGAGTCATCGGAATCGTGGCCTCCCGCCTGGCCCGGCGCTACTACCGCCCCGTAGTCATGCTCTGCCACCACGACGATGCCGTGCGCGGCTCCGCCCGCTCCATCGAGGGAATTGACCTCTACGCCTGCCTGTCCGACTGCGAGCATCTGCTTACGGCCTTCGGCGGCCACACCATGGCCGCAGGCCTGTCCATGCACCGGCAGAACGTGGACGCCTTCACGCCCGCATTCCTGGAGGCCGTGTCCCGCAGAAGCGTGCCGGAGAGCTTCATCCCCTCCATCCCCATTGACTACGAGCTCAAGCTACGCGACGTGGGCGAAAAAATCGCCGACGAGATCACCTCCTTGGCCCCCTTCGGAGTGGGCAACGCCGAGCCCCTGTTCTGGTGCGAGGACCTGCTGGTCCGCGAGTCCCGCATGGTGGCCGAAAAACACCTGCGCCTGAGCCTGGGCGACCAGAGCGGCCCCGGCCACGAGACCCGCCAGGCCATCTGGTTCTCGGCCCGCAAACGCGTAGACGCCCCGGCACGCCTGTCCCGGGCCTGCTTCCGCATACAGTGGAACCTCTACCGCGGAAACCGCCACGTGCAATTGGTGCTGGAAGACATGGATTAAAGAAAACGGCTGCAAAAGCTTTTTTGGGGGGACCTTTTCTTTAAGGTAAAACAAAAGGTCCCCCCAACCCCCCTCCAAAAGAAACCGATATGTGGACCGGAGAACGTTAGGAAATCGTGGCCGCTTGCGCGGAGCAGATGGAAGAAAACTGAAAAGAAGAGAGCTATATTGGCAAAGCGCCTGTTGGGTGAACCTACGCACTGAGAGATACGCCCCCCGACGATTTCCCCTTGCGCAGAACCACCCAACCTACGAAATACGAACTTCTCGGGAGAACGACTAAAACGGCTTTTTTGGTGACCTTTTTTTGAAGAGAAAAGAAATGGTCCCCCCCAACCCCCTCCTGATGAAACCGGTGTAGGGACTTTGCAGGACTGCGAACAAGAACCTCCGAAAGGGAAAAACGCGACCCCTTCCGGGACGGCTCCCGCTCGCGCCCTTCCTTCCAACGTCCGAAAGAAAGGCCGCCCCGTGCGCAAGCTTCTCCTCCTCGCCGGAATTCTTCTATTAGCCCTGGCCGCCGGCGCATACTTCTTTCTCCGGCCCTCCCACCGCGTGCCCGGCAACAAGAGCCTGGGAAACATCGGCGCCAACGCGGACCTTTCCGCACACTCCCGCGACTTCCAACAAAAAGTCTACCAGGTAACGGACCGCGTATACTCCGCCGTGGGCTTCGGCCTGGCCAACGCCATCCTCATCAAGGGCGACACCGGCCTCATCATCGTGGACACCCTGGAGAGCATGGAAGGCGCGGAAAAGGTCATGGCCCGATTCCGGCAGATCAGCGATCTCCCGGTGGCCGCCATCATCTACACCCACAACCACACCGACCACATTTTAGGCGCCCGAGCCTTTGCCGGGGACGTCCCCCCCCCAGTCTTCGCCCACAGCACCCTGGAGGGGCGCTTTCACCGAATCCTGGGAAAGTTCAGGCCCATCATCGGCCAGCGCAGCATGCGCATGTTCGGCAACCACCTGGACCAGCAGGGCGTGGTCAACGCAGGCATCGGGCCCTTCCTGGGGATCGGCGAGAACAGCACCTTGGGCTTCCTGGCCCCCACCCAGACCTTCGACGACCGCCTCTCGGTCACCGTGGCAGGCGTATCGCTTACCCTCATCCACGCCCCAGGCGAAACCGACGACCAGATCTACGTGTGGCTGCCCGACCAGAAGGTGCTCTGCTGCGGCGACAACTTCTACAACTCCTTCCCCAACCTCTACACCATCCGGGGAACGCCCTACCGCAGCCTGGAAAGCTGGTACAAAAGCGTGGACATCATGCGCGACCTCGCCCCGGAGCACCTGGTGCCCAGCCACGGCCCGCCCGTTTCCGGCCAGGAAACCATCGGGGAAATCCTCATTAACTACCGCGACGCCATCCAGTACGTGCACGACCAGGGCATCCGCGCCATCAATAAAGGGCTCACCCCGGACGAGGTGGTCGCCTCCGTCCATCTGCCGCCCCGCCTGGCAAACCTGCCCTACCTCCAGGAGTATTACGGCAAGGTGTCCTGGGCCCTGCGCTCGCTGTTCAGCGGCAACCTGGGCTGGTTCAATGGTGACGGCGCCGACCTCCAGCCCCTCTCCCGCACGGACCGGGCAAAGCTCTGGGCCGACGTGGCCGGCGGCCCGGACGCGCTTCTTGCCCACGCCCGCAGGCGCCTGGACGCCAAGGACTTTCAGGCTGCCTTGGAGCTCTCCGGCCAGGTCCTCCTGCTCTCCCCGGACAGCCGCGATGCAGCCGATATCCGCATAAGGGCCGAAACCGCATTGGGCTCCGCCGAGCAAAACGCCAACGCGCGCCACTACTACCTCACCGAAGCCCTGGAGCTTAGAGACGACTTCACCGCCGGACGCCGGGAAGCCAAAGCCTCCCCCGACTTCCTGGCAGAACTCCCCCTGGACCTCTTCTTCGACTCCCTGGCCGTGAACCTGGACCCGGAAAAGTCCGCCGACCTGGACCAGGTCGTGGGCATCCATTTTGCGGACACCGGCGACGACTTCACCGTCCACGTGCGCCGGGGCGTGGCCGAAATCCGCCGCGGCAACCTTCCCGAAAACCCCGACATCTTGGTGACCGCCGACTCCCTGCCCTTCAAGCAGATGCTGGCCCGCGCCAAAAACCCCGTTACCACCCTGGCCGGCTTCTCCTATAAGACCGGCAACGCCGTATCCTTCGGCAAGTTCATGGCCCTGTTCCAACCGGCTGAAGGAAAAGCGCCGTTTAGAGGCGAAAGATAAAAGGCAAAAGATATTGGGGGGGACCTTTTCTTTAAGGGGAAAGAAAAGGTCCCCCCAAACCCCCTCCAAAAGAAACCGTTGGTTGGGCCGGAGAAGGGGACGAGCTCGGAGTCGTCGGCGCGAAACAGAATTATGGAGGGCGGAAAAAATAGCACTGCAGAGGGGCAATACAATGCAATATTTGTAAAATTCATCCGTGGAACCGGCCAGCCGGATATTCGCGTCGAAAGCGACGCTGTGTGCCTATCCTTTTGTCCACTCCCTCAGAAAATCCGAAACCGCCGTGTAGAATGTTTCCGGGTTGTCGTGGAAGGGGAAGTGGGCGCTTGCGGGGATCTCCTGGAGCGGGCACCCTTTCTGCGCCAGCTCTGGGAGCGAGCAAAGGCCCTGGTTCTGCGATCCGTAGATGTAGATCTTGGGGATGGCGAGGCCGATGAACTGCCGCAGCAGAATGCCCGAGTCCGATAGCTCAACGAGTGTCGGGCAGTAATCGAAGAAGGCCTGGGGGGAAGCGTTCTCCAGGGAGCGGGCCCAGGCGGCAAATCCCGGGTTGTTCCTATCAAGCAGCCTTTTGATGTGATCCGCGTAGATCGCCGGGTAGAAATCCCGGAAATCCTTCTCCCGGGCGATCCGGGATATTCCGCAGTTGTCGGGCGCGAGGTTTCCCTCGATATTGACGAAGGCAGCCGCCTTTTCCGGGTGCTTTGCCATATAGAGCAGGGCCACCGCCCCGCCCATGCTGTGGCCCGCCAACACGAACCGGTCCAATCCCAGCCCGGCGACCACGGCGTCTGTGATCTCGGCCAAGTCCGCCAAGGAAAAGCGCGCGCCTTCCGGGTAGGAGGAGCCTCCGCTGCCCGGAAAGTCGAAGCCCGCCAGGGTGTAGTCCCGTAAACCCTCCGCCTCCGCCGCCCCGCGAAAATCCTCCTTCGAGCATCCCAGCCCGTGGAGGAACACCAGGGTTTCCTTGGGGCCCGGCCGCAGGAAGCACGCGATTGTAAGCGCATGCCCCTTATACCGAATGGTCAGATCCATTCCTTCCTCCGCCCTCTCCGCAGGCGTCTTTGAACGCTTCTTCCCGGCGATAATCGTCCGGGCGCCTGAGAGCCCCTACTATGGCTTTCTTTTGGAAGGGGTTTGGGGAAACCTTTTCTTTCTCCATGAAAGAAAAGGTTTCCCCAATATCTTTTAGCCTTTTAGCCTTTTATCTTTTACTCTTTCCCTACTCGATCTTCCATTCCTTGAACTCTGCGGGTTCGTTTTGAATGTAGTGGACCCAGTTGAAGCTCATGGCGGAAACGCCGCTTTTCATTCCGCGTTCTTCGAAGTAGGGGATCATCTTGGGCCGGATCTGCTCAACGGCCGCGAGGGAGGGTTTGGGCAGCACGATCTCGCTGGCCTTTGCCACGTCCTCCATCTTGGCGGCCAGGTTCACGGGTGCGCCGATGACGGTGGACTCGCGGTAGCGGTCGTCGCCCACCTCGCAGATGAGCACCTTGCCGTAGTTGATTCCCACGCCGATCTCGACGGGGTCGTAGCCCGCGATGGTGAGCACCTGCTCCAGGGCCGCGGCGGCCTGTTGCATGTCAATGGCGGAGTGGATGGCCTTCACCACTTCCTGGCCCGTCTGGTAGGGGTGGCCGTAGATCGCCATGATGCCGTCGCCCAGGAGTTTGTCCACCGTTCCGCCGTGGCGGTTGATGATGATGTTGAACATCTCGGGTACGAAGAGGTCCAGAAGCGTCACGATGCGGTCCGGCGGCATCTCGGCGGTGCGGGTGGTGAAGCCCCGGATGTCGGCGAACATGATGGCCAGGTCCTTGACCACGCCCCGGCGCAAGTCGCCCGAAAGGTCCTTGTCCTTTTCCACCTTCTTCAAGGTCTTCTCCGCGATCTTTCCCTTGAAGTAGTTGACCGGGCAGAAGGGGGTGTCCTTGAGGTTCTTGAACACGCAGTCCTTCTTGGGCTGCTCCTTTATCTTGGCGATGCGTTCGCGGAAGGAGTCGCGCATCTGGATGAACATCCTGGTTGCGGGGCAATCGTGGCTCATGGTCGTTTCCTTTCCCCAACCCGAATCCGTGACGGAGTTTTTCCTTATAGAGGCTATCTCAAAAATAAAAGGAAAAGGATTTTGGGGGGGGGGGGGGGGGGGGGGGGGGGGGGGGGGGGGGGGGGGGGGGGGGGGGGGGGGGGGGGGGGGGGGGGGCGCCCGGCCA
>JBFMHL010000187.1:0-10533 GCA_040753055.1 Thermodesulfobacteriota bacterium | reverse complement strand
GATAGTTTTTCCAACATCGACTGGCAAAAAACATCGTTGCAGAATAATCAGTTTTTACAACGCGTTCGAAGAATTTTATGTTCATACCCCCACCCTAAGCTAGTGGGAGTTCCTTTACAATCCCCGAAAGTTTTGCGGAAAGGGGGGGGAGGGGGTGCGGGGAAGGGGGAAAAGCCGCTCTTTTCAAAAGGGGTTTCCCCCCTCCCCCGCGAAATCCTCTTCTTTTTTTCTTTTAAAATAGCTTCACCTTCGTTCTTTTAGCCTCCCGCGAGGGAAAAGATGGCGCGCAGAGAAGAAAAGAACAACAGGCTGCTGGTGACGAAGCGCCATGCCCTTTCCCTGGGCGCGGGGCTGGTGCTCCTGGCCCTGGGCGCGGGCGGCTATGTGCTTCAAAGGTATGTTCGGCCGGGGCCGCCTGTTTTTTCCGACTGGACCTGCGCCGCGGCCGCTGGCCTGGGGATTTTGCTCTGCCTTTTCACCAACGGTTTTGCTTTACTTAAAAGGGAGGGTTTTGCCGAGCGCTTCCGGGGGATCGGCTTTCCCGGCACCGGGCTTTTCATCGGAATTTCGAGGCGGAGGATCGAAACCGGAGACTATGCTTACGTATACCTCGAGGAAAAGGTGCGGATCACGCAGGACCAGGACGGCACCAACAAAACCGTGAGCTACCCGGTGGTCTTGATGGGGGGGAGGCCGGACCTCGCCATTGACGAGCTTTCCGATTACTTGGCGGCCCGGCGGCTTGCCGAGCGCGTTGCGGGCCATCTCATGCTTCCCCTGCGGGACCGCAGCAGCGGGACCGAGGTGATCCGGGAGCCGGAGCATCTAAACGAGACGGTTTCCCGGCGCATGCGCCGGCTGGGGGAGCGGCCCGACCCGGGTATGCACCCGCCGGACATGCTGTCGCGAGTCATGCCGAGCCACGGCGGCATGGAGGTCGAGCTTCCCGCTTTCGGATTCACTGCGGCCCACAAGGCGGGTCTCGCGGGCTGCGCCGTCATGGCGGCAGCGGGCGGATACTTCCGGGAATGGCTCATGATCGTCTTTTGCGGGGTGGCCGCCCTGGTGCTGTTGGACAGCGCGCTGCGCAAGACCACCCTGTCTGTTTCCCGCGGCGCGCTTGCAGTGAAAAACCGCGGGCTGTGGGGCTCGCGACGGAAGATCCCCGCCGACGAGTTGGAGGAACTCATCCTGATCCCCGGCAACTTCGGGTCTCTGCCCGGGCCGGAAACCATGGACAAGCTTCCCGCGTGGGCCGTTTCCCTACTGGATGTCCTGATCCGCTACAAAACCCGCGCCCGGCTGGTGGCGCGCTCCGACAAAAAAACCGTGAAGGTCTTCCTTCCGGTTACACCCGGCGAGGCCGACTATTTATACAAGAAGATCCTGGCCGCCCTGGCGAACTGAGCCCATTCCCTTGTCCGGAGAGAATTCCCCGCCCATGCCCGACCTTGCCTCTTTTTCCCGCCATGTGGTCCTGGTGGGTCCCGAGATCGCCTGGAACACCGGAAACGCCGGCCGCACCTGCCTGGGCGCGGGCGCGGCCCTGCACCTGGTAAAGCCCCTGGGCTTTTCCCTGGACGAGTCCCATGTGAAGCGGGCGGGGCTGGACTACTGGGAGCGGGTGCCGCTCTTCGTGTGGGAGAGCTTCGAGGATTTCCTGGCCGGAACCGGAGCCGGGATCGAGGAGCTTGTCCTTTTCACCAAGACCGCGGAGAAATCCCTCTGGGACATGCCCCGCCCGCCCCGGATGTTCCTTGTTTTCGGAAGCGAGACCTCGGGCCTTTCTTCCAGGGTGCTGGAAAAATTTCCCCATCGTGCTTATCATATCCCCATCGGCCCGGGCATCCGGAGCCTGAACCTTTCCACGGCCGTGGGGATCGGCCTCTACGAGAGCCTGCGGGGAACCGGCATTTCCCACGAGCCCCGCACCAATACGGAAGATACGGACGCCTCATGACAGAGAAGCAGAGCCCGAGCGCCCCGGAAGCGGACGCCCGGACCCAATCCGGCTGGGTGGCGGAGCTTGCCCTCGCCCCGCCCCGGCTGTCCGACAACACCGGGGATGCCGAGCGCCTGGCGCGGGGCGCGTCCCGGATGTTTGCAAACGCGCCCGTGACCGTGGCGCCCGAGGCTCTGGCCGGGCTTCCGGGAGCGTTGCGCGCGGCCAATTACGCGGTGCGCGCGGTCCTTTTTCCGGACCGGACAGGCGGGCTCACGCTGGTCCATGCGGAGGAGCCGGCAAGTCCGCTTCCGCTTCTGGGTCTGGCCGTGGACCTGGGCACCACCACCATTGCGCTTCGGCTTCTGGATCTCGCCTCGGGAAAGACCCTGGGCGAAACTACGGTGACCAATCCCCAGGCCGCCATCGGCCCGGACGTTTTGACCCGAATCCACCACGCGGAAAAGCCCAGCGGGCTCCAGGAGCTTGCGAACCTGGCCCGGACAGCCATCGCCCGAAACGCCGGGAAGCTCTGCGCGGCCGTCGGCTCGGACGCATCCCGGATCATGCTGGCGGCCGTTTCCGGCAACACGGCCATGACCCAGCTTTTTCTGGGGCTCCCGAGCCGCTCTCTCATCCGGGAGCCCTACATCCCCGTGACCAACCGGCCCGGAGTGCTGCCCGCGTCCTTTCTGGGCCTCAGCTTTGCCCCCGCCTGCCGCACCTACGTTTTTCCAAACATCGGCAGCTACTTCGGCGGCGACGGCATTGCCGGAATCCTGGCCACGGGCATGGACAAGGACGAGAACCCCTGCCTGCTGGTGGACGTGGGCACCAACGCCGAAGTGGTCCTGGGCAACCGGGACTTCCTGATCGCCTGCGCGGGTGCGGCCGGGCCGGCCCTGGAGGGCGGGATCACCAACATGGGCATGCCCGCCGGACCCGGCGCCATTGACGCAGTCTCGGTGGACCCGGAAACGCGGGAGATCGTCGTCACCACCATCGGCAACGAGCCTCCCCGCGGCATCTGCGGCTCCGGAGTCATAGACCTCGCAGCCGGGCTCCTTTCCTCGGGAATGATGGACATCCGGGGACGCTTTGTGGCCGAAGCCTGCGGGAGCCGCCTCATCGAGGCCGACGGCATGAAGGCCCTGGTGGTGGTTCCGGCCTCGCGCTCGGCAACGGGGGCCGACTTGGTGTTCACCCAGGCCGACCTGGCCAGCCTCACGCGCTCCAAGGCCGCCATGTACACCATCTTGCGAACCATCACCAAGACCGTGGGAATCGCTTTCTCCGACCTCGGCGCCTTCTATGTGGCCGGAACCTTCGGGGCCTACATCAAGCCCGAGTCCGCGGTCATGATCGGCATGGTGCCGGACCTTTCGCTCTCCTCCTTCCGGCCCGTGGGGAACACCAGCCTGGCCGGGGCCGCCCTGGCGCTCACCGACCGGAAGGCTCTGCGGCAGGCCGAGGAGATCGCGGGCAAGATCACCTACCTCGAGCTCAACGTGAACCAGGAGTTCATGAACCGTTTCTCGGCTGCCAAGTTCTACCCCCACACCGACATCACCCTGTTTCCCACCGCCGCTGCCAAAATGCCGGCGCGAAGCGGCGCGGGCAGGGGCATCTGATCCAAGAGCAACTCTTCGATGGACAGGAGCACCATGAATAAATCCAAAGACTTTTCCTCCGGACGAAAGACGACCGCCGTCGCCGCCGCGCTTGTTCTCCTTTGTCTGCTTCTAGCCTCTTGCGGCGTGAAAGCCCCGGCCGCAGCCAAAGACGCACAGCCCGAACCTGCGGCTCTGGGCCCGGCCGAAGCTCGCGCGCTGACCGAAACCTGTGCTCCGCCGGTCTGGCCCCAGGACGAGAGCGATCTCTCCCCGGACCCCAGGATCGTTTTCGGAAGGCTCGGCAACGGGCTTCGTTACGTGCTCATGAAGAACCAGGAGCCCCGGAACCGCGTGGCCATGTTCCTGGACATCCGGACGGGCTCCATCTTCGAGGAAGAACACGAGTCGGGTACGGCCCATTTTTTGGAGCACATGCTGTTCAACGGCAGCACGAATTTTCCTCCCGGAAAGATGATCCACTACTTCCAGGAGATCGGCATGCGCTACGGCCCGGACGTGAATGCATACACGGGCTGGGACGAGACCGTGTACCACGTGGTTCTGCCGGATGGCACCGAAAAGAGCCTGGAGGAAGGGCTTACGGTGATGTCCGACTACGCCGGCGGAGCGCTTTTGCTTCCTTCGGAGATAGACCGGGAGCGGGGCGTGATCCTGGCGGAGAAGAGGCAGCGGGACTCGGTTTCCTATCGCACCTTCATAGCCAACATGAACTTTCTGCTGCCCGGCACCCGGGCGGCTGCGCGCATGCCCATCGGGGATGAAAAGGTCATCGAAGGGGCGGATCAGAACCTGTTGAAGGGCTTTTACGACGCCTGGTACCGTCCCGACCGGATGATCCTGGTGGTGGTGGGGGATTTCGATCCGGCGCAGTGCCGGACTTTCATTGAAAATCGCCTGTCTCAGCTTTCCGCCCGCGGACCGGAAAGGCCCCTGCCGCCGGAGACAGTGACCAGCCACAACGGCGACGAGTTTTTCTACCACTACGAGAAGGAGGCGGGGAACACCGAGGTGGGGATCGAGGTCTGCACCAGCCGGCCGGAGCGGAAGGACTCCGTCGCCCTGGAGAAGGAGTACCTGCTGCAGGGCATGGCCGATGCCTTGGTGCAGAACCGCCTGGACGAGATGAAGGAAAAGCCGGGATGCCCCTTTACCTCGGCCTCCATCAGCTCGGGAGTGTTTCTGAAAACCGTCGCCTTTTCCGAGATCACGGCCAAGTGCGGGCCGGAAAATTGGCAAAAATCCCTCGATATTCTCGATCGGACTCTCCGCCAGGCCCTTAGGTTCGGCTTCACTGCGGACGAAGTGGAACGAGTGAAGAAAGACTCGATGGCCCGCCTGGAGACGGCCGTGCTCAAAGAGAACACGCGGGAGTCCACCGCGCTGGCGCGGATGATCATCGGGCAGGTAAACGACGACAAGGTGGTAACGAGCCCCAAACAGGATCTGCAAACCTTCGGTCCCGTAATCTCGGCGGTGACGCCCGCGGAGCTGGAAGCGGCGCTGACTCGGTCCTGGGACCAGGATCAACGGCTGGTGCAGGTTACCGGCAACACGGACCTGCCCGGCGGAACCGATGACATCCGGAGCACCTGGGACCGGATCCGGGCGGTCGAGGTCTCCGCCCCGGAGGCCGCTGCCGCGGCTCATTTTCCGTTTTTCACACTGCCCAAGGAGCATGCCAAGGTTTCGGAACGCAAGGAGCTTCCCGAGATCGGAGCCACCGTGGTGAAGCTTTCAAACGGCGTGACGGTGAACCTGAAGAAGACCGACTTCAAGGAAAACGAGATCCTTTACACCCTGAGATTCGGTGACGGTCAAAGCGGACAGCCCCTGGACAAGCCCGGGCTTTGCGTGCTGGCTCCTTCTGTGGTGAACGACTCGGGTCTGGGTCCCCTGAGCCGGGAGGCGCTTTCCCGCGCCCTGGCGGGAACGGTGACCACCTACGGGTTCTTGGTTCGGGAGGACAGCTTTATGGTTTCCGGAGCCACGGTGCCCAAGGAGGCCGAGCTCCTGTTCCAGATCCTTTATGCCTACGCCACGGAGCCGTCCGTGCGCCGGGACGCCTACGACCGCGCCATGGAGCGCTTCGACCAAGCCTACCAGGCCCTCACCCACCAGGTGGAAGGCGTGCTCCGCATGAAAGGGGACTGGTTTTTTGCGGACCAGGACCCCCGGTTCGGCATGCCCGACCGGGACGTTTTCTTCCGGCTCACGGACCAGGATGTCGCGGACTGGGTGAGGCCCGCCTTGACCGGTGCGCCGTTGGAGCTTTCCCTGGTGGGCGATTTGGATGTGGAAAAGATGATCGCCTTGGCCGAGGCGTACTTGGGGGCGCTCCCCTCCCGGAGCGGCACGGAAAAGCCGGCGGACATGAAAATCGGTTTTCCGTCCGGGAGATCGCTCGACCTGTCCGTTCCCACCGAGCTTACCAAGGGAGTGCTGCAGGTCGCCTACCGCACCACCGACATGTGGGACATCGGCCGTACACGGCGGCTGGCCATGCTGGGGGAAGTCTTTTCCGAGAGGTTGCGGGAAAACGTGCGAGAGAAGGAGGGCCTCACATACTCCCCTCAAGCCTGGAACGAGCCCAGCAAAGCGTATCCGGGGTACGGGCTGTTCAGGGCCCAGTTGGTCCTGGACCCTGCGGACGCCCCAAAAATCAAGAACGATATCGAAAGGATCGCCCAGGACCTTCGCGAAGGAGGAGTGAAGCAGGACGAGCTTGCCCGGGCCCTCACTCCCACCGTCACCTCCATCAAGGATCTCTTGCGAACCAACCCCTACTGGTTGTCCACAGTGCTTACGGGAAGCTCCCGGCATCCCGAGCAGCTCGGCTGGCCGCTCACCATCCTTTCCGATTACTCTTCCATCACGGCCGCCGACCTGGATACGCTGGCCCGGGAGTACCTGGTTCCGGGTCGCAGGGCGGATATCCTGGTAACTCCGGAGGAGAAGGGAGGCCTGAAAAATTCCCACTAAACCGCTGGGTAATAAAAAACAGTTGTCATTAGCGGATTAGTGTGTTATTTAAGATAACATAATGGTTTGAATTTCCTGCTGATCCCCAAATTTTTCGTTTTTTCCGGTTTTTCCCATTATTTTACCGGAAAAGACCTCGTATTCTCAGCTTTTTTCCGCGCGCCTTCAGCCGCCGGCATCCCGGGTCAAGCACCGTAAACGCAGAGATCACGCGTTTTTCGCTCTTGGGTTTTCAAGCAGTCTTGGTAGCAGTGCCGTTCCGGCAGTCCAGTTGTCGTCCGACCGATGCCCCGTTTTTTCAGCAGCCTCACGAATGAAACAATATGCTGAATTTCATAAGAAACATTTACCTGTCTCAAGAAAAATGCCAGCAGTGAGGAGGAAAGCCATGCGGAGTTTTGGGTGCTTGCGCCGGCTGGTCGCTGTCGTTGTTCTGGGTCTTTTCTGGATGGTCCCATGCGGGCTGGCCGCCGAGAAGGAAACCTGGAAGGCGGCCACCATGGCGCCCCAGGATGCCGGCTGGGGAAAGCACTACCAGGATCTTGTGCTGCCCATGCTCCAGGAGATGGCTCCAGGCGAGCTGGGGGTTACGATCTTCTGGAACGGCGTCCGCGGGGACGACACCGTCGTGGTGCGGAAGCTCAAGAGCGGCGAGCTCCAGGCGGCCGGCCTGTCGGGCTTGGGTGCTGTGGAGGCGGTGCCGGACTTCGCCGTCGTGGAGCTTCCCTTTCTGTTCGCCAATTACGACGAGGTGGATTACGTCCGCGACAAGATGTTTCCCACCTTCGGCAGCCTGGCCGAGAGCAACGGGTACAAGCTCATGTACTGGCTGGACCAGGGCTTTGACCAGATCTACTCCGTTACGCCGGACATCTACTCCCTGAAAGGCATCAACCAGCTCTACTTCATCACCTGGATGGGCCCCATGGAAGAGCTCATGTTCAACGGCCTGGAGACCCGGGTGTATCCCATGAGCATCCTGGAGATGGGCGACCTGGTGAAGGAGGGGATCGGCCAGGCGGTCATGGCGCCTGCTCAGTTCATCAAGGCCAACGAGCTTTTCAAGGTCTTCAAGTATGTCAACACCGTCAAGATGCGCTATGCGCCGGGCATCGCCGTGGTTACCTTGGACGCCTACAACAAGCTTCCCGCTCCGCTCCGCAAGAAAATCGAGGCGGGCCGGCAGGACCTCACCCGCAGGTTCGTGGCCGCCTGCCGTGCGGAAGAGCAGGCCAACCTGCGCGCCATGATCGGCTACGGCCTGGAAACGGTGGAGACACGCCCCCAGGACCTGGAGGATCTCAAATCGAAGGCGGTAACCGTCTGGAAGCGGGGAATAGGGGGGCTATACACCGAAGACATGCTGAACCAGGTCATCGGCTATATCAACGAGTACCGGGCCGCCAAGAAGAGCGGAAAGCTCATCGAGACGGTCGCCCTGGGAGTGAAAACCGCTGCTCCCGCTGGCCCGGGCGCCTTTGCCGTGACCACGGACGTCATCCGCAAGGTGCAGGAGAAGCTGAAGGCCCAGGGTTACTACGACATGGGCGTGGACGGCATCCTGGGCATCCGGACCTTCCTGGGCATCAAGAAGTACCAGAAGGACAAGGGCATGACCGAGACCGGTGCCATAGACCAAAAGCTTCTCAATTCGTTGGGGATTAAATAGGCCGGGCTTTTTGGAAGGGGAGAAGCGGACTGCCGGCCTGACCATCATTCGGAGTGGTGCGGAAGGAAACGATCCGAGCGAAAGGGGGTGGGGAAAAGACGCAACCGGATCGTTTTGCCGCGGCGATTTTAATCTGTTTCCTTTTATTTTCCGGAATCGAAAACTTAAGAAGGAGAAGCCATGAACAAAGGAACAAAGACGATCTTGGCCATTGTCTGTCTTGTGGCAGTGGTGGTGATTACGGTGTTCATCACCTTGCGCATAGCAGGACAGAAGACCGCCGAGGGGCCCGTCGAAGCCGTGCAGGCGCCCGAGGAGAAGCCGGTAGCGGCGGAACGCGAGCCCATCCTGGTGGGTGGAATCATGGATACTACGGGGGCTACCTCCGACGTGGGCAAGGACTACGCCCTGGGCATGGAGGAAGCTTTCCAGTATATCAACGACAACGGCGGCATCAACGGCCGCCCCGTCAAGTACCGCTGGTTCGACTACGGCTACCGCATTCCCGAGGCCGTAACCAAGTACAAACTCCTTAAGCGCATGGGCGTGGCGGGAATCATGGGCTGGGGCACGGGCGACACCGAGGCCCTCTCCAGCACCGTCAACCGCGACCAGATTCCCTATGTTTCCGCTTCCTACTCCGCTCACCTCACCGATCCGGCCAAAACGCGTTACAATATTTTCTTCTCGTCGGATTACTCCACCAACGCGCGTGCCTGCCTCACGGCATGGTACGACAAGCGTTGGTCCAAGCACCCGGATTTCGGCAAGCGCAAACCCAGGCTTGCCTGCGCCTACATGTTCGCGTCCCCCTACTGCAGCGCACCCATCAAGGCCATCAAGGACCACGCCGAGCTGCTGGGCTTCGACGTGGGCGATGATCAGGACGTGTCCCTCTTCGCCTTGGACACCAAGAGCCAGATCACGGCCCTCATGCGCTTCAAGCCCGACGTTGTGTGGCACGGCAACACCACCATGAGCGTGGCCGCCACCATGCGCGATGCCTATGCCCTGGGCCTGGGCGCGGACTTCATCATCAACAACTGGGGCTTTGACGAGAACCTTCCCCGGCTCGCCGGCGAAGCGGCCGAAGGCGCCATGGGCGCGACCCCCTGCGGCTTCTTCGGGCAGGACTTCCCCCTCATGGACAAGGTGGTGGAGTATGCCCGGAAGTACAACCCCGGCATCCCCCTGGACAAGAGGCTCATCCGCACGGTTCAGGCCTGGGGCGACGCCCTCATCATGGCCGAGGCCCTGCGCCGCGCTGACAAGTCGGGCGCCATCACCGGACCGGCCATCATGGAGAAGGGCTTCGAGACCATGAAGGAGTACAAGCTGGGCCTGGGCGCCGCGGACGTAACCTTTACCAGCACGGATCACCGTCCCACCACGGGCTGCCTTGTCCAGGAATGGAAGGACGGCAAGTTCAGCCCGGTGGAGCGGGTGGACCTCAAAGACCGCTGGCCCGATAAATGGGAAAAGGAATGGTTCGGCTGGTAGGAGCGGGATGAAACTTGCAGGCCCGGCTCGGGCCGGTGCACACTAGGCCCATCGGCCGTGCGCCCGGTCGGCCGGAGTCTGACCGCTATCAAACCCGCTTCAGGCTTCCGGCCAGCAGGCGGCGCCCCCAGGGCACCCCGCAGGCCAGCAACACACAGGGAGGACGCGTAATGAAAAAATGCGGAATCGTTAAAACGACCACCGCGTTGTTCTTGGCGGCGGTATTGGTTGCCTTTCTCTGCGGCCCCGCGGCCGCGGCGGAGATGCAGAAGCCCCAGGTGAACCTGGAGCAGTTCGAGGTTCCCCAGTACGACGGCTTCTGGTATTACGACAAATCCATTGCGCCCAAGGTGGGCGATCCGGACGACAGGGGAGCCCCGCTTCCCATGAGCTTTCTGTTCTCCATCAAGAACCCCAACGACTTTCCCGTGCGCCTGGACAGCCTCAAGTTCACGGTGGCCTTCGACGACTTCGACCTGGTCACGGTGAACAGCCAGGACATGATCTGGATCCCGGGCAAGAAGTCCTCCAATGTGCGGGTGAACACCCTCATCACGGTGCGCTCCGCTCTGCTTAACCTCATGGTCACCGGCGGCTTCAAGCTCCAGGCAAAGGGCTGGAAGCCCTTTGAGGCCCTGCAGCGCTGGTGGGAAGGCGCCCCCAGCTACAGCATTCCCATGGAAGTACGGGAAGGCGCTGCCGTGTTCTCCGACGGCTCGGCCAAGAGCGACGTGATTCCGTTCAAGTTCACCATCTCCCAGTAGCCTGAGCCCAGGCTCGAAAGGAAAAGGACCGCGGGGCACCCCGCG
>JBFMHL010000186.1:0-21291 GCA_040753055.1 Thermodesulfobacteriota bacterium | reverse complement strand
TCCCCCGCACCCCCGCCCCCCTTTCCGCAAAACTTTCTGAACCAGCCCAAAGGCCGCCAGCCGAGGCTTACGGCCCATAATGGCAGCATAAGAAGCTTTTACAGCGAATGGAATCGCCCCTATAGAGAACGTATTTTAAGATGAGTTCTTACAATTCTACGGGGGAGGGGGAAAGGCGACCGCGCCGGGGGCCGATGAAAAAAACCACCGGCCCGCCGTTTGCCTCAGGCCGGGATCAGGCCTGTTTGGGACGGCTCAGGTACCGCTGGAAAACCAGAAGCGCCGCGATGAGGACAAAGAGGAGGATCAAAAGCTCTGCCGCGCGGATGAAGAGGTGGTCGGCCAGGGACCGGGACTGGGTCACGAGGTTCTTCACGGCGGCCGAGTCCAGTAGCCGCTGGCTTTCCGCCACAGCCTGCCGGAGCTCGTGGGAGGACTCGATGACCTTGGCCGTGGCTTCCATGTAGTTGTTGTTCAAGATCGTTCCCGCCTCGATGGTGGCGTTCCAGTCCGCCGAAGCCTTGCCCAGCCCCACGATCCCCCGTTCAAAGGTCTCCGCCACCGCCTGGGCCTTGTCCAGGGCCTCGGCCGTGGCCGAAAGCGCCCCGTTGGCCTGGGCAAGAAGCTCCGCCACCGACTTCTGCCGGCTGTCGAACTCCTTCAACAGCCCGGAAAGCTCCGCACGCACGTCCTCGGGAAGATTGTCGGAGAGGGCCACCAGCTTCTCCGTGCTTTTGGACAGGCCCTCCATTGCGGCAATCAGGTCGCCGATCTTTTGCGTCTCCAGAAGGTCGTAGCTGATGAGCTCCATGGAGATCCGGCCGTAGCGCGGCGCGTACTCGGCCACGCGGGCGATGCGCCGCCCCACGCGGGAAAGCTCGCGCATGGCCGCGGTGGCGTTGTCCACGCCCTGGAGCACCTGGTAGGGAAGAAGCGTCAGGTTCTGCAGGCTGGAAGGAAGCGGCTTGGACTCCGACGCCGTGGGGCCGATGGAAAACCCGGAGGTCCCCAGGCCCGCGTACCAGTCCTTCCGGGTTTCCGCCCAGGCCCGGGCGTCCTTCTCCACCAGGGCCACATCGGATGCGGGAAGCACCCCCCGGGCTATGAAGAGAGCATCCTTCTCCGATTGCCGGGCGGCGGACAGCATGCCCTCCCGGAAGGGGCCCAGGGTCTTTTCGGCGCTGTCCGAGGTGAAGTAGGAGGCCAGGCCGATGGTGTAGGAGATGATGTCGAAGAGAGCCGCCTTGGGGTCCTCCCGGTCCAAGAGCTTGCCGTAGGCGAACACCGCATCCGAGTACAGTGAAAGCGCGGCGCGGCGCTCGGCCGTGTCGGAGGCCTGCTCCGTCTGCTGGGAGGCGGTGCCCAGAGACAGGGTGAAGCGCTCGTAGGCCACTTCCAGGCGGTCCCGCAGCTCTTCCGCGGAAAGGGCCGCAGCCTTTGCCCGGGCCTGGGCGGCCTCCGGCGGCTTCCAGAAGCTGGAGCAGCCGGACAGGGTCCAGAGAGCGGCCGCGGCCAGGAAAATCCCGGCCTTTGCTGTCCAGTATCCCGATCGCCCGCTCATGGTGCGGTCCTCGGTTTGGATGGGAAAACGCTGTCCCGAAAGAGCCCGTCCCTGCGCACCTTCCCCCGGCTAAGCCGGGTTTGCCTGCGCGACCAGGGCTTTCCTGGCCTTCCGGGGCTTTGCGGCGCGCGCCGCCTTCTTTTCCGGTGCCGGGTCCGAAGCCACTTTTGCTGCCGGGGGCGCAGCCTCGCAGCTCTTGTCCGCCAAGACGCTCTTGGCCCAGGCCGAGCCGGACAGGCGCTCCCCCAGGAACTTCTCGATGCGGAGGTTCATGAGCTCGGGCTGCTCCACCAGGGCCGCGTGGCTTCCCCGCGGGATGGTGAGCATCTCGGCGCCGGGGATGAGCTGGCGCATCTTCTCGGAGATCTCCCAGGGGGTGAAGAGATCGTCCTCGCCCGCAATGATAAGCGTGGGCGCCTTGATGTCCTTGAGCCAGGGCAGCGCCGAATGGTTCTGCATGTGGCGCGCCATGTTGGTGAAGGCCCGGAGGTCCAGCGTTTTCAGGTGGTGGACGTAGGGGATGAGGTCGTCAATCTTGAAGTGCTGCCAGTTGATGAACTTGATGAGACGAGCGCCGTTGAAGGCGATCACGTCGGAGAACAAGGTCTTGTACATGGTCTGGGTCATGCAGGTGGTGAGCCGCGGGTAGCGGTTCACGAAGAAGTAGATGAAGGGGAACCCGTACTTCATCTTGTCGGTGCCCAGGAAGGTGTCCATGGGCTTTCCGTAGGAGCCCAGCACCGGAATGAGCGCGGCCACGTGCTCGGGATAGAGGCGGTAGAACTCCAGGATGGTCTGCACCCCCATGCTGTGGCCCAGGATCACGGCCTGGGAAATCCCGGCGTCGTCCATGACGGCCTTGAGGTCGCGGGCGTTGGTGCTCATGGTCAGGTCCGAAAAGTCCGGAGCCGCCCCCGAACGGCCGTGGGAGCGGTAGTCCCACAGGATCACCGTGTGGGTTTCCTCGAAGTACTCGGTCAGATACTTCCAGAAGTAGGTGGACACACCGATCCCATTGCACGGAATGATGGCCGGGCCCTTGCCGTACTTCTCGTAGTAGATCTTCGTACCGTCGAAACTGGTGGCGTACCTGCGCTCGGGTTCCATGATTTTTTCGCCTCGCTGGGTTAAGATTTGAAAAATCAACGTCTTTCATAAACTCCCCGGACCGTTTTTTCAAGAGCCTCCCGGCTGAAAAAAGGACTAGTCATTTGCCCGGGAAATACCCGAATCGCATTGACGCGGGTCCGAATTTCGGCTTACAAGAAAGGACCTTTCTTTTCACCTTTATTCCTAGAGCACCTGATACCCGGGACCGGGCCGGGCCCCCTCCGCAAGCATGACGCCCGGGCGGGGCCGATAGCGAGGCCGGCCCCCCACGGAGGCTTGCATGACGCCCGAAAGCATCCAGGCCCTTTCCATTCTGCGGGACCCGTCCCAATTCCAGTGGTACATCCTCATCGCCCTGGGACTGGTGCTCTACGCTTACGCCAGCGAGATCCGGCACCGGAACTGGGACGCCGTGCTCATGGGGCTCCTCTTTTCCGCCGGCGAGCTCCTTTGGGAGATGATCAACTCCCTCATCCTGCACTTCACCGGATTTTCCAGCCTGTGGACCACGCCGGGCAGCAGCGCCTATCTCATCCTGTCGGGATTGAACATCGAGATCTTCTTTCTCTTCTCGCTTGCCGGCGTCGTCCTGGTCCTTCTTCTCCAGGCCTTTGACGACCAGCCCGAAGCCAAGGTCCTGGGCGTATCCTACAAAATTTTCGTGCCGCTCTGCCTGGGGCTTCTGGGTGTGTTCGTGGAGTGCTTTTTAAACCGCGCCGGGGCTCTCGTCTGGGTCTACCGCTTCTGGAACTTTCCCCACATCTGGATCATCGCGATCAACTACCTCACGCCCTTCTTCCTTTGCGCCTGGGGTCACTTCGCCCTTTCCCGCCAGACCAAAAAACGGCTTCTGGCCGTCCTGGCGGCCGCCAATGTCGTCTGCTGGGTCGTCTTTGCACAAATCCTACAGTGGATTTAATCACTTACCGCTACACAACAACAACACGCAACCAACAGCAATCCGAAAGGAGCCGCCATGGAGCAAATCTGGAGGAAGTCCTACGATCCCGGCATGGAAGACCTGGATCCCTCGACCTGGGAAACCACCTACGTCGCCGCCGTCGAGCCCACCTTCGAAAAGTTCCCGGACAAGGCCGCCCTTTCCTTCATGGGAAATGAGGTGAAGTTCGGCGATCTTGGCCGCTACGCCAACCGCTTTGCCGACATGCTCTTAAAATCGGGCCTGAAGAAGGGCGACGTGGTGGGCATCAACCTGCCCAACATTCCCGAGTACGTCATCGCCTGGCTGGGGATCCTCCGTGCCGGCTGCGTGGTCTCCGGCGTGTCTCCGCTTCTCTCCGCCGCCGAGATGGAGCACCAGCTCAAGGACTCCAAGGCAGCGGGCCTCATCACCCTGGACGCCATCTTCGCCGGCCGCCTGGTGGGGATCGCCGACAAGCTCCCGGACCTCAAGGTGGTGGTGGCCGCCCAGATCGGCGGCTTCCTCTCCCCTCTCAAGCGGACTCTGGCCAAGCTTTTGAAAAAGATCCCCACGGGCAAGGTCACCCCGCTTTCCGGCAAGACCGTCTACACCATGGAGCAGGTCATCAAGACCAACAAGTTCTCCGACAAGAAACCGGCGGTCTCCATCACTCCGGACGATATCGCCTACATCCAGTACACGGGCGGCACCACCGGGCTTCCCAAGGGAGCCATGCTCTCCCACAGGAACGCCGTATCCGATCTCTTGATCGTCCAGCGCTGGCTGGACTGGCGCGAAGGCACCGGCCTGGCCCTCTCCGGCTTTCCCTTCTTCCACATCGCCGGGCTCTTCTTCAACGAGAACTGCATCTATTTGGGCTGGACCCAGGTGCTCATCCCCAACCCGCGGGACACGGATTACATCTGCAAGCAGTATGCCCATTACCGCCCCACGGCGCTGGTGAACGTCCCCTCCCTGTTCCAGCTCCTGATCGCCAACCCGGCCTTCAAGACCCTGGACCATTCCAACCTCCAGGTCTGCATCACGGCGGCCTCGCCCTTCCCCGAGGAGTCCCAGAAGGAGCTGGAGAAGATCGTGGGCCAGGGCATGCTCATGGAGGTCTATGGCATGACCGAGACCTCGCCGCTCACCGTCATGAACCCGGCCAAGGGACCCAAGAAGCTGGGCCATATCGGCCTTCCCATCTTGAACACCGACGTGAAGCTCCTGGACCCCGAAACCGGCGCCGAGGTGGGCGTCGGCACGCCCGGCGAGATCTGCGTAAAAGGTCCGCAGATCATGGTGGGATACTTCAACAAGCCCGACGAAACGGCCAAGGCCGTTGACAAGGACGGCTACATGCACACCGGGGACGTGGCCATCATGGACGATGACGGCTACCTGCGCATTGTGGACCGCACCAAGGACATGCTCATCGTGGGCGGCTTCAAGGTCTTCAGCCGCAAGGTGGAAGACGTCCTGGCCGAGCACCCGTCCGTGGACATGGTGGCCATCACCGGCGAGCCCAACCCGGAACGCCCCGGCTCCGAGCTGGTGAAGGCCTGGGTCACCCCCGCCGCCGGCTTTGATGGAGACGCAGCCAAGCTCTCCAAGGAGATCATGGACCTGGCCAAGAAAAAGCTGGCCCCCTACGAGGTTCCCAAGAAGGTGCTGGTGAAAAAGGAGCTCCCCCTCACCACCGTGGGCAAGATTGACAAGAAGGTCCTGCGGAAGATGAAGGAGGAGTAGGCCCGAAGGACAGGAACCGGAGCGCTTCGCGAATCCTTCGCTTTCTCCAAGGAGATCCTGAATCCGTGAGCGGCCCCTTTGTGGCCCGGATGCAAGGAAGGCCGCGGCCGACAGTACTGGATGTACGGCGGCCGCGGCATGACACGGCAGACGGGCCGCATGGGGCCGCCCCGAAGGGCCTAAAAAAAAAGACTTTCCCCCCGGGGAAAACATCGTTCCCGGCAGGAATGCCCAAACGATGGGCTTTGGCCCCCTTAAGGAAAAACTTCGTCACGGATTCAGGGAGATGCCTATGGAACTGTTGTGCCGCGATGAAGAGAACGGCTATTTGAAATATTTGTATAAGATTTCAGTCGTTTTCGTATTTGTGCTTCTGTTCGCTTTCATCGGCGTATGCGCCGCCGGCCCTCCCGGCACCGGAAAAGGCAGCGCCCCCGGACGCCCCTCCTTTTCCGGAAGCGCCGAAGGAGCGGAGAATATGAAGATCAAGACCATCGGCATCATCGGCGGGGTGAGCTGGGAGTCCTCCATCGAGTACTACCGGCTGATGAACGAGATGGTGAGGGACAGGCTCGGCGGCCTGCATTCCGCAAGAATCCTCATGTACTCCATCGAATTCGGGGACTTCGCGCAGCAGGAGCGCCTGGCTGCCCGCGGGGACTGGGGCCCCCTGCGCAGGACCCTGGTGGACGCCGCGAAACGGCTCGAGGCGGGAGGCGCGGACTTCATCGTGATCGCCTCCAACACCCTGAACTCCACCGCCGACATCATCTCCGCGAACGTCCGAATCCCGGTCATCCACATCGCGGATGCGACCTCGAAAAAGATACTCGAAAAAAAGCTGAAAAAGGTGGCCCTCCTGGGCACATCGTTCACGATGGAGCAGGACTTCTACCGGGACAAGCTGGCCGAGCGCGGCATCGAAGTCGTCCTTCCGGAGAAGAAGGAGCGGGACTTCATCAATGCCGTCATCTTCGACGAGCTGTGCGCGGGAAAAATCAACCCCGCTTCGCGGGCCGAGTTCGTCCGGATCATCGAACGCCTCGCCCGGGAAGAAGGCGCGGAAGGCGCCATCCTCGGGTGCACGGAAATCCCTTTGCTGATCAAGCAGGAGGATGTGAGCGTGCCGGTGTTCGATACGACCCTGATCCACTCGGAAGCCGCCGTGGAATACTCCCTGAAGGATCTTTCCCCACGGTGACCGGCCGGGGTGGCTTCTTCATCGGGGAAAAAGCGGAAGGGAAGTACGAGGACTCATCTCAAAATACTTTATCTTTAAGGCCTATTAGAGCTCTGAATACTATTTCCTTTCCCAGCGAAAGAGACTTTTGGTGTTATATTGGACACTAAACCTTGAATGGCTGCCTTTTCACTTGGATTAAAAAGTTTTGAGGAAAAGGGAGAGGGGGGGCGGGGGGAAAATCCAGCTTTTTCAAAAGGGGCCCCCCTCCCCCGCAAAATTCTTTTCCTTTTATGTTGAGATAGCTTCGAGACATCCACCTTTGCTGCGGGCCGCCGGCCGACCGTTCCGGGGTTGGCGGCCCGAGCGCCTTCATCGGAGAACTCCCGCCATGAAACGATTGCCCGACGCCCTATGCTTGCTGCTCTTCGTCTGCCTGGCCCTTGCGCCGCCTTCCGGAGCACAGGAGAACGCTTCCCCCGGCAGCGGAGCCCAGGCAGATCCCTCCTCCTCCCCCGCTCCCGGCTTCTCCATCACCGGAACGGTGGCTTTTCAGGAAAAAGGCGACATCTACATCCGCGTGGTGACCCGGGAGTTGTTCGAAAAGGACCGGTCGGGCGACATCAAGCAAATCCTGAAGCCCGGGCCGGAGGAGGGGAAAGCGGGCGCAGCCGGCTTCTCCTTCTCCAACGTGCCTCCCGGCACTTACGCCATCCAGGCCTTCCAGGACACGAAGAAAAACGGCGCGCTGGACAAGGGCACTTTCGGCCCCAAGGAGCCCTGGGGCACCTATCGCGAAGCACGGCCCCGGTTCCGCGCCCCCCGGTGGGACGAGATGGCCTTCACCCTCGACCGGGATCTTGCCGAAGTGCAGATCAGGCTGCGTTAGCCTTTCCCAATGCCTCAGCCGCTTTCAACGTGACGCGCGGCCTCGCGGGCCCTTCCTCTTCCGCGGCCCCCGGGTCGGGCTGCGCTCGTCGAAACCGCCCCGCCCCGCCTCTAATTACTAGCAAAAAAAAGAAAAAGTTTTACTCACCGCGAATTCGTACAATCCGGCCTTGACAGGATTCCCATTGGAATTTACTATTGAAGTAACAGCTACAAAATCGGTGAATACCAGGAAGAAATGATATTTTACAAAAAAAGCATTACTATTTTCGAGGTAGTAAATGGCTTCCGGAAGCGACATCCTGTCAGCAAAAATACTGATCGTGGACGACGACAGGTATATCGTCAGTCTTTTGGATATCCATTTAAAAATTGCCGGCTTTTCCCAAGTCCGCTCCGTGACCGACTCCCGGAGGGCCATTGCCGAATACATCGGCTTCCAGCCGGACCTGCTGATCCTCGACCTGGTCATGCCCCATGTGGACGGCTTCATGATCCTGCAGACGCTTCGAGAGTTGAAGTCTCGTGCACACAACATTTTGATCCTGACCTCCCTAAATGACGCGGAAACCCGAAGAAAAGCCATGAGCGCGGGGGCCAAGGACTTTTTGACCAAGCCGTTTCAGCGCGACGAGGCCGTTGCCCGGATAACGCGGTTGCTCAAGGCGCGAAAACGGCAGGGGCTCCTCTCCCAATGCAACAAGGAGCTGGAGGATATCTCGAGACGAATGAACCGGGAGCTGAACGCCTGCCGGAAGCTGGAAACAGAAAAAGAGCAGTGAGGGAAGCCTTTGCTGGAAATGACCTATCCCAAGCATCATTCCCTGGTGCAACCCGCATTCCGACTCTGACAAATGGTATTTTAATGAGATTGAAACCGATCAATAAAATTCCTGCCTGAGCTAATTCCAGTTCAAGATGAAGCTGGTAATTTGCAGTTGAAACGTCAACAGGTAAAAATATTAGTTTTCCATGCCTTCATTTGAATACCACACTGTTGAAACTCTATGATAATCATGCATTTCCTTCAAGCATCTGAACCATTTACTATTACGGGGAGCAACAACCAATTCTATCCGCGCAATCTTGCAGCGAGGTGAAAAATTTGCCGAACCCTCGGTCGGCACGAAAGCCCACAGCAGTAGTTTCTGCTCCCGTTACTATCCCCCGTTTCGCAGCATCCCGAGGCACGCCGGGCAACGCCCGGGCCCGCGGCGGCTTTCCAGGCTCCGGCATTACTTGTGAGATTCTTCTGTGTTTTTGTATCGGTTGTTTCACACCCTCTTGCCTTGACGCTCGTGTACGGGGAATTTATTGTTATTACATTGAGAGGAGTAGAATCGAACCGCCGGGAGGGCCTCTCCCGAAAAAAGCGAAAGTGTCAGGGGACGCTGATGGACCGTGACGACGACATCCTGACTGCCAAGATACTGGTCGTGGACGACGACAAGTACATCGTCAACCTGCTGAACGTTCAGCTCAAGCTGGCCGGGTTCAGGAACGTCCTCTCCGTGACCGATTCCCGCAAAGCCATCTCCGAGTATGTACGCTTCAAGCCCGACCTGCTCATTTTGGACCTGGTGATGCCGAACATTGACGGCTTCATGATCCTGCAATCCCTCTCCGAGCTCAAATCCCAAGCCCACAACATCCTGATCCTGACCTCCTTGAACGACCCGGAAATCAGGCAAAAAGCCATGCGCATGGGGGCCAAGGACTTCCTGAACAAACCCTTCCAGCGCGAACAGGCCATCCCCCGGATCCGTCGCCTGCTGGCCGCCCGCAGGCGGCTCGGCTATCTTTCGCGATGCAACCGGGAGCTGGAGGATATTTCCAGGCGGATGAACGAGGAGCTGGACAATTATCGCAAGCCGGGGAAGCAAAAGACGCCATGAGGGCACACGCCGCTCGCGTTGCCGTCCGCGTCCTGAGCTACCTTGCAGAAGTGCCCTCCGCCATCCCCCAGGCTTTTCCGGAAATCGTCATCGGAATGATAATCTGACCCGAGCTCCTACCGGCAAATCCCGAGCATCTCAGGCCGGTGGCTCTCCTTCAAGCTGGCCACGATCCTATGCTCTGCGCTCATGGCGCCCTTTTTGGACGTCCGGTTTTTTAGGACGGGTACGGGCAGGAATGGCACAGGGAAAACCGGAGATGAAGGCATCCCTGCAGTGGCGGAATGGACTCTGGCAAAATGTCGAGCGGAAAGTCGGATGGGATAGCCGTAGCCTAAATCCATTCCAGGTCCGTGTCTGTCAGGTCGCCGCCCGCGTCGCCGGTGTTTACGGTGGCTGCGGGCTCGATGAGCAGGATGGTGCACTCCTCGCGGCAGACGGGCTTGTGCTCCACGCCCTTGGGGATGACGGCCATCTCTCCCGGTTCCAGGACGATGGCCCCATCCCGCAGCTCGATGGTCAGGCTCCCGTCCAGCACCAGGAAGACCTCGTCGGTCTCCGGGTGCCGGTGCCAGATGAACTCCCGTTTGGCCTTGACCAGCTTGAAGTAGTAGTCGTTCATCTTGGCCACAACCTTGTAGGCGTGGAGTTCGCGGATCCTGTCCGCCTTTTCCTTGAGGTTGATCACCGAAACGGTCATGGCATGGCTCCTG
This sequence comes from Thermodesulfobacteriota bacterium, assembly GCA_040753055.1. Classification (GTDB taxonomy): domain Bacteria; phylum Desulfobacterota; class Desulfobacteria; order Desulfobacterales; family Desulfatibacillaceae; genus JBFMHL01. The sequence goes on along the minus strand of JBFMHL010000186.1, from coordinate 11,273 downwards.
TAAAACACTTCCTCGACATCCCGGCTCTCTTTCGATTCTTCCAAGGCCCCTAAAGCGATACCACCATGTGAAGCAAAGAAAAATGAGCCTTTCCCGGACGAACCGGCAATACCCCAACCTATGAAAAGTTTTGCGAAAAAGGGGAAAAGGATGCGGGGGAGGGGGGAAAAGCCATCTTGTTCACAAGGGGTTTCCCCCCCTCCCACACATATCTCTTGCGCTTTTGATCTTTGATGTCGTTGTCTTTTCTTTTCGCCGTTACGGGAACCTTTTCGCCAGGGCTTCGGCTTTTTTCTCCACGGAGGCGGCGAGGTTCTGTTTTTCACGCGCAAGGAGCGCCGCGGTTTCGGGGTTTGCCAGCGCGATGATCTGGGCGGCCAGGATGGCTGCGTTGTGCGCTCCGGACTTCCCCACGGCCATGGTGGCCACGGGCACGCCGGGGGGCATCTGTACGGTGGCCAGCAGGGCGTCCATGCCGTTTAGGCTGGTGGCCGAGATGGGCACGCCGATGACGGGTAGGGTGGTGTGGGCGGCCAGGACGCCGGCCAGGTGGGCGGCGGCTCCGGCCCCGGCGATGATGACCTTGATGCCGCGGGCTGCGGCTTCCTTGGCCATGGCCGCGGCGCGGTCCGGGGTGCGGTGGGCCGAGCAGACGGTGGTTTCCGAAACGATGTGGAGCTTGCGAAGAACGCGTCCGGCCTCGTCCATGACGGGGAGGTCGGAGTCGGAGCCCATGACGATGAGGACCTGGGGCGGCAGGGCGGGCCGGTCCAGGGCCTTCTTGCCGATGTCGGAGCGGCAGAAGGCACCGTCGAACTTGATCTTTCCCACGGCCTCGTAAGCGCGGGCGATGGCCTGGGGAAGGTCGGAGCCCACGGCGGTGACGCCCAGGACCCGGCCGCCGGAGCTGAGAACCTTGCTGTCGGAGAGCTTGGTCCCGGCGTGGAAGACCATCACGTCCTTGAGCTTCGCGGCGGCGGAAAGGCCGGTGATCTCCTTTCCCTTGGGGTAGGAGCCGGGATAGCCCTGGCTCGCCATGACCACGCAGACGCAGGGGCGGGGGTCAACGGAAAGGCTTATGGTTGAGAGCGTGCCGTTCACCCCTGCTTCCAAAACATCCACCAGATCGGTTTCCAGGCGCATGAGCAGAGGCTGGCACTCGGGGTCGCCGAAGCGTGCGTTGAACTCCAGCACCTTCACGCTTTCGCCCTTGATCATGAGGCCTGCGTAGAGGATGCCCTTGTAGGGGTGGCCTTCGGCGGCCATGGCGCGGACCATGGGCTTCATGACGGTGTCCATGACCTTGTCGAAGAGCCAGGGAGTGACGACGGGCGCGGGGGAGTAGGCCCCCATGCCGCCGGTGTTGGGGCCCTGGTCGTTGTCGAAGACGGCCTTGTGGTCCTGGGAGCAGGGAAGTGGGAGCACGGTCTTGCCGTCGGTGAAGGCCAGAAAGGAGGCCTCCTCCCCTTCCAGGAACTCCTCGATGACGCATGTATCGCCGGCCGCTCCGAACTCCTTTTGCCTCATGACTGCGGACACCGCGTCCAGGGCCTGCTTGGGGTTTTCGCAAAGCAGCACGCCCTTGCCCGCGGCCAGGCCGTCGGCCTTCACCACCAGCTTGCCATCCTGCTTGCGGACCCAGGCTTCGGCCTTGTCGGGATCGGTGAAGGTGCGGGCCTTGGCGGTGGGAATGCCGTACTTCTCCATGATGGCCTTGGCAAAGGACTTCTCGCCTTCCAGCCGGGCCGCGAACTTGGTCGGGCCGAACACGGCCAGGCCGTTCTGCTGGAAGAGGTCCACGATGCCCGCCACCAGCGGCGCCTCGGGCCCCACCACGGTCAGGTCCACCTTCTTTTTCAGGGCGAAGGCCAGAAGGCCCTCGATATCGTCGGAGCCAAGCCCCACGTTTTCCGCGCACTTGGCTGTCCCGGCGTTGCCCGGGGCGCAAAAAACTTTCTTGACGCGTTTGCTCTGGGAGATTTTCCAAGCCAGGGCATGTTCCCTGCCGCCCGAGCCGATGACCAGGACCTTCATTGTGCCTCCTTGTAATGACGCGGAGTTTATGGCTTATTGCCGGAAACGGATTTGTACTTCTAATGGAAAAAGCGCCGGTACGCAACCGGTTCGAAAACCAGAAAAGGAGGAGCGGGGACTATGGATTTTCTAAAACGGAGGCTCCTGCGGGAGAGCCTGCACCACCTGGCAGCGACGCTGGACAGCCAGGACCTGGCTTTCGTGGGCGAGGTGGTGAACGACCCGAGGTTTGCCCGGCTCATGACCAACGTGCAAAACGGCAAGATCATCCACGAGGAGATCTCCGAAGCCCTTGCAGGGAAAGCATAAGGACGGCTCAATCGAGCTTGCATTCATGAAGGAGCTTTCGGGCCAGGGCCTTTGCGGCCTCGCGGCTGGAAAGCTCGCCCGCGTCCTGCGCGCGCTTTACCTCGGACAAGATCCGCCCCAAGTCCGGGCCGGGGCTGGCGCCCAGGTCCAGGAGGTCCCGGCCGGTCAGGAGCGGGATCTCCCGGAAGCGCGGCCGCAACACCTTGTAGTATTCGCAGAGCCAGGACGAAAGGGCCGCGGGGCGGCACTCCTCCACCGACGGAGCCTTGGACAGGTTGTCGGCCATGGAGGCGATGATGACGCCCGCGCAGTCGTCCTCCATCTTCCGCATCCAGGCGATGCGCCTCTTCTCCCCGGTCTGGTCGGCCGTCAGGAACAAGGGTCGCAGGTGCTGGTCCACGATCTTGGAGATATAGTCCCGGTCCCGGTTGGAAAGACGCAGGCGAGCTGCGGCGTAGCGGGTCATCTGGGCGGACACCGCCTCGTGGCCGTGGAAGGTGGGCAGGCCGGTACGGGGGTTTGTGCCCCGTGTCCGAGCTTTTCCCACGTCATGCAGCAGAAGCGCAAGCTTGATGAGGGCCGGCCGGTTGGTCCCCTCCAGGTAGGAGCGGACTTCTTCGGCGCACTCCGGGAAGAACTCGCCCGGCTCGTTCACGATCTCCTCGGCGTGCTGCACGGACTCCAGAGTGTGGGCGAAGGCGTCCAGGTGATGATACAGGTTCTGGGTCAGGCCCCGCAGGGGGTCCAGCTCGGGAAGCAGGACGGACATGGCTCCGCAGGCGTCCATTTGCCCCAGCACGGCATGGGCCCGACGGGCGGCCAGAAGGAGAAGGAACTCGCGGCCGATCCGCTCGCCCGAGGTCCGGTCCAGACCGGAAACGGCCCGGGAAAAGGCCTCCAAGGTATCGGGGGAGATGCGGAACTCCAGGATCGCCGCCAGGCGGAAGCCGCGGAGCACCCGCAAGGGATCGTCGAAAAGGTTCTGTTCCGAAACGTGACGGATCACTCCCGCCGCGAGATCGGCCCGGCCGTTGTAGGGATCAACGATCTCCGCGCCGGGGGAGGTCTCGGGCGCCAGCGCCGAAACCGCCATGGCGTTGATGGCGAAGTCGCGCCTGGCCAGGTCCGCGAAGATGTCCTCCCCGCGCATCTCGGCCACGTCCACATAGTCTTCTGGGTCCTTCCGGGAAACCAGCCGGTAGCAGGGCGCGGAAGGATCCTTCTCCATGGGCACGAAGGCCGCGTCGCGGCCCCGGGCCAGCTTTTTCGCAAAAGCTTCGGCACCCCGCAGGCAGATGTCCAGATCGGCGCAAGGGCGCTTCAGCACCGCATCGCGGACGCTCCCGCCCACGAGATAGACGCCCGCAAGCGGCAAATCCGTGCCCTGGACCCAGCCGTAAAGCCTTCCCCGCAGCTCCTCGACGCCGGATCCGCCCGGCCTGTTTTCACAACCCTCCATCGCCTCGCCCCGCCTGGATAGGATTGATTATTGAAAAAGAAAAAAGGACGGAAAGGATTTTTGCGGGGGAGGGGGAAAACCCCCTTTTGAAAAAGATGGCTTCCCCTCCCTCCCCCGCCCCCCCTCCCTCTTTTCCGCAAAACTTTTTGATGCACACGTTGGGAGAGATACCAAACAGATCCCAACAGGGTAAGGTTGCGCTTGAATGGGCCCCGCGACAATACAAGCCGGCCTGTTTTTCTTCCTGGCAGTTTTCTACACCATGCCACAGCATGCGGGAAGTGGCAATCATGGGGATGTTCTGCTATGGTGTGCCCGCCTGAAAACACCATGCCCGGAAAGGAAACCTTGATGCTTTCCCAAAAGATCGCGGAAGACTACGCGGACGTTCTCCTGTGGGGCCTGTTCACGGCCCGCTCCCGCCCCTTCAAGAACAACGACCTGATCCTGGTGCGCTTCGACTGGGACGGGCTCGTCGTGGCCGAGGCGCTCCAGAAAAAGATCCTGGAGCAGGGAATGAACCCGGTCGTGCGGCTTCTTTCCACCGCCGTCATGGAGCGGCAGTTCTACGAGCTTGCGGGCGACAAGCAGCTCGTCCACATCGCCCCCGGCGACGAGGAGCTCTACCGGAACCTGAACGGCAACATCGCCCTGCTGGCGCCCCAAAGCCTGCGGCACCTCTCCCACATTGACCCCTCCCGCATGGCCCGCTTCGCCGTATCCCGAAAGAAGTTCCGAGACATCATGGACGAGAGGGAAAGCGACGGTCGCTTCGGATGGTCCCTGGGAATGGTGCCCACCCAGGCTCTAGCTCGGGAGGCGGGCATGTCGTTTCCCGCTTACTTCCGGCAGTGGGCGGGGGCCTGCTACCTGGACCGGGAAGATCCCGTGGGGCGCTGGAAGGAAACCTATGCCCGGGCGCAGAAGATCAAGGCCTGGTTGAACGGCCTGGACATCGAGAAGCTCCACGTAGAGAGCAAGAGCTGCGACCTCTGGGTGCACCTGGGCCGCCAGAGAAAGTGGATCGGCATCTCCGGCCACAACATCCCCAGCTTCGAGATCTTCCTCTCCCCGGACTTCCGCCACACCTCCGGGATCTATTACGCCGATCAGCCTTCCTACCGGCTGGGCAACCAAGTTTCCGGAGTCCGGCTGGAGTTTACCAAGGGCGTGGTCACCAAGGTTTCCGCGGATCAGGGCGAGGACTTCGTGAAAAAGCAGCTGGCCATGGACAAGGGCGCCTCCCGGGTGGGCGAGTTCTCCTTGACGGACCGCCGGCTCTCGCCCATCTCGCGCTTCATGGCCAACACGCTCTTCGACGAAAACTTCGGAGGAAAGCAAGGCAACTGCCACCTGGCGGTGGGCTCGTCCTACGCCGACACCTTCGCCGGCGACCCCTCCGAGCTCACGCCCAAGAAGAAGCAGTCCCTGGGCTTCAACGACTCGGCGCTCCACTGGGACCTGGTGAACACGGAGAGGAAAACAGTGGAGGCCACCCTGCTGTCCGGCGAACACCTCGTGATCTATAAGGACGGAGAGTTCACACTGCCTTAGCGGGCACGGGGGAGCACACGCAAAACACCGCTCGAATGTGCGTCTCCGGGGCTTTCTTCCGTGCCGCTCCTATGATATGTTGCGAGGCTGAATCTATGGGACAACTGAGGATTTCACAGGGGGAAGGCTTGGCCTCTTTCCGGAAAAATCCACGGGCCATCGGGACCAGGAGCCTGATGGTCGTGGCGATATGGGCCTTTAGCCTTTGGGGGGCCTCTTCCGCCCTCTTCGCCGGGGAGCCGCCGCGCACCCTGGCCATGGCCGGAGTGGAGAACCGCATTGACCGGCCCGAGTGGAAGGACCAGCTGGTGGGCTACGGGGTTTCCCACCTGGTCCTCCAGGGCCTGTACGACACCGGCTGCTTCGTCCCCATCGAGCAGAACCCCGAGGTGGCCGAAAAGGCGAAGAAGCTCATCGCCCTAACCTGGGCCGGAGAAGCGACGCCCTACACCCCGGGCGCCCTGGACGGCGCCGCTTGCGAGCTTTCGGCCCAGGCCGTCGCCTTCGCCCGCACGCTGGACTTCTCCGTTTGCCGCAGCCGCGGCTTTGCCGGCCCGTTCTCCGCAGCCAAGACCACGGTCACCGTCACCGTGGAGGTGGGGGTGAAGGAGCCCGGAAAACCGGAAATCGTGGCCCAGGGAAAGGGAAGCGGCCAAACCCGGTCGGTGGGTGCCTTCTTCCAGATCCGGGAAGACAAAATCTACTTCGACGAAACCACGGTGGGAAAGGCCACGCAGAAGGCCGTGGCCGAGGCCGTGGAGAAGCTGGGGCTTTCATGCAAATGAGGAATTCGGGAAAAATCGCGGCGGCACTGGCCGCCCTGCTCGCCTGCGCGTTCCTTTTCTCCTGCGCCAGCACCAGCGCGGTGGACGACGGGCCCAAGCTTGCCGCTCAAACAGCGGCCCCGGTCGCCTTCCCCCCCTTCACCGGGGAAAAGACGCCCCTTGCGGTCCTTCCCATGGGACTTTCCAAGATCGCCGCCGAGCGCTACCCCCAGCTGCTCCAGCGCTCCGTGGGCATGGGCGTGCACAACGTGCTCACCGAAACCTTGTACGAGACCGGCAGGTTCCGGCTGGTGGAGGCCGACGAGTCGGTCATTGAGAAAGTCTTCAAGCAGCAATGGCTTTCCGCGTCCGGCGCGGTGGACGAGTCCACCGCCGTCCAGTTGGGAAAGGTGCTGGGCGCGAAAAAGGTAATCTACGGAGAGGTCTACGACTACTCCGAAGGCAAAACGGAGAAGACGACCGGGCTGTCCACCAGGACCACGCCCCGCATCCGCGTGGGAATCCAGGTGCGGCTCACGGATGTGGAGACCCTGGAGTACGTTCCGGGCTCTGGCACGGCCACCGGGACGGACTGGAGCGAGGCCAGCCAGGGTGCCATCCGGGCTGCGGTGGCGAACCTGCTCCCCAAGCTTCCTAACTGATTTCGTTAACTAAAAAAAACTCTTCGGCGCCAGGAAAGACGGAGTATCCCCTGGCCCAGCCAAAACGCGACAGCAGCACTCCATACCAAAACGAAAATGAGGAGATCGCGATGAAGAAAGTTATGTTCATGGCCATTTTTGCGGCCCTGATTGCCGCGGTTTTTGCTCCCGGTCCTGCAGGAGCTCAGGAAGCGCTTTATAATGACATGGTGGCGTACGTTAACGCCATCGACCGCCAGGGGCAGAGTTGGGATCTGTTCCTGCTGGATCCCTGGCAGCGCTTGAACTTCATCCAGAACTTTGAGAATTTGTACGGCAGCTACCTCACACACCAGCAGATAGACGAGTTCACCAACATCCTTGCCACGGGCAATGAACAGGCGGCGTTCCTGTACCTGCGGGGCATCATTGTAACGGAGGTGGTACCCCCCATGTCCAGCCCGGACTCCGCCTCCAACCGCTCGGCGGATACCGTGATCCACGAGGTGGCGCTGCCTTCGGCCACCACCCGCATGCAGGCCAAAGCCTTGGAGGACGCCAGGAAGGAGGCCGAGCAGGGCGGAAAGAGGTTCACCCGGATGATCGGCGGCCAGTTGCGTTACGACTGGGTTTCCACCGGTCCCAACCGAGACGGCAACATTCCCGGCGTGACCGTGGGCATGGCCCAGGACCAGGAACGTTTCACCTACGGATTCTTCATCCCCTACGACCACCTGAACATGTATGAATTCTCCGCCGACCGCATGGGCGCGGTGCTCTTCGGCCAGTACCGCATCCCCGCCGAGGTCGAGGGCGACCTCTCCGCCACGGTCTACGGCCATTACCTGAACCTGAACCCCAACGTGGGTTCGGCCGTCAACTACTACGGCGGCGGCGCGGCCGTCTCCTTCATCCGGGACTTTGACTGGATCGTGCCCGGAGCCGTCCTGGGATACCAGTACACCAAGGACGATTCGGACGTGAAATGGGACAGCCAGCACCTGTTCAAGCTGGCGGGGAACGTGGGCTTCCGGCTGGCGGACAACACGGTGTTCAACGTGTTCTTCGGCTGGACCAAGGACGCCTCGGGCGACCTGCCCGCCGGGACGGACGACAACTACTGCGACCTGGGCCTGGAGGCCGGCTACTCCATCACGGAGGCCTTCGGCCTGACCGCCGGCTGGCGGAAGGTGCTGTGGCTGGACAACTACGAGTCCGACCTTCTGTACATAGGCTCCTCGTTCCTGTTCTGATGAGGCGGAATAAACCTGTTTTCGGATGATCCCATGCGAAAGATCCTTTGCTTTCTCGCCGCGCTGGCCGCCCTGTGGGCGGCCGGCGCCGGCCCGGCCCTGTGCGCCGCCGCGGACCTCTCCGACGTGACCGTTACGGTGTCGGCGGAAGGCGCGGACAGCAAGGCCTCGCTCCTGGCCGCCAAGCGCGCCGCGGTGGAAAAGGCGGTGGGTGCCCTCATCCTGTCCCAGACCGAGGTCAAGAACTTCACCGTCAACCGCGACATCGTTCTTTCCCGCACCGAAGGCGCGGTGAAGAGCTATGAGATCCTCTCGGCCAAGAGCACCGAGGGCGGCGGCGTGGAAACCACCATCAAGGCCGTGGTGAGCCTCTCCGACGTAAACCGCGAGCTTTCCACCATGCGCATCCTTTTCGAAACCATGGAAAAGCCGCGGGTCATGGTGCTTCTGTCGGAGAATATCGGCGGGAGCCGATCATCCATCTGCCAGACGGAGCTCAACCAGAAGCTGTTGGAGTACGGCTTCACCCTGGTGGACCCGGCGGTCGCCGCGGCCCTGGTCAAGGCCGGCGACTCCCTGGTGCTCCGGGCTGTCTCCGGGGACACGGCGGCCGCGGCCGAAGTGGGACGCAAGAACGGAGCCGAGGTGGTGATCGCGGGGAACGTGAACCTCTCCGCGGGGCCGGAGGTCTACGGCATGCGCTCGGGCCAGGCGGATGTCAGCCTGTCCGCGGTGTCGGCCGCGACCGGCAAGGTTTTGGCCTCCGCCAACGTCCACGGAGCCGCCGTGCACGTCTCCCTGGAAACCGCCCAGGCGGACGCCATCAAGAAGGCCGCCCGCAAGATCGTGGAGAAGTCCCCCCAGGGCGGCAAGGCCGTGTTCTTCGACCAACTCCTGTCCGCCTGGCAGGACATGGCGGTAAACGGCCAGACCATCGTGGTGCGGGTCTCCAACGTCTCCGAGTTTCCGGTTTACCAGGCCCTGAAAAGCCTGGCGGAAACCCTGGATTCGGACGTCGTCTCGGTCACCCAGCGGGGCTGGAACCGCCCCGACCTCACCCTGGAGATCGTGTACACGGGGAGTTCCGAAATGCTGGCCGCGAGCCTGGACGGCAAGAGCCTGGGAACCACCGGCCGGAAGGTGGTGGTGAAGGGCCTGACCGCCCAGGAGGTCTCGGCCGAGGTGAAGTGATTCAAAAAAAAACGGCCTGGAGAAAGCAGGGAAGAAGCTTTTAGACTTTAGGGGCTGTTTCTAAAAAAATCGTTATGAGATGAGGCGAAAGCGCCAAGGGCAAGAAAGCAGGTGGAAAAAGGACGCAGGCGTGGTGTCGCCACGTCGAGGACTTTTTCCACCTGATGACGCCGCCACTGGCGTTTGCAGCCCATCGCAATAGATATTTTTTTAAAAACAGCCCCTAATTCCGCGTCCGGAGGGATGGCAATGGTCCGTACCGAGATCAGCCTGTTTCTGAAGAACCAGCCCGGCGAGCTGGCCAAGCTGGCCAAGCTGTTCACGGCCAACAGCGTGAACATAGACGCCATGACCATTCAGGACGCTTCGGAGTATGTGAAGATGCTGTTCCAGGCCCGGGGCCGGTCCATCCGCCGGGTGGCCTCCGCAGCCAACTACAGCTCCATGCAGAAGGACTCGGCCGAGTACGCCCTGATCCGGGTCATCGTGGACAAGACGGACCTGGCCGTATCCCTCCTGGCGGAAAACGAGTACGTGTTCGACATGATTCCCGTGATCGCGCTCATTTTGGAAAACCGTCCGGGGCAGCTGGCCGAGCTGGCCGACACCTTCGGCAGGGAAGGAATCAACATCCAGTACGTGTACGGATCGGGGATACCGGGCTCGGACAGGGCTCTGTATGTATTCTGCCCGGAGGACATGGAGCTGGCGGTGAAGATAATGAAACAATAGACGGGAGAGCGCCTCGGATTCCCGTCGGCGCCAACAGAAAAACCGCGGCCGGAGGCATGCCTCCGGCCGCGGTTTTTTTTGGGCGTAAATTTTTTCGCGGCCTTTCCCTTGGAAAAGGCGGGATGCATCCGACCTTTTCCGTTCCGACCTTTCCGGATAGCCGGGCCTTGCGGGCTTCCCTACTGCTGGGTTGCGGGCTGCTGGGCCACCTTCTTGGCGCGCTCCTTGCGGAGCTTCTCCTGGTCGCAGCGCATGGGAACGGTCTTGCCGTCCTTCTCTTCCATGACCTGGGTGGAGGAGACCGCAGCGCCGGCCGAACGGCCCAGGACGTAGCTCACGAAGAACACATGGCCGTTGGCGCAGACCGTACGGACCAGCCAGGTGTTGAGCTCCCAGGGGAGCTTGCCTTCTTCCATGATGACCATTTCGCCTTCTTCCTGCTGGGCATAGGCCACGCCCGAAAAGATGACCAACGCTGCGACAAGTGCGGCGAAAAGCCTTTTCATGAACTCCTCCCTGTTGAAATGCGTTTACCGGAGGGCAGGTGGTTTCAAACCGGCACAGGGCCCCCGCCCGGGATGGAAAGCGTTGCGGTTTCTATTTTTTTTGGAAAAAGGTTTTCGGGCCGAATCGGCGGTTACGGAAGATGATAGCTTGACTAGAAAGGCTTTTGACACGGTTTGGCCGATAATGTCAAGGCGTCTTGCAGCGGGCGATGCGGTTTTTCCAACTATGTCGCCATAATGGCGGCCGGGATTGGAGAGGGGATGCAAAAAATGGGGGGAGAGCCCGCGGCGGGCCCTCCCCCGAAACGGAAGAACGTGGCTTTAGAAGCTGTCTCATGACCCTGGATCACGTTTCAGGGCAAGGCGCGGGAAAGACGAAAAAGCGAAGCAACCAGTTTGCATGTGAGCATTTTACGAAGGCTCGGAACGCCGCCCTGAGGGGTCAGATGGGGTTATGAAACAGCTTCTAGTCAACCTTCGCAAAGGCTTTCTTGGCCGCCTTGCACACGGGGCAGTTGTCCGGAGCCTCGTCCTCGCAAGTGTACCCGCACACGGAGCATACGTAGTAGTCCACCTTGCGGCCCTTCTGGGCCTCGAGCTCGGCCAGGGCCTTCTCGTAGAGAGCCGCATGGACCTTCTCCACCTCGTTGGCGAAGGTGAAGGAGCGCTCGGCGTTCTTGTCGCCTTCGGCCTTGGCGTCCGCGATCATGGCCGGGTACATGCTCTTGAACTCATGGGTTTCGCCGGCGATGGCCTCCTTGAGGTTCTCTGCGGTGGTCTTCACGCCGCCCATGACCCGCAGATGGCTGTGGGCATGGACGGTCTCCGCC
>JBFMHL010000185.1:0-9361 GCA_040753055.1 Thermodesulfobacteriota bacterium | reverse complement strand
TCTTCCCCCCCGAAACAAAGGCCCCCCCCAGGTCGTTACAATCCCTCGCAGGAGGCCATGGCCAAAGCGTCGTTCACTCCGTCCTCGATGGTGGAGGCCCGGGCGTCCCGCATCATCTTGTCCACGGGGCAGTCCGGGGAAAGGGCTGCCGGGCCCATGACCTGCAGGGCGTCGTTTGCCACGGAAAAGGCCGTCTCTGTGGCGGTGATCTTGGAGAGCACGCCGTACTTGGCCCACTCCATGAGCCCGTTGTGCCTGCCCGGGTTGGTGATCCCTTCCGACATCTTGCGCACGCGGTCGTACTTCTCGTAGGCCGCCAGGTAGGCGGCGAAGGCGTTCCCCAGGGCCCAGAAGGTGGCCTTGGAGGAGGTGCCCAGGGAGGAGACCGGGGAGGAGAGCATGGAGAAGAAGTGGGCCGAGACCTTGCGGGCCAGCAGCCGCGCCGCCTCCACCTTGGCGAACATGCGGAAGAGCCGGATTTTTATGTCCTTGCGGTCACAGAGCAGGGAGCCGTTCCTGCTGTTGGCGCGCGCGAAGCGGAGCGCCTCGTCGTAGGTGGCCTGGGCCTGGGAGGCGAAGGTGACGCCCATGCTGGAGTTGGCGAGGCCCAAAATGGCGTGGCCGAAGGTGTTGGCCCCGAAGAAGCCGGGGATGGAGATGAGCATGTATTTTTTGTGCATCTTCACGTTGTCGAAGATGATCTCGCCCTGGTTGAGCGCCCGCTGGCCCATCTTGTTGAGGGGGGCGCCCCGGGATACGCCGGGAAGGTCCAGGGGGCACAGCGCGATGCCGGAGCCGTGCACGCCTTTGGAGGAGTCCAGGCCCAGGTGGAGCAGGGCGTGGGTGGCGATGGTGCCGTTGGAGACCCAGGCGGACTTCCAGCCGTTTATGATGTACTCGTCCCCCTTCTTCACCCCGGTGAGGCCGGGGGCCAGCTTGGGGTTGCACCCTTCGCGGCTGGTGCCCATGACCCAGTCGGTGCCGTGGTCCGGCTCGGTGATGGCCCAGCAGCCGATCATGGAAGCCTTGGTGTCGTTGACATAGTCCTGGGCCCAGCCGCGCACGCCCTTGTCCTTGGACAGGACCGAGAAGGCGAAGGGCATGCCCGCCACCAGGAGGCTGACGGCCAGGCCGCCGTCCGCGTATCCCATCTGCTCGTTCACCAGGATGGTGGAGAGCGGCGGGAGCGCGCCCATGGTCCCTCCGAAGGCCCTGGGGATCATGGTCTTGTGGAAGCCCCGTTCCCGGAAGCCGCGGAACACGTCCCACAGGATGGAGTCCTTGGCAATGACCCGGGCGGGGTCGTGAAGGCGATCCAGGGCGATGCCCGCGGGCCGTACGGTCTCCATGCCGAACGCGCGGGCTTGCTCCTGGAGGGCCGTAAGCTTGCGGTCCAGTTTAACGTCGAGCTCGAGGGTGCTCAAACCTATGTCTCCTTTCAAGGCCGTCGTTAGGCAGGGGTTGCATGCTTGGCGGTGCAACGCCCTGCGAACGGGTGCGCGCTTGTTCGCTTGGGTGTTCGGGGCGTCCGGGTCTACCGGGAATCCGGAAAAAGGGGTGCAGTAGAACCTATCTCGGCGATATCCCGCTAATCTTGAACCACTTCCCGGTGCGTTTTTCTTTGCAGCTGCAGAGAATCTTTCCTGTCGTTAACGATAGTAACTCGGTGACGGCATTCCTTGGTGGCGCATCAAAAAGTCTTGCGGAAAAGGGAGACGGGGTGCGGGGCGGGGAAAAGCCGCTCTTTTCAAAAGGGTTTTCCCCCCGCATGGTTCCTTCCCATGTACCATCAAGCCATCACGGCTTCCACGATTCTTTCGGGCCTAAGCGTTCCCATAGCCACGTAACGCGCGCCCATGTGGCTGGCGATCTGCCGCGCCATGTCCAGGTTTCCGGGCTTTTTGTCCTCGGTGTCAATGACCAGCGAGCGGATGCGGCCGTCCTTGCGGACGTTCCGCGCCACGGCAAAGACCTCCTCGTGGAGAGGCAGGGCGGGAAGGCCCATGGAAAAGCGCGCCGGGTCGAGGCCCACGTTGGCGCGGCCGTCGGTTACCAGCACGATGTGGGGCGACTGGATGCGCCCCATGGACAGGGCTTTCTGCGCCACCCGGTGGCCCAGGAAGAGCCCCGCGGAAAGGGGCGTGGTCCCTCCGGTGGGCAGGTTCCTGAGCTTTTTTTCCGCGTTTACGATGTTCCGGGTGGGGGGGAGCAGAAGCTCCGCGCCGCGGGCCTTGAAGGCCACGAGGGCGGCTTCGCTGCGGTCCTTGTAGGCCCGGTCCAGCAGGTGGAGGATGGCCGCCTTGGTCTGGTGCATGAGGAAGCTGCCCATGGAGCCGGAGGCGTCCACCACGAACACGATGAGCGAGCCCACGCGGTTGGTCCGGATCTTGGTGCGCCAGTCCTCCCGGAGGATGGGGAGGGCCAGCAGGCCCCGGGGCCTTTGGGAAGCGTAGGGCGCGGCGGCCCGGAGGGTGGCGTCCAAGGCGATGTCCGTGCCCGTGGCGGTGCAGGAGGTCCGGATGTAGCGGCCGGTCCTGTGCTCCACCTTGGCGGTCCTGCCGCGGCCGTTCTCGCACCGGGGCCTGCGGTGCCGCTTTCTTTTCTCCGGCTCGTCCTCGATGCGCCCGCAGTCGCCCGCGTCCAGCACCAGCCCGGCCACCCGGCTTTCGGAGAGCTTTCCTATCTTGGCGTCGCTCTCCGGGCCCGCCTTCCGGAAGGGAGCCTCCTCCCGGCGGCCTTCATCGCCGGGCCCGGCCGGGTCCTGCGTCAGTACTTTTTTTTTATTCTGCTCGCAGTGCTCGGGCTGGGAAAGGAGCTTGTCCACCATCGCCATGTCCTCGGGCAGGTCGTCGAATGGCTGGCGGCGCATGCGGTGGTACAAGGCGAACTTGGCAGCCAGCGACACGTCCTCCAGGGTGACTGTGCGGCGGGCGTCGAAGGCCGCGTGGGTCTTGGCGGTTTTCAAGATCACCAGGTCGGCCCGGTGCCCGTCCACCCCCATGCGCACGGCCAGGTCCGTGATGGCCCGGATGATGCCGTCGTCCGCCTTTACCTTGGGAAGGGTCTCGCGGGCCTTGGCGATGCGCTTTTTGAGGCGGGTTTCCTCCTTGCAGAAGCGCGCCTGGAAGGCTTCGGGGTCCTCCTCGAAGGCCTCCCAGCGGCGGAGGAGCTCGTCGCGCTTGCCCAGGTCGCCGATCCCCTTCACCGTGACGCAGAGGCCGAAGCGGTCCAGAAGCTGGGGGCGAAGGTCTCCCTCCTCGGGGTTCATGGTGCCCACCAGGATGAAGCGGGCGGGGTGCGTGAAGGAGACGCCTTCCCTTTCCACCTTGTTCACGCCCATTGCGGCGGAGTCCAGCAGGATGTCCACGATGTGGTCTTCCAGGAGGTTCACCTCGTCCACATAGAGGATGCCCCGGTTGGCGCGGGCCAGCAACCCCGGCTCGAAGCGCTTTTCGCCGGTCTGCAGGGCGTGCTCCAGGTCCAGGGTGCCTGCGACACGGTCCTCGGTGGCGTTGATGGGAAGATCCACCACGCGGGTCTGGCGCGAGACGGTGGCCAGGGGGCCTTCGGCGGCCGCGCGGCTGCAATGGGGGCACAGGGCCGGATCGGAGTCCGGGGAGCAGCCGAAGGGGCAGCCCTCCACCACGGAGATCTCGGGCAGAAGCGAGGCCAGGGCCCGCACCACCGTGCTCTTGCCCGTGCCCTTTTCTCCGCGGATGAGGATTCCCCCGATCCGCGGGTTGATGGCGTTCAGCAAGAGCCCGGTGAGCATCATCTCCTGGCCCACGAAGGCGGAGAAGGGGAATATGTGGTTCATGAGGCTTCCTTTCGGCCTTTTCTTCAGACAAAGAGCGAGCTCACCGAGTCGCCCCGGTGGCTCCGGATGATGGCCTCGGCCACCAGCGGCGCTATGGAAAGCACCCGCATCTTTCCGTTTTGTGAAGCTTTTTCCCCCAGGGGAATGGTGTCCGTGACCACGAAGGAGCTGATTTCGGACTCCGCGATGCGCGTCATGGCCGGCCCGGAAAGGACCGGGTGGGAGACGTAGGCGTGGATGCTGGCCGCGCCCCGGTCCCGCAGGGCACGGGATGCCTCGCACAGGGTCCCGGCGGTGTCGGCCATGTCGTCCAGGATGACGGCCGTCTTGTCTTTCACATCGCCGATGACGTTCATGGCATGGGCCTGGTTGGGGGCGCTGCGGCGCTTGTCTATCATGGCAAGCTCGGCGTTGATGCGCTTGGCGAAGGCCCGGGCCCGCTCGGCTCCGCCCGCGTCCGGGGAAACCACCACCAGCTTTTCATGGGCGAAGCGCTGGCGGATGTCGGAAAGCAGCACGGGGGCAGCGAATAGGTTGTCCACCGGCACGTTGAAGAAGCCCTGGATCTGGCCCGCGTGGAGGTCCATGGTGATGATGCGGCCCGCGCCGGCGGTGGTGAGCAGGTCGGCCACCAGCCGTGCGCTGATGGGGACGCGGGGGGCCACCTTTTTGTCCTGGCGGGCATAGCCGTAGTAAGGGATGACCGCGGTGATCCTCTTGGCGGACGAGCGCTTGAGGCCGTCCAGCATGAGGAGGAGCTCCATGAGGTGCTCGTTCACCGGCGGACAGGTGCTCTGGACCACGAACACGTCCTTGCCCCGGACGTTCTCGTTGATCTCCACGCGGGTTTCGCCGTCGGAGAAGCGCTTTACCAGGGACTCGCCCAGGGGCACCTGCAGATAGGTGCAGATGCTCCGGGCAAGGTCCGGGGTGGCGTTTCCGGTAAACAGTAAGAGGCCGTTTTGCATTGGGGAAATCCTTTGGAAGTAAAAGCTAAAAGATAAAAGATTTTTGCGGGGGAGGGGGAAAAACCCCTTGTGAAAAGAGCGGCTTATCCTTACCCCGAGGCGGCTGCGCCGCCAGGAGACCCCTTTTCCCCCCTCCCCCTTTTCCGCAAATCTTTTTGATGCAATTGTCTGGAGCGTGATCTCTCTGCAGCCTTCTCTCCAGGTTCGCTCATGCGTCCAAGGGTTTGGTGTTCCACCGAGCCCCACTACGGCTTTCTTTGGAGGGGGGGCCCCTCACATCTTTTGTGCTTTTGCCTTTGCCGTTTTATGCCGCCTGCTTTTTGCCCTTCATCTGCTCCTCGGCCATGAACTCCCGGATGCCCTGGATGATGAGGCCGGGCTCGTCGTCCTGGAGGAAGTGGCCCGCGGTTGCGATTTCCAGCGACGGCGCGTGGTTGGGGAGCAGCTCCGTGAACTTCTCCATGAACCAGGGCACGAACACGGGGTCTTTCATGCCCCAGATGACCCGGGTGCGGACATCCCAGCCGGAGAGTTTCTTTTCCGTGTCGCGCAGGAGCCACCAGACCTTGGAGACGGGGCCGATGGGGACCTGGCGCACGGACTTCATGATGGCGGTGCGGTCCTGCACCCTCTGGAAGGGGTACTCGTATCCCTTCATGGCTTTTGCGGTCATCATCTTTCGGGTGTTGTGGGTGCCCAGGCGCATGCCGGCCTGGAGGAAGACGTTCCAATCCATGGCCATCTTCTTGCCCAGGAAGGGGATTTTGAAGGACCAGAGATAGGGGAAGGCCCAGGCGCTCAGGCACTGGCGGAACTCGGCCGCCGTGCGGGGCAGGAAGCCCGTGGTGTTCATGGGAATGAGCCGGGAGAAGCGCTCCTTGTTCCGGGCCGCATAGGAAAGCCCGATGATGCCCCCCCAGTCCTGGCAGACCAGGGTGATGTCCGTAAGGCCCATTTTTTCCACGAAAACACCCAGGCGCCGGATATGGGCCTCCATGGAGTAGTCGGCGTCCTGGGGTTTGTCGGAGAGGCCGTAGCCCAGATGGTCCGGGGCGATGCAACGGAAATCCTTTTTGAGGTCCGCGATGAGGTGGCGGTAGAGATAGGACCAGGTGGGGTTCCCGTGGAGCATGAGGAGAGTGGGGCCTTCCCCCTCGTCCACGTAATTTAAGTGATGGCCCTCCACCTCCAGGGTCTTGAAGGTGACGGGGAAGTCGTCAATGTCCTTGAGGCGGATGGGGAAGGTGGGCTTGTACCGGAGCCCGAGGATCCTGCGCAACGCAGTCACGACGCCCCGGCCCAGGGCGTGGCGGACGGGGGCCTCCCGCTTCACCACCTCCGGATCGGCGCCCATGCCTTTCACGCGGGTGATGAGGAAGGGCGGCGCCGGGTCCCTGGGCTTTACCAGGCCTTCCTTGGCGGTCAGGAGCTTGCGCGCGATGGGCTGGACCACGCGGCGGGCTCGCCAGTTGTATGGGCCGATGAGGCGGAAATACTCCTCCTCGATCGCCTCGGCGCGCTGGCGCACCTGGGGGCTGGGGGCCAGCTCCTTCATGGCGTAGAGAAGCCCTGCGCCCAGCTTGCTGGCGAAGAAGTAGCAGCGGTCGGCCCGAGCCTGGAGATAGGGGTCGCGGGAGTGGCGCATGGTGCGATACCCGCGTAGCATGGTCTCCAGGGCGGACAGAGCGGTGGGGCCGTTGCCGTTGTATAGCTTGTCGTGGGCGATGTGGAAGTACTTCTGGATCTCGCCGCGCTTAAACACCGGGTGCTTGAGGCCCACGTCGCTCCAGAGCATGGTGTCGGCCGCGCGCATGTCCTTCTCGATGCGTCCGTCTTCCTGGAGGCGTTCGTAGAGCATGGTCCCGGGGCAGGGCCGCAAGGGCGAGACCTGGTAGAGGTCGGGCCGGAGGGACACGAAGTAGTCAATGTCTTCGATGATGTTCTCGTGGTTGTGGAAGTCTAGGCCCAGGATGTTGGAGCCGATGATGAGGATGCCGTGGTCGTGGAGGTCCTCGAAGACCTCCCGGACGTCCCGGCCCATGCGCTTGGTGAAGTTGTGGGCCGTGGTGATCTGGTCCATGAACTTGGACTCCACCCCGATCCACAGAACGCCCACGCCGCAGCGGGCCAGCTCCTCCACCGTGTACTGGGAGATGGAGCGGATGGAGGCGAAGCAGAACATGTTCACCCGGCCGATGAGGTCCTCCTTCTGGAGGAGCTCGCCCAGGCGCAGGACGTAGGGGCGGTCGATGAGGAAGTCCTCGTCCCAGATCATGTTGAACAGGGAGGGCAGGCCGGCCATGGCGTCGTTGGCCGCCTTGAGGGACGCGCAGGCCTGCTCCGGGGTGCAGATGGTGACCTTCTTGAACTTGAAGAAATGCGAGGTGTTGCAGAACTCGCAGGCGTTGGGGCAGCCCAGGGAGACCAGGGTGGAGCTCAAAGGGAAGCGGGCCAGGTGGCTGGCGCCCTGGATGGTGGCCTCGAAGAGCGGCTGCTTCTTCTGGGTGATGGGGTCGTCGGTGCACTGCCCGACGAGCTTGCGGAAGAAGGTGACGCCTTCCTCGAAGCAGAAGTGGTCGCCGTTCTGCTTGAGGTACTCGGAGCTCTGCAAGGGGTCGTTGGGGTAGGGGTTGAAGATGTGGGTAACGCCGTAGCCCCCCAGGACGATGGAGGTGCGGGGCGAGACCTCCCGGGCGATCTTCACCATCTTGGCGATGTTGTCCATGTGGATGGACTTCACCTGTATCCCAAGAAAATCATAGCCTTTCTTAAGCTCACGCCGGAACAGGGCCTCGGTGGGCCATTCCATCACCACCGTGTCCGCGTCCAGGTTTTCGGCAATGAGGTGGAGGGCGAAGGCGGGAAAATGACTTTTCAGGGTGAAGGGACCCTGGCCGCGGGTGAGCCGTGCCTGGAAGAGGTCGTTCACGTCCTCCCCCCATCCGGTTTCATAGGGGCCGATGGAGTTTGCCAGCAGCACTTTTTTCATGAGAGTTTCTCCCGGTGTATTAGATTTTTTTACAATCGTAAAGAAAATTTTTTGTTAGTGTCGCCCTGTCCGATAAGTTTGGGCGGATTATGGGGTCCAATCCTATAATCCTGCACGTCCGCACGCGGGGCGTTCCGAAAACAACACATTAGAATTTTTCAGGAAACAGTTTTTTTATGCTCAAGGCGTCGGCGGGGCACACTCCCCGCTCGGTGATGAGCCCGGTGACCAGCCGCGAGGGGGTCACGTCAAAGGCCGGGTTCAGTGCGGGGCTCTTTTCGGGGGCCACGAGCACCTCGGTGAGGCATACTCCGTCGGTTCCGAATACTTGGCGGACCTCGTCGGGGTTTCTTTCCTCCACGGGAATCATGTTCCCGTCGTCTATTTGCCAGTCAATGGTGGAGGAAGGCAGGGCGGCGTAGAAGGGTATGTTGTTGTCCCGGGCTGCCAGGGCTTTTAGGTAGGTCCCGATCTTGTTGGCAACGTCGCCGGTCGTGGTTGTCCTGTCAGAGCCTACGATACACATGTCCACCTGGCCCTTTTGCATCAGATGGCCGCCCGCGTTGTCCACCACCACCGTGTGGGGCACGCCCTGCTGGAGGAGTTCCCAGGCGGTGAGGCGGGCGCCCTGGTTCAGGGGCCGTGTCTCGTCCACCCACACGTGGACGGGGATGCCCGCTTCGTGGGCCGCGTAGATGGGAGCGGTTGCTGTGCCCACATCCACGCAGGCCAGCCATCCCGCATTGCAGTGGGTGAGGATGTTGACCGGGCGCTGCACGCGTTCAAAGATTTCCCGGATGAGCGGAAGGCCGTGACGGCCGATGGCGCGGCAGCGATCGGCCTCGGCGTCGGCGATGCCGGATGCGGCCTCCAGGGCGGCCCTGGTTTTTTGTTCCAGGCCTTTTTCCCCGGCGATCCTTTTTTCCACCTCGTTCACGGCCCAGGCCAGGTTTACCGCCGTGGGCCGGGCTTCGGCAATGGCGCGGCACTGCTCGCGGATATGGGCGTTAAGATCCTTGCATTCGTTCACGTTTCGCAGCGCCACATACACGCCGTAGGCCCCGGTTGCTCCGATGAGAGGCGCGCCCCGTACGGCCATTACCTGGATGGCCTTGATCACCTGATCCACCGTAGCGAGGTCCGTGGTTTCGAAACGGTGGGGGAGCCATCGCTGGTCAATGATCCGCACCCGGGCCGGGGCGCCCTCATGCCAAATTCCCCTGGTCGGCTTGCCATTCACGTTCATTTCTAATCCCGTTCCTTTTCCTTGTATTTCAGATCTGTTACCTTCGGAGCAGCTTGTTTCTGCCTATATGGGCTTGAACCTCCAATGAGCCGTCCTTGATGAATTCGTAAAAAGTCCTTCTGCGGCGTTGCGCTTCCTTTTCCATCACTGCAGCGTACTCATAAGTACGCCTCATTCCTAAAAATTCGCGCGCCTTGCGTCTGGAGCTTTTTACGAATTCATCTGATTTTGGGTCTTTTCGAAGCCGTCATCCTTGGACGTGCATCAAAAAGTTTTGGGGAAAAGGGGGAGGGGGTGCGGGGGAGGGGGAAAAAGCCCTCTTTTTCAAAAGGGGTTTGTCC
>JBFMHL010000184.1:0-2502 GCA_040753055.1 Thermodesulfobacteriota bacterium | reverse complement strand
GCGCCCCTCCTATGGCTTTCTTTTGGAGGGGGTCCGGGGGGACCTTTTCTTTCTCCACGAAAGAAAAGGTCCCCCCGGAAACATCCGTTAAAAGTTCTTCTACCAGCGGGGGATCACATGGCGGCCAAGTTTGCGAGCAGGAGGAATCTTTCCTTTTTGTTGTACGAGGTTTTCGATGCGGCGTCCTTGAGCCGGTATCCGTACTTTTCGTCGCACAACCGCAGGGCGTTCGATCTGGTGGTGGACTCGGCGTTCTCCATGGCCAAGAACCTCATGTGGCCGGTGTTGAAGGAGATGGACGAGAACCCGCCCGAGCTTTCCCAGGGTGTGGTGAAGGTGCATCCTTCGGTGGTGCAGATCATGAAGGAGTGCGGCAACGGCGGATGGATTTCGGCCAGCTTTCCCGAGGATCACGGGGGCGACCAGCTTCCGCTGACGCTTTCCAATGCGGCCCGGTTTTTGTTTGCGGCGGCCAACTACTCGCTGTCGGTGTATGCGGACCTTTCCACGGGGGCGGCGCATCTTCTTTTGAGCTTCGGGCGCAAGGAGCTGCAGGAGATGTTCGTGCCGAAGATCCTGGAGGGCAAGTGGCAGGGCACCATGGCGCTGACGGAGCCCCAGGCGGGCAGCTCGCTTTCGGACATCATCACCACGGCCACCCCCCAGGGGGACGGGACGTACCGGATCCAAGGCCACAAGATCTTCATCTCGGCGGGGGATCATTCCGGGGTGGAGAACGTGGTGCATCTCATGCTGGCGCGCATCGAGGGCGCGCCGGCCGGGGTGAAGGGCATCTCGCTCTTCGCGGTGCCGAAGAAGAGGGTGGAGAAGGGCGGAAAGCTCACCGGGAACGACATCACGGTGACCCAGGTGTATCACAAGCTGGGCTACCGCGGCACGCCGCTCACCGAGCTGGCCATCGGCGAGAAGGGCGACTGCCACGGGTATCTGGTGGGCCAGGAGAACCGGGGGCTTAGCTGCATGTTCCAGATGATGAACGAGGCCCGGCTGGAGGTGGGGCTGGGGGCCACGGGCATCGCCACGGCGGCCTACTATGCGGCGCTGGACTATGCCCAGAAAAGGCCGCAGGGCCGCAAGATCGGCCAGAAGGACATGACGCTTCCACAGATCACCATCATCGAGCACGCGGACGTAAAGCGCATGCTTTTGTTCCAGAAGGCGGTGGTGGAGGGATCGTTGTCGCTGCTCATGCAGTGCTCCATGTATTCCGATTTGGCGATGGTGACGCAGGGCGAGGAGAAGGAGAAGTATTCGTTGCTGCTGGATCTGCTCACGCCCATCGCCAAGACCTACCCGTCGGAGTCGGGCGTGCTTTCGGTGAGCGCGGGAATCCAGTGCCTGGGCGGCTACGGGTTCTGCGACGACTTCCCGCTGGAGCAGTATTACCGCGACATCCGCATCCATCCCATCCACGAGGGCACCACGGGCATCCAGGCCATGGACCTCCTGGGGCGCAAGGTCGTCATGAAGGAGGGGCGGGCGTCGGCTTTGTTCTTCGCCGAGGTGAACGCGGCCATAGCGGCGGCGGGAAAGTTCCCGGAGCTGGCGGAGAAGGCCTCGCGGCTTTCCGACGCCATGGAGAGGTTGCAGAAGGTGACCATGCACTTGATCGGCGTGGCCCAGGAGTCGGGCCCCGAGGCCTACCTGGCGGACGCGACCTTGTACCTGCACTTTTTCGGGCTGGTGGTGATGGGCTGGCAGTGGCTGGTGCAGGCGCTGGCCGTGCAGAAGGCGATGGCGGAACGGCCCGGAGAGCGCGAGAACGATTTTTACAGGGGCAAGATGCTGACGGCGGAGTACTTCTTCTCCTACGAGCTGCCGGCCCACCTGGGCCTGGCCGCGCGTCTCATGGAGAAGAACCCCGTCACGCTGAACATGCGGCCGGAGTTTTTTGTGGACTAGAAAAGGGAAAGCCACGGGTTGGCTTTAAAAACAATAGAGAAGGCATTTGCGGGAGAGGGGTGAAAACCGTTTTTTTGAAGAAGCGGTTTTTCCCCTCTCCCCCTTTCCTGAGAGCTTTTGGAAGCATATCCAGAGACCGTCGTTCAACGCCTACAGACTGTAGTGAGTAGAAGCTGTTTATACCCCCGTCTGGCGCTCCAGGGCGGCGTTCCTTCGCCTTCTCGAAATGCGCACATGCAGACTGGTTGCTCCGCTTCTCTTCTTTCCCGCACCTTGCCCTGAAACATGATCCGGGGTTATGAAACAGCGTTTACTCTTTTGAGCCAGGCCGATCTTTGGCTGGGAATCTATTGGATGTGTAAAACTCATCTCAAAATACTTTTTCTATGGAGAACATTTAATTTTTGAATACTATTTGCTTTCCCGGAGAAAACGATTTTTGCTGTTATTATGGGCAGCAAGCCTCGAATAGCAGCCTATGGGTCTGCTTCAAAAAGTGTTTCGGAAAAGGGGGAAGGGGTGCGGGGGAGGGGGGAAAACCCAAATTTTTCACAACGGGTTTTGCCCCCTCCCCCGCCA
>JBFMHL010000183.1:0-11248 GCA_040753055.1 Thermodesulfobacteriota bacterium | reverse complement strand
AAGCCCGGTGAGCTGGTCTTTCAGGGCCAGAGCCGTTTTTTCGGCCAGGTTTTCCCGGAGCGCGAAAAGCAGCCGGCTGATGATCAGAAAGTAGCAAAACCGCACCACGGCGTTCCATGCGGGAACTTAGGAAATGACGTAGCCTCGGCCGGTGGTGAGGTCCACATAGAGCCAGACCGCCGCTCCCATGCCGGCGACGAGAAGGCCGGGGAGCCGGCCCAGGTACCAGGTGGCCAGCACCACCGGGACCGTGTAGAAGATGGAGAAGGAGAGGTCGGGACCCGTGATGTCGTCCAGGAAGCCGATGGCGGCCACCATGAGAAGGAGGGCCACGGTGAGCCCGGCCTTGCCCCCGGCCCCGATGCTTTTCGGAAAGGTCTTCATAGGCCCTTTTGCAGCGTCCGGAACTCGTCAACGAATGCGGAGAAGCGTCCCCGGCCGATGGCCTCCCGCATAGAGGCCATGAGCCGCTGGTAATAGGTCACGTTGTGCAGGGTGGCCAGCCGGTAGAACAGGATCTCCCGGCTCATGAAGAGGTGGCGGAGATAGGCTCGGGAGAAGCTCCGGCAGGCCAGGCAGGAGCAGCCTTCCTCCACGGGTGCGTGGTCCTTGGTGTGGCAGGCGTTTGCGATGTTGAGGGTGCCCGATGCCGTGAAGAGCTGGCCGTTCCTTGCGTTGCGGGTGGGCATCACGCAGTCGAACATGTCGAAGCCCAGCTGGACCATGTCCACCAGGTCCTCGGGGCGGCCGATTCCCATTGCGTAGCGGGGCTTGTGCTCCGGGAGCGCCGAGGCGGAAACGGCGGCCATCTCCATCATGAGGCCGCGGGGCTCGCCTACGGAAAGCCCGCCGGCCGCGTAGCCGGGAAAGTCCAGCCCGGCCAGCTCCTCGGCGGAGCGCCTGCGAAGGTCCGGGTACATCCCCCCCTGGGCAATGGCGAAGAGCGCGTTTCTTTCCGAGAAGCGCCGGGCCGCCTCTTCCCGGCTACGCACGGCCCAGGCGTGGGTCCGCTCCATTGCTTTTTGGGCGCGCGCCTCGTCGGCGGGGAAGGGGATGCACTCGTCCAGGCACATGGCGATGTCGGAGTCGAGCACGGCCTGGATCTCCACCGCCTTCTCGGGAGTGAGGTCGTGCAGCGAGCCGTTGATGTGCGACCGGAAGGAGACCCCCTGATCCGTGATCTTCTGCAGGGCGGCCAGGGAAAAGACCTGGAACCCGCCGGAATCGGTCAGGACGGGGCGGCTCCAGCCCATGAAGCGGTGCAGCCCTCCGAAGTCGCCGATGACCTCGCAGCCCGGCCGCAGGTAAAGGTGGTAGGTGTTTCCCAGGAGGATCTGCGCCCCCGAGCCGGCGATGTCCTCCGGGCTCAATGCCTTCACCGTGCCCAAGGTTCCCACGGGCATGAACGCGGGAGTGTCCACCGGCCCCCGGGAGGTCTCGATGCGTCCCCGCCGGGCGGCTCCGTCTTTGGCAAGCAATGTAAAGGAGAAGCTCTTCATGTCCGCAGGCGACCGATCCTTCATGCGTTCATAAAAAGGTCCGGCCAACAGGCGAGGCACCTACACGGTGTTTCCCTCTCACGCGCCGGCCGCTATGCGTTGCGGTGGTTTCCCCCTGATCAGGGGCTTTTGCGAGATCATCAGCCTTGGGTTGTGCAAAACAGGAGTTCGCGTTCGTAAGGCTCAGATGTACCCCAGGTCCTCCAGCCTCTTCTTCACCAGCTCCTCCTCCTCTGCCGAGTAGGCGTCCTGGCCGGCCGGTCCGGCGGCTTCCGCGGACAGGCCCGCTCCGCGCGTCTCCCCCGCTCCGGGCAGGAGCGGACGGCCCCGCATGTCCGCGGGGAAGGGCAGGCCGCAGAGGGAGCACAGGGTGGGGAACACGTCGTAGATGCTCGCGCCGCGGATCTCCTGGCCGGGCGAAAGGCCCGCCGCGGCCAGGGTGCCGGGATCGGTTTTCAGGATGAGGATGCCGTGCTGCGCGTGGTTGGCGTCGTCGGGGCCCGTGTCGTTCTCGGCCCGGTGGAAGGTGGCGTTTCCGACGGAGCCGGCGGCCCGGACGGACAGGTCCGCGAAGTAGGCGATGAGGTCCGGGGCCACGTTGCGCACGGAGCGGTAAGCGTTCTCCGGGAAGAAGACGCGGTTTCCCATGAGGGTTCCGTCCGGGAAGGCGAGCGCCTCGATCTCCCGGGCCAGCTCGTCCCGGAAGGCATCGGCCTTGTCCCGGGGGATCAGGCCCTGGGGCTCCCTGCCTTCCACGTTCAGGAATATCCGGCCGTAGTAACCGCCTTCCCCCCAGGCCTCGGTGTTCTTCCAGTCCACCATGTCCGGGGAAAGGGGGCCCGGCGTTTCCATCTGTCTTTTCAGGCGCAACCGGCCGGTCTTCATCAGCCAGTCGTTGATGCAGAAGGCCCCGGTCATGGCTTTGGCCCCGTGGTCGGAGACCACCAGGACGTCGGTCGCCTCCCCGGCGCGCCGGAGAACGGACCCGATGTGGGCGTCCAGCCGGCGGTAGTAGGCGTTGATCACGTCGCGATAGGGGTTGGAGTCGCCCGGGTACTGGGGGTGGGAAGGATCGTGGAACTTCCAGAAGCCGTGGTGCAGGCGGTCCACGCCCATCTCCACAAACATGAAGAAGTCCCAGGGTTCCTCCATGAGCTTTTCCACGGCCCGGAAGCGCCGCTCGGTCATGGTGATGATCCGGGAGAGCAGCCCGTCCTTGTCCGTAGTGCGGAAGTCCTTGACGTCAATGACGTAGTCTCCGTCGCACCAGGCGTCCAGGTCCTTCTTCAGGTCTGCCGGCCAGGTGAAGGGGGCGTTCTTGTCCGGGGTGAGGAAGCAGCCCACCACCTTGCCGTTCACCGGGCGGACCGGGTAGGTCTGGGGGATGTTCACCAGAATGGATCGCCGCTCGGCCTCGTCCAGGAGGTCCCAGATGCGCTTCTCGGTCACGCTCTGGGCATTTGCGATGAAGAGCTTTTCGTAGCCGTGGCCGGCCCGGTTGCGGAATCCATAGATGCCCAGCTCGCCGGGGTCGCGGCCCGAGAGCATGCAGGCCCAGGCCGGGACCGTGATGGGGGGCACGGTGCTTTCCAGCTCACCCCACACGCCCTCCTCCATGAGGCGGGAGAGGTGGGGCAGCTTGCCGCGGAGGCTCCCGAAAACCAGCTGCGGGGTGGCGCAGTCCAGCCCGATGACCAACAATCGCCGTTTCATGTTTTTCCTGTGCTAAATCGTATTCGTTGGCTATATAGGCCCCTGACGGGTTTGCGATTAACAGGCTTGGCCGGGAAAAGCAACTGCGGGAGCTTTGGCCGGGGAGGGAAGGGGGTTTTCATGCGCGTGGTTTTTTTCGGCACACCGGAGTTTGCCGTGCCCAGCCTGCAGGCCCTGGTGGAGGCCGGAGTTGATGTTGCGGCCGTGGTCACGGCCCCGGACCGGCCCAAGGGAAGGGGCCGGAAGCTGGCCGCGCCTCCGGTGAAGGAGGCGGCTCTCTCGCTATCGCTTCCCGTGTGGCAGCAGGCCTCGGTGCGGAGCGGCGAGTTCATCGGGCGGGTGGCGGAGCTTGCCCCGGACTTCCTGGCGGTGGTGGCCTACGGGCTCATCCTTTCCCCGGAGCTCCTGGCGGTGCCCCGGCATATGTGCGTGAATGTCCACCCCTCGCTCCTTCCCCGGTACCGAGGCCCGGCTCCCATCCCCTGGGCGTTGATCAACGGGGACTCCGTGACCGGAGTGACCACGATGGCCATGGACCAGGGGATGGACTCGGGCGGCATTTTGCTCCAGGAGAGGGATTCGATTCTGGACACCGACACCGCCGAAAGCATGCACGACCGCCTGGCCGGGATGGGGGCGCGGCTTCTGGTGCGGACCCTTGACGAGATCGCAAACGGTTGCCTACAGGCGGTCCCCCAGGACCCGGCGGGGGTGACCATCGCATCCCGGCTGTCCAAGGAGGATGGAAGGATCGAGTGGAACCGGAGCGCACGGGATCTTTCCTGCTTTGTCCGGGGCATGTTCCCCTGGCCCGGGGCCTTTACCACGGCGGACGGGCAGAGGCTGAAGCTCCTGTTCGCGTCTGTCTGGCCGGAGAACACCTCGGCCGAGCCCGGAACGGTCCTGGCGGGCGGGGATAGGGGGCTGCTGGTGGCGACGCGGGAAGGAGTGCTGGCGGTAACCCGCCTCCAGGCGGAAGGCGGAAAGCCCATGCCCGCCGGCGAGTACCTCCGGGGGAAGCCTATCGCGGTGGGGTCGCGGCTGGGTATGTGACAAGCCCCTGCGAGAAATGAAATGGGCCGGCAGCGGAGGGTGGCATCCGCTCCCGGCCCGTTTTTTACGGAAACGAAACGCAGGGTCAGTTGCCCAAGTTCAGCCCCTGGTTGATGTTTTTGAACTCCTGCATGTCAATCTTCGCGTCCTTGTTCTTGTCGGTGTTTAAGAAGATCTGGGTGTCGCCGTTGGGGAAGGACCGCATCCACTCCTGCTCGTCAATGTAGCCGTCGCCATTGCCGTCCAAAGCCTCGAAGGAGCCCAGGGAGTCCTGGTCGCCGGGCACGGGGTCCGACAGGAAGGGGTCGGAGTCGGGTGCGGCCTCCACGGGTTCGTTGTACAGGCTCGCGCAGGAGCCGAGGCAGAAGCAGAGGAAAATAGCCAGGATGAACGCCACGGGCCTGCGCATGAATCTCTCCTTTGGGTTCGGTGTCGTTGTTTGCCGATGCATCACTCTTCGTGACCTTCGTCCTTGTAGCGCGCCCGGATGGCCCGGACCACGTCCAGCCGGGAGAAGAACATTTCCATGAGCTCGGGGTCGAACTGGGTGCCGGCGCCTTCCTCCAGGGCCTTGAGAACCTCGGTCTCGGGCCAGGGCTCCTTGTACACCCGGCGGGAGCAGAGCGCGTCGAACACGTCGCAGATGGCCGTGATGCGCCCCAGGAGCGGGATCTCGTTTCCGGATTTCCCCACGGCCGTGCCGTCTTCCTTCACGAAGCCGGGGAGCGGCTTGCCGGTGGCGATGTCCACGTGGCCGGGATAGCCCTTGCCGTCCCATCGCTCGTGGTGGTTGGCCGCCACCAGGCAGGCGGCCTCGTCAAAGTCGCTCTGCTTGTCCAGGAAGAGCCTGGCCCCCAGCACCGAGTGCTGCTTCATGATCTCGAACTCTTCCGGATTGAAGCGGCCCGGCTTTTTCAAAATCACGTCGGAGATGGCCACCTTTCCCACGTCGTGGAGCATGGCGGCCATGCGGATGATGTCGCGGGTCTTGGCCACCTGGGCCTCGGGCAGCCCGTACTTGCGCGCCCACTGCTCGTAGAGCTCCAGGGCGAAAGCCCCCACCCGGTTGACGTGGGCGCCCGTCTCCTTGGGGTCACGCATCTCGGCCATGCGGATCATGCGCAGGATGATGGCGCGCGTCATCCGGGCCCGCTCCAGGGCCAGGGCCGCCACCGAGGCGAAGTGGAGCATGATCTGCTCGTCCTCGGTTCCGAAGGCCACCACCTTGCCCTCCGGGTTCTTGGCGTTGATGATCTGCAACACCCCCAGGAGCTCGCCCGCGTTGTTGGTGAGCGGCAGGGTCAGCATGCTGGTGGTGAGGTATCCGCTCTTTTCGTCGAAGCTCCGGGCGAAGCCGTAGGGCGACGTGGACGGGATCCTGTACACGTCGGGGATGTTCAGCGCCTTCTTGGTGTGGGCGGCGAATCCCGCGATGCTCTTCTCGTTGATGGGGATGGAGAAGGTGGAGTAGATGAGCTTGTCGCCGAGAGCCAGCCGGTTTTGCAGGGTGTCGTTCTGGGTGTAAGAGAAGTTCAGGTGGTCGCCCTCGCGGATGTAGATGGAGCCCGCGTCGGCGTTCACGAAGCGCCGCGCCTGGCTCAGCACCTCCTCCATGAGGATGTCCAGGTCCTGGACCTGGGAAAGCTCCACCCCCAGCCGGGAAAGCGCCTCCACTTTCTGCTTTTCGGTAAGCATCTCGCCCCTCCTTTCGGCGGCCCGGCCCCGAAGCCGGAAGCTTGCCTGCCGCCTATGGATCCGACGGGTCGCGTTCGCCGAAGTACTCCACGCGGTACCGCTCCACCAGGACGTCCGGATCTCTCCAGCAGTTGGGGGTGAACCCCGCCTTCCGGCACAGGTTTATCAGAAA
This sequence comes from Thermodesulfobacteriota bacterium, assembly GCA_040753055.1. Classification (GTDB taxonomy): domain Bacteria; phylum Desulfobacterota; class Desulfobacteria; order Desulfobacterales; family Desulfatibacillaceae; genus JBFMHL01. The sequence goes on along the minus strand of JBFMHL010000183.1, from coordinate 5,116 downwards.
AACCTCCGGGTTGGGAAGCTGCTCCCACACCTGGGGAAGAAAAGTGGCGCGCCGGCCCCCCCGCGACAGGATGATCCCGTCCTTTCCGGGGGTAAGCTTCTTCAAAAGGTCGTCGGGGCCGTCATGGGGCAGCGGCTCGGGCACGGTGAGCACCGAGATCTCGATGTCCACCCGAGGAAGCTCGTCGGCGGAAAGCGGCGCGAAGCGCGGGTCCCGGAACGCAGCGTGCACGGCGTTCTGCTCCACGGCTTCCACCAGGCTCATGACGGGCTCGATGGTGCCGATGCACCCGCGCAAGTCCCCGTCCTTGTGGAGGGTTACGAAGCAGCCCCGTTTTTCGGAGAGCGCCGGGGAGGGATTTTCGGGGCGGGTCACCGTGGCGCCCTTGACCAGCTTGGCCCGTATGGCCGAGCGGGCCAGGGCGAGCAAGGCGGAAATATCTTTTTGCGAATACGACGATTGCATGGTTGCTCCTTGGGCCCCGGGCTTGCAGGACGGGGCGATTTTCCCGGCCGGGGGCGGCCGGGGCGTGGCCGGAGCCACAGCCGGAGCGGTGTCCACGAAGGCCACCGCCATGTACCCCACCACCTGCCGCATGGGCCCGGCCGTGTCCGCGGAGTTCCGCAGGTCCAGAAGCACGCCCTTCCAGCCGCGGGCCCGGGCGATCTCCATGAGGGCCGTGACGGGGATGATGCCGCAGGCCTGGCAACGGCCGATTTTTGTAAAATCAAGGTTCGGGACCGCCTCCGCGCAGATGGCATCCAGGGCGGCGGCGCGCTCGTACGAGTAGTAATGGGAAAGGTCCGAGCTCGCCACCACCAAGGTGTTGTCGTCAATGAAGGGCGCAAGCCCCTCCGCCAGGGCCACGGGCTCCGCCTCGGAGATCATCACCGGCAGAAGCGTGAACCGGGCGAGCCTCTTCTGGAGAAAGGGAAGCTGCACCTCCAGGGAGTGCTCCCGCTCGTCCGGGCAGCTCGCGAGGCTGAAGCCCGGAATCTTTCGCAGCAGGGCGGCGTCCGGGGAAACGGGCACCCTGCCCAGGGGCGTTTCCCATGAAGCGGCCGGAGACACGCAGGCACCGGCGTAGCGGCTGTAATGGCTAATCCCCAGGAGCAGCACCTTGGTGATGTCCCGGGGCACTTCCACATAGGCGGAGGCCGCCACCGGCCCGGAGAAGCGGTAGCCCGCATGGGGCACCACCAGGCCGCGGAGCCGCCCCGGCAGGGCCTTTCGTTTCGCCGCGGCCAGCAGCGATTCCACCTCCGCGGAAAGCTCTTTCGCGTCGGCGGAATAGAACTGCCCCGCCACCGCAGGCTCCCGGACAGGCTCCTGCGCGCCGGCAAGGGCGGGCCGGAGCGGGAAAAGGACCGCAACGAGGGCGGCAACAAAGGCAAAGACCTGAGATCGAAGCTTCATACGCCTGTACAATCCGCCCGGCGGTTCCAACGCGTCCGCATCCGCGCCCCGGCCGCCGCTCGGGCCTGCGGGCGTGAAGGCATCCGTATTCGCTCTCTGTTTCGCCGCAGGAAGCGGCATTCCTACAGCCCGATCTTTACGGCATAGTCCTGGCCCGTGGTGGTGTCGTTGATGGTGAGCCGCAGGGTTTGCGCGCTCTTGGCCTCGGCCGGGAAGAAGATGATGCCGAAAGCCAGGCCGTTTCCGGGAATCGCCTTGTTTTCCAGGCTCTTCCCACGCAGGTCGGAGATGATCTGGTCCTTGGCCTCCTGGTCACCCAGCTTGGAAGCCCCTCCGATGGTGGCGCCCGCTGCTGCTCCTACGGCCGCACCCTTGCCGGCGGCCGCGCCCACGCCCTCTCCCGTCACGATGCCCACCGCCGCTCCGATGAGGGCGCCGCCCACGGCCCCCAGGAGACCGTCCTTGGCTCCGGCCTTGAACACCTCGTTGGTTTCCGCATACTTGGTGGCCCGGTCATAGGCGATGTTGTTGGCCAGGATGGGCCAGAGGTTGCCCTGGTCGTCCTCCAGGAAGGTCTGGGAGGGGACGATGCGCATGGAGTGCCCGGACTCGTTATCGAAGGCCACCTGGACGGGAAGTAGGCCCGCGGAGAGGATGTCGAAGCCGAAGACCTTGGTGGCTTCCTCCTTGTTCTCGAAGGCCTTGGCCCCGACGACCGCTCCGTCCACTTCCACGTGGTTGGCGTAGGAAGAGGGAGCCTTGAAGGGGAGCGGCGTGGCCTGGTAGGCGGTGGAGCAGGACACGAGAGCAAGCAAAAGGCCCGTGCAGGCGAGGTATGCGATTTTTTTCATTTCGGCCCTTCTTTCGGTGGGTTGGCCTTTGCCGCCTTGCCGGGTTCCAGGTCCCGGCCTGCGGAGTGGATGTCGGCGATGATGCTTCGCGAAACGGCCGCCATGGCCCTGCTCATGGCCTCCGCCACGGCTTGCGGGCTCTTGACCGCGGCCTTCTCGCTGTGGTCGTAAGTTTTCTGGAATACCACCAGCCGCGAGGTGGAGTTGGGGTTTTCCCGAAGCAGGGTGACGGTGATGGAGAGATCCGCCTCCCAGGCGTCGGGAAGATCCAGCTCGTAGAACTTCTCCACCCGGCCTTCCACCCGGAAGTTCGCGGACGCGGTGGAGTCGCCTCCCACGGCGGCCGTGAAAAGCCCGCACTGCTGCATGTCCCGGAGCAGGAACGAGGACGCGAGGTCTCCGGGCATGGCGCGCCATCGCTCGTAGAAGTACTCGTTCCGAACGTCCGGCCCCGGGGAGAAGAGCATCTGGGAAAGGTTGTTGTCGGCAGCCTCGGAGAAGCGCGCCACCCGGACGATCAGGGGCACTCGCTCCATATCCGCGAACTGCGGCACGGCATAGCCCAGGGTGTAGTAGTTGACCGTCTGCTTGGGCGGGCGGGAGAGCCCGCAGGAGGACAGGATCAGCGCGGCGGACGCCGCCAGCACGATCATGTGCGCGAATCTATCCTTCATGGCGCCCCCGCGGCCGCGGTCGGCCCTATTGTTTCCAGCCATCAGCCTATTTGTCCTTCCTGTCCGGTAAAGTAACCTCTCCGCCCCAGGTTTGCAAGCCGGCATCCATCCGCGGGGCCGGCGGAGAGCCCAGGATGAGCTCCGCCGGGTCCTGGGCCGCGGTGGAAATGAGCGAGTTCAGGTTGTCCGTGGCGCGTTCCAGGTTGGCCAGGCTCAGCATGAGCTGCTGGTGCAGCTCTCCCATGCGGCTGTTGGTGGAGGAGACCAGGTCCTCGCCCTCGTCGGCCAGCTTCGAGGCTGTTTCCAGGGTGTCCCGGAGGGCGTCTATGGCTTCCTTCACCGCGGCCCGGTTGTCGGCCAGGATGCCGTCCGCCTGCCCCACGGCCTTTTCCAGCCGGTCCGTGGTCTTTCCCAGGGAGGCCAGCATGGGATCCCAGCGGGCCGGCGCCAGGATGCGGTTGATCCGGTCCAGGGCCGTGACGAAGCGCTCGGAGATCCCCTTGACGTTGGCGTCTTCGATGGCCTGGCTCAAGGCCTTGAGGTCCTTTTTCAGGTGGCGGGAGATGCCTTCGAAATCAATTTTATCTATGCGCTTGAAGATGTTCTCCACGCCTTCGAAGATCTGGCGGATGTCCGAAGGCCTCGAGGGGATCACGGGGAAGGGGGCGGGAAAGGAGAGGTGTATCTCCTCCACGGGGGAGCCCTGCTTGCGGCGGTCCAGCTCGATGAACATGATGCCCGTGATGCCCACCGACTTCATCTGGGCCACCAGGTTCTCGATGTTTTTCTTCTCCAGGGCCAGGAGGTCCGGGTCAATCTTCACCACCACCTGGATGAGGTTGCCGTCGGGCGCCACCTGGATGCGCTCCACGCGGCCCACGGGAACGCCCCGGTACTTCACCTGGCTGTCGGCGGCCAGGCCCTGGACCGACTCGTTGAAGTAGATGGCATACTGCTTTCCCTTCTCCAGCAGCCCGGACATGCCCACCCAGATGATGGCAAGGGCGAACAGCAGGATGCCGCAGATGAGGAATATGCCCACGGAGAACTTGGTCCTGGCTGTAGCCATGTCGCTTGACCTCTCGGGGACCTCGCCCGCCCGCAAAAAAAGATGCTGCAGGGCGGACCGGCCCTGGGTTTGCCTAACTCAAACGAAGGATCGGCGTCCGCTTCGTCATCGCTTGCAAAATGGATGTCCGCATCGGCTTGCTCCGCCTTCTCCTTCCCGATTTTTCACGCACATCCGAGCGCAGCATGACGCGGGCGCGTTCCTCCGGCAGAGCCGCCGGCCAAAGGGTTTCACCGTTTCCCGGACCACTTGGCGACGGCCGCCAGCAGGTTCACCTGGGTGATGGGTTTGGTGATGAAGTCGTTCATGCCCGCCTTCAGGCACCGGTCGTGGTCCTCCTGCTGGGCGTGGGCGGTAAGGGCGATGATGGGCACTTCTTCGAAGCCCCGCTCGCGGATGGCCTGCGTGGCTTCGTAGCCGTCCATCTCCGGCATCTCCACGTCCATCAGGATCAGGTCGAAGGCTCCCGGGCTTCCGGTGAAGCGCCGGACCGCCTCCGTGCCGTTTTTCGCCTCCTCCACCGTGTGGCCGGCCTTGGTCAGGAGATAGCGGGTGAGCTTCATGGTGGCCCGGTCGTCATCGGCCAGGAGGATGGACAGGCCCTGGGCCGAGTCTCCCGAGAGGCTTCCGAACACCGAGCCGCGGCCCAGCAGGTTGAGCAAGGTTTCGTAGAGGGTGCGGCTCCGGACGGGCAGGGAAAGCACCGTGTCGAAGCCGGCCTTCTCGCTTTTTATCGCGTCGAGCTCGGTTACGCGGGACAGCCCCACCACGGGCGGCCTGGCGTATGCCCCTCCCAGGCGGCGCACCTCGGCGGCCGCGTCGTAGCTCTTGGAGTCGTGGCTGGGCAGGGTGATGAGCAGGAGCTGCAGCGGGTTTCCCATCTCCTCCGCGCGCTTGAGGGTGGGAACGACCTCCAGCGGGTTGGTGAGGGTGACGGTCTTTACGCGGGCCGCATCCAGCATGCCGGAGAGCTTTTCCAGGTAGGCGCCGCCTTCGTCCACCAGAAGGACCTTCTTCCCCAGCAGGATCTTGGGGGGCGCGGCGCCGGCGCCGCCCGCTCCCGGCTACCCCCCAAGGGCGGTGAACCCGAAAACGGCCCCCCACCC
>JBFMHL010000182.1:0-13445 GCA_040753055.1 Thermodesulfobacteriota bacterium | reverse complement strand
TCCGGGAGTGTCCTACGACCAGGGGCCGGAAGCGCTGCTCCGTTACCAGGACAGAATCCTCTACGGCTCGGACTTCCCCAATCTCATCATGCCCCGGGAGACGGAGATCGAAGCCCTGCTTGGTCTCAATCTTCCCGAGAGCTTCTATCGCAAGGTCTTTTCCGAAAACGCCCGCGGCCTCCTGGCCTCCCTGGGATAACCGGGCCCCGGCATTACGAGTTCTTGATTGATCCGCGCGCTTCGGGTATAAAAAGGCGCACCAAAAGCCTCTACTCCACAAAAAGCGGACCGCCCGGCCGGGGGGGCCCGCCAGACCCTTCATCTCCTGCGCCTTCCGGGAACCTCCCGCGGCGCGAAACCGACACCGCGCAACGGAGCGGCTCATGACGCCTTCTAAGCGGATAACCATCATTCTGGCGGCGGTCCTTGCGGCGGTTGTCGCCGCGTTGGCCCTGTTCACCTTTGTGATGGTTGACTTCATCGTGGACCTGTGGTGGTTCGACTCGCTCCACTTGGCCGGCTACTTCTGGCTGCGCCACCTCTACCGCTTCGCCATTCTGATTGCGGCCAGCTTAGGCTTTTCCCTTCTGTTCGCCGCCAATTTTTTCATCGCTGCCCGGTACCTGGGGACCAGCGAAAGCGCCAAGAACCGGAGCGAAACCCAGAAAAGGGTCTCCCGGGACCTTTTTTCGCTGTTCCTGCGCGGGTCCATGAAGATCTTTCTGCCCTTCTCCGTGGCGCTGGGCGCCTTTGTTTCCTGGCCGCTCTACTCCCACTGGGAAGAGACGCTGCTCTTCCTTTTCGGCCGGGCAGCAGGCAGGCCCAGCGTTCTTTTCGGCCACGACGTCTCCTACTTCCTTTTCTCCTATCCCGTCTTCACCATGATTCAGGCCAGGCTGGTACTGGGCGTCTGCATCGCCATGACGGGCTTGGTTGTTCTCTATGTTGCGGAAAAGAGGCTTTTGAACAAGGAGGGAAAAGGCCTGCCCGGAGGGGCCCGGGCCCACCTCTCCGTCATGGTCTTCTTCCTTTTTGCGGTGTTCGGATGGGGCTTTTACCTGGAGGCCCAGGGTCTTCTTTACTCGGAAGCCCATCAACCGGTGTTCGCGGGGCCGGGCTATGTGGAGTGGAAGGTGGTTTTCCCCCTGATCCTGGCTTGTATCGCTTCGCTTTTGGGGATCACGGTTTTCCTGGTGTTGAGCATGAACACCCGGCGCGGGAAAAAACCCCTGTATTTTTTTGCGGTTGTCTTTGCCCTGGCCTTCGGCCTGCGCCACACCCACTTCCTCTACGACCTCGTGGAGCAGTACTCCGTGAAGCCCAACGAGATCGCCAAGGAAATGCCCTATATCGAGAACAGCATCCAGGCCACCTTGGAAGGTTTCGGGCTGGATCTGGTGATTACGCGGCCCTATCCCATCCAGAAGGGGGGAACCTTCCAGTCGGACCGGAACTTCTACGCAAATTTGCAGAACGTTCCCGTGTGGGACCAGGACTACCTCAAGGAGGTGTACTTCCAGATCCAGGGAATCCGGCCCTACTACAACTTTTCCGGCGTGGACGTGGACCGGTACACTGTGGCCGGCCAGTATCAGCAGGTCTATCTGGCCAGCCGTGAGATCACCCTGGAGAGACTGCCGGGATACGCCCAGAACTGGATCAACGCCCATTTGCGCTACACCCACGGACAGGGCGTGGTCATGACCCCGGCCGCCCAGGGCGGGGACGAGGGGATGACCTGGTTCATCAAGGACGTTCCCCCCCAGTCCTCCTATGGGTTCAGCATCCAGGAGCCCGACATCTACTACGGATGCGACCAGTATCCCTTCGTCATCGCCCCCAACGCCACCGGCGAGCTGGACGCTCCGGCCAAGGGAAACGATCTCGTGAGCAACTACACGGGCACGGGAGGGGTGCCCATCAACAACCTTTTTCGGAAGGCCATCTTCGCCCTGTACTTCTCCGACAAGGACAGCTTCTTCACCACCAAGACCATCGAGAAGAGCCGCATTCTTTTCCGTCGCAACATCGTGGACCGGATCCGGCGCATCGCTCCCTTCCTCAAGCTCGACCAGGACCCTTACACGGTGGTCACGTCGGAGGGGATCTACTGGATTCAGGACGCCTATACCACAAGCCGCTTCTATCCCAACGCGGATATCTATCAGGACAACTTCAACTACATCCGCAACTCCGTAAAGATAGTGGTGGATGCGTTCTCCGGGCAGGTGCGCTTCTACATCGCCGACCCGGCTGACCCCATCGTCATGGCCTACTATCGCATGTACCCGGGCCTGCTTTCCTTCATGGACAGGCTTCCCGCCTCGCTGCGGGCCCATCTGCGCTATCCCAAGGACATGTTCACGGCCCAGATGGACAAGTACGGCAAGTATCACCAGACCGATCCCAAGATCTTCTATCAGCAGCAGGACATCTGGGAGTTCGCCAAGATGTACTCCGGGGGCACCCAGAAGCCCATGGGTCCCTACTACCTCACCTTGGACCTGATCAAGCCGGGCGAGCACGAGTTCCTCCTGGTGCTCCCCGTGAGCCCCATCGGGCGGGACAACCTACGCTCGCTCGCCATCGGGCGTTGCGACGGGGACAACTACGGAAAGATCGTGGTCTACAGCTTTCCGGAAGGCCAGCAGATCTACGGGCCGAGTCAGACCCGCTCCGTGATTGACATAGACACCATGATCGCCCAGGAGTTCACCCTCTGGGACCAGGCCGGGAGCGAGGTCAAACGCGGCCGCATGGTCATTCTGCCTATGGTCAATCGCGTGTTCTATGTTCAGCCCGTTTACCTGCGGGCCACCAACTCATCCCGGTTCCCGGAGCTCAAGCGCATCATCGTGGCCCTGGATGACGTGGCGGTGATGGACACCAACCTGGAAAAGGCCTTTGAGCGGTTGGAGCAGAAGTATCAGGACCGTCTTGTGCAGAAGAAAAAGCAGTTTCCCGAGTTTCTGCCCGGCAATGTAAAGAAACCGGCGAGCGGGATCGGGATCTCCTCTCCGAAAAAGTAGATCCCATCCGTATTCGCCGGTACAGAGCAAAAAAGCAAGAGCCGGGGGCGATAACGCCTCCGGCTCCTGCTTTTTTTAACTCTCTAAAGGGTTGGTTTCCTACAGCCGCCATCCCCAGAACTTCAGAAACCGAGCAAAGTCCCACATGTCCGAATCCTTCCGCTGCCAAGGGACCAGGCTGGTGAAGAACGGGTTTCCATAGGCATCGGTGTCGTAGGCCTTGTCCGAGCCGATGAACAGGTTCCAGGAAAAGGCGCTCATGAGCAGGGTCTCCCAGGGTTTGAACGAGCCCTTTACATAGCCGGCCCGTCCTCCTTTTTCCTCGAACATGTCCACGGTCGTGTTTTCCAAGGAGAGCTTCGCAAGGTTCTCCATGGGCAGGATCTCCGCTTCCTTCCTGCACTCCGTCCCGGCGAGTCCAGCCAGGTCCCTTCTCTCCATGATTTTCAGGTCCATCACCCGGTGCACGGCAGGCCGCAGCCAGGCCACCACCACCGGATCTTCGAAGCCTTGAAAAGGTAGCACCCCCGGAAGAGTCTCCCCATAGACGCTGGCCGGTTCGTTTTTCCAGCCTTCGGGGAGGCACTCCGTTGGAAGATAGCTGGTGGGTATGATGGCGACGTAGCAGCCGCAGGTGTGCACGGTGGTCACCAGAACCGGCTTCCCCTCGGAGTTCAGGGTCACCACCACCATCAGGCCCACATTGTCTCCGGATGTGAGGATGAAAGGCACCAGGGAAAAGGGCACCCTGGGGAAATGAACGCGGTAGACGAGGTTTTCATAAGTGCCTTTCTCGGTGCGAAACTCCTTGGGCAGGAAGTAGAAGGCCGGGTTTTCGGCGGTGACCCTTACGGCCGGTTCTCCCTCCTTGTCCCTGTATGCTTCGGGCCTGCCGATGCGGTTGTCGGAATCGTCCGGGTTGTAAATCACGAAGGCCGGAGCGAACTTTTCCGCAGCAGAGTTTTCGCGGTTGGCGGCGTCCACCAGAAGGGGAGGTGCGCCGGGCCTGATTTGCGTAAGATGTGTGCAGGCGCTGCCGCCGGCAAGAAGAAGGACGCAAAGAAGAGGAAGACCCAGATGGCGGATGCTCGGCATCCTGGAGATGTTTTGTTGCATGGGAGCCTCCTTTAGGCGTTCTTTTCCAGAAAGACGAAACGGGCCCGGGCTTCCGGAAAGGGTATCACGGACCGCAGAGGAAAGCTCGTCCTTTGCGACCAGACCGTGTGATACCCCCGGGGTTCCGACACAAGTCCCTGCAGATACCGGCACTGGCGGAGATAGCCGGGATTTTCCGGATACCTGCAAAAGTTCTGGACATAGGCTTCGTATATCAGGATGAAGCGGGGGCTTTTTTTTCGGACTTCTGCGTCCAGGTTTTCCGCGTCCAGACCGGCCCGCAACGTGAGGGGGCCGTTCACGAGCACCATCAGTTCGTCTTTTTCCGCACGGGCATCGCTTGCATCGGCGTGGGCGCGGAGGATGGCGTTCTGCACTCCCTGCACCAGATCAACAACCGCAGGGGCCTGGTACAGGGAAAGGGACAGGGCCGCGACCGCGACCAGGGGGGCCGTACGGCGGGGCAGGCGGGAGAGGGCCGCCGAAGCCGCCAGCGCGAAAAAAGGCGCGAGCGGCGTGAACAGCCAGGGCGAATGGATGGCGACCGCTCCGATCACCGCGGCCAGATAGCAGAAAAAATAGGGAAGGACGAGACTGCTGAAATCCTTCTTCACGGAGCGGGAAGCCAGGCCCCAGGCACCTGCCAGGCTCTGGAAGAAGCCCACGCCCACCGGCAGGATCAGCAGCAGAGGGTAGGCGATCCTGCCCTCGGGAAAAGCGAAAAAGTCGGCGGCGGCTTTGTAGGGAGAAGGAAGCGAGCTGAAGTAGAGGTCCGAGACCAGACCGGAACGACGGCCGAGGATATGAAGAATTCCGGGCCAGGCACAGACGGCCGCAAGCAGAAAAGCGAACGAAAAAACAAGGAAGGGACGGAGAAAGCCGGACTTGGGGATGCGGCTCCTCCGGGCGGCCAGGAAGAGGGCGGACAGGAAGAATAGGGCGGGAAAAGGGTTGTACTTGGTGGCGAAGGAGAGCGCGGACGCCGCTCCGCAAAAAGCGGCATACCGGAGCCGCTCGGGGCGCTCCAGAGACTTTTGGGCGAACAGGAAGGCCAGCAGGGTTTCAACCAGGATGAGGGACTCCACCTTCACGTAGACGGCCGCAAAGAGCACGGCGGGGCAGGCGAGGAAGAGGGCCAGGCAAACGGATTGCCAGGCGGGGCTCAAGAAGCGCTTGGAGCTAAAGTACAGGAGGCTTGCGGAAAGGAGGGTGAGAGCCAGGTTGACGACGCGCGCCAGGGCGAAGAGAGCGCCCATGTTCTCCACACCCAGGAAGAGCGCGGGACGGAAAATGAGCCCGTAGAAGAGGATGGGAAAGTCCGGATACTTGCCTGCATCCCATGCCTTTCCTGAGGCCAAACGGAAAGCAGGACCGAGGATGTCCATCTCGTCCGGAAACAACGGGAAGGAACGGGCGGATACCCATGCGGCCCCGAGCGCGGCAAGGACAAGAAGAGAAACGGGCAGGGCTTTGGCAAGGCCGGCCCTTCCGCCTATTTTGTTTTCAAATGGCATTGCCCGCACATCACGGGGGGGTTGTATTCTTCCCGGATTTCCTTTTTCGCGTGGCAGCCGGCGCAGAGGCGGTGGAAGGCGCGGGAAAGGGCTTCCGGATTGCCCTGGGAGCCGTGGCATTCGTTGCAGGCGCGGCCCTCGGAACCCGTGTTGTTTCCGAAGCGGTCAAAGTCGTGGTGGCAGACGGCGCAGTCCACCGTATCGGCGTGCTGTGCGTGGGGGAACGAAACCGGGGGCCGGCGGGCGGACTCCGGTGAGGTCAGGGTCATCACGTCGTCTTGGGCCCAACACGGTGACACGGTCAGAAGAATCATCGCGGCCGCAGCGGCAGCTAGGGGAAAACGCATGGAAGCCTCCATGGCATGAACAATCATTCACCGGCCGGTTGCAGGTTTTCCGGCACGATCATCTGGTGGACCACCAGTTCCTTGAAGGAAACCACCTTCACACCCAGCTCGTAGTGCTCGGAGAGGTCGCGCACCTGGTCGAAGCAGTTGTGGCAAGGGGCGATGACCACCTTGGCTCCGGTCTGCCGGATCTGCTCGGCCTTGAGGCGTCCGTTCAGCATCCGGCGGGGCCGGTAGTCCGGTCCCATGGGCAGGATTCCGCCTCCTCCTCCGCAGCAGTGGTTGTACTCGCGGTTTTCGGCCATGTCCCGGAAGTCCTCGCAAAGCAAGGAGATGATCTTGCGCGGAACCTCCCAGATGCCTCCGTTGCGGCTCACGTTGCAGGGGTCCTGGTAGGTGACGGGCTCCTTGAGCTTCTTGGCCGGGTCCAGTTTGATCCTTCCGTCCCGCAGGTACTCGTACAAAAGCTCCACGTAGTGGACCACCGGAACGGGCGGGAGCCCGTCCGCGTAGCCGGCCAGGTAGGGCCCTTCGTAGCGGAGGCTGCGAAGGGCGTGGCCGCACTCCGTGATGAGAATTTTTTTGGCCTTCAGGCGTTTCGCTTCCTGGTAGATGTTGTCCGCCTGCTTGCCCGCCACCTTCCGATCGCCCGCGAACATGGGCAGGTTGGTGGCGTCCCAGCCGCGGCTGCCGAAGGTCCAGTTCTCGCCGGCCACCGTGAAGATCATGGCCGCGTCGGCCAGATCCTGGGGATAGAACACCGGCTCGCGGGGGTTGATGGTATAAAGGTACTCCGTATCTTCCTTGTCCATGGGCATGCTGACGCCCGCCACGGTTTCGGACGCTTCCTCGGACATCCAGTTGCAGGTTTCCGCAAGCTCCTCCGGGGGCAGGTCCATGTGATTTCCGGACTTGGCGCAGTTTTCCGTGAAAAAGGCGAGCTTGGACGGAACGATTCCCTGGGAGTGGCAGAGAGTGCGGACCAACGAGAGCATGGTGGCGATGTCAATGCCGAAGGGGCAATAAAGCGAGCAGCGCTTGCACAGGGTGCAATGGAGCCAGGCGGTCTCGTAGCATTTCTCCAGGAAGGCCTGGTCTACGCGGCCCTTTCTCCGCACGAACTCGCCCAGGGTATGTTTGACTTTGTAGGCGGGCGATAGCCTGGGATCGCGATGGTTGCTCAGGTAGACGAAGCAGGACTGGGCGCACAGGCCGCAACGGGAGCAGATGTCGAGCCAGGTGCGGATCCGGGCCCCCAGATTGGCGGAGACCAGGTCCGCCAGCGCCTTGTGGTTCACCGGGCGCTTTTCAAATGTTTCCAGGTAGAGGTCTTCGGTCGTTTTCTGCGGCATGGATATCTCCGAAAAATTGAGCGGCGTCCTTACCAGGTCCTGGTCCCCCGCCGGGTGCCCATTTCAAAACCGATGAAGGCGCGCGTGAAGAAAAACAAAACCACATGCCCGAGCTTCGTGAGGGGAAGCAGCACCAGCAATAGCTCGCCGGAGGCTACGTGGACGATGGTCCAGAGCCCGTAAGGGCTTGCCTGGTGATAGGCGGCAAAGCCGCTGGCAAACGGAAGCACGGTGAGCGCCAGAAGCACATAATCCCAGACGCCGGTGAGGGCCCGGACCTCGGGGCGCACCAAGCGGCGAACCAGCAGGAAAATTCCCGAGACCAAAAGGATGACCGTCATGGCGTCGGTCACCGTGTCCGGAAGCGACCAGAGGCTGAACCCGAAGGCCTTTTCCAGAAGCTCGTTGTGGGCCGAGCAAAAGATCGGCGTAGCCAGCAAGGTGAGATGGAAGGAGAACAGGAAAAAAGTGAACACCGGCTGGGTGCGGTAGGAAACCGAACCCCAGGGAACGAGCCAGTGGGCGATGGAGCGGGAGCCCCAGTAGAAGCTCTGGTGGTTGTAGAAAACCTTGTCCTGGCCGAGGCTCATTCCATAGAGGAAGCAGAGGCGCGCCAGGAACCCGGCCGCGCAGAAGGTGGCCGAGAACCAAAGAGCGGGTCCGATGAGGAACAGGTAAACTCCATTTGGATCCATGTTTCTCCCGTGCAAAATGCGGGCGTCCTTTGCAGGCCGCCGGGAAAATGTCAGATGCGCGGTCCCGCAAGCTCGTTGCGCCAGCGGAAGTTGCTGTCCACCAGCCGGGATGCGAGGATGCGGGCCAGGTTGCGCATGAGCCGGTAGCCCAGCACCGCGTTGGACTCCATCAGCCGCTCCAGGCCTTCGCCGTCCAGGCGCAGGCAGGTGATGTCGTCGCTGGCCACCACGTAGGCGGACCTCCGGCTGTGGTCCAGGAACGCCATCTCGCCGAAAACGTCCCCGGGGCGCAGCCGGACCAGGAGGTCCCGGCGGCCCTCGGAGGAGGCTCCGGAAGCCTCCATCTCCACGGAAACCCGGCCGGAAAGAAGAATGAAGAGATCCGAGCTCTTTCCCGACTCCTTCAGGATCACCGCGCCACGCCCGAAGCCGGTCTCAACCCCCAGGCGCAACACCTCGGCCAGATCCTTCTCGGTGACTCCTTTGAACACGGGAAATTCGGCGTATGTCCCTAAGTCCATGGAAGCCTCCTCCTCCGCAAAGGCCTTCCGCGCTGGTCTTTAGGCCTTACCCGCCCGGATGATGTTGCCCTGGCGGATCATGGGACTTGCGCTGGAAACCATCTTTCCCTCCATGAACACCATCCCGGGCTTCTCCGTTGCGGCGATATCGGAGACGGGGTTCTCGGAGAGAAGCACGACGTCTGCAAACATGCCGGCCTGGACCTGGCCCAGGCGGTCTTCCACTCCCAGGATCTTCGCGTTGTTCACGGTGGCGGCCTGGAGGGCCTCCAGAGGCGTAAAGCCGATGCGGGTGAGCATCTCCAGCTCGCGGGACAGCGTTCCGAAGTAGGAAAAGGGAAGGCCCGCGTCCATTCCCGCCCCGATGTTGATTCCCGCCTGCTTCATCTTCTTCAGGTTTTCCACGCCGTTGGTGGCCATGCCGAAGAAGGGCTCGGCCTTGGCCAGGAAGATCTTTTTCTTCAGGCACTCCTCCGGGGTGTACTTCTGGTACATGGCGAGCTTCTCCATGTTTTCCTCGTGGATGGAGGGCCGGATGAGCTTCTCCGGCACTTTCATCAGGTACTGGTGCCGGAGCATGAGCTCGTTCTGGACAAAGGGGGTGTCGTACTGCTCGGGAAGAGTGGTGAAGGCCTCCTTGGCCAGGTAGACCTGGGCCAGGGTCATGGTGGGTACGATGTTGACGCCCTTGCGGGCCATGGTTTCCACCTCCCGGTCGGTGAGCACCTGGTCCGCCACCACGTGCTCCAGGGAGGATACGGGGTAGTCCATCATGCGGGAGAAACCGTAATGGCTGAGGCAATGGGCCGCCACGGGCAGGTTGTTGTTCTCCGCAAAGCGGAAGATCAGGCGCAGGTGATCGTCGGAGTAGACCGGAATCTCGACCTTGCCGCGGATGAGCGACACGTTGTCCACGGTGAGCTTGACGAAGTAGGCGTTTAGGCAGTTGCGGTCCAGCGCACGTTTCAGCTCACGGGTGTCGGCGAAGTTGGTCATGAGCACGCCCATGTGGATCGCGCCGATGCCCGCTAAAGAGCTGATGTCCTTGGGGTTGATGTCGGGGTGGCCGCCCTTGATGTTGAGCACGCTGTTGCAGTAGTAGATCCGCGGGCCCGAAAGGGTCCCCATGTCCATCTCCTTCATCAGAGGATGGAGGAGGCCGGGAAAGGCTCCGGTGTCCCGAAGCGTGGTGACCCCGGAGTCCAGGCAGTTGCCGAACTGGTTGCGGATCTGCATGAAATGGAACCATGCGTCCGTGGTCCGGAACCCATAAGCGCCCGAGGAGGTGCAATGGCAATGGCCGTCAATGAGGCCGGGGACTGCGTAAAGCCCGTCCGCAACCACGACCGTGAGCTGGTCGGATGCTTCCGGCTCGTTGGGGGAGATTGCGCTGATGCGGCCCTTTTCGAAAAAAAGGGTCATGGGCTCGGATACCTGGCCGGAGACCACGTCCACCACCCGGCAGCCGGTAAGGGCCAGGGGTTTGTCCTCTTCCAGCTTGGGAATGTTCTTCTTGCCGGCGCAGCCAACCAGGGCCGGAGCCGCCGCCGCGGCCACGCCCGTTGCCATGATTTTCAGAAAGCTGCGCCGCCTAATCATCTCCTCGATGCTGGGTAGTTCCATGTTCTCCCCTTGGTTTTGTTGCCCCCGCTCGAATCTTGGTTCACCGCGCCCGGTCGCCCATTCGGCCTAGAGATATGCTTTTTTCTTGAGCTCCCGGTAATGGGTGAAGATTTCCTCCAGGCTTCGCTGCGGCTTGAAGCCGAAAGTACGTGCAAACTTCCCTCCGTCAATGATGGTGGGATACTTGAAGTAGTTGATGAGGTAGGAAGGGAAAGCCTTCCAGCCCAGGGCCCGGGACAGGAAGCGCGGCAGCACGGGCGGGATGGAGGGAATGGGCACTCCGCGGATTCTGCAGCGGCGCAGAACGTCCTGGTAGGCGATCCAGTCCTCGGGGGCTACGTTGTAGACGCCCGGAGAGTTCTTTTCATAGGCCAGTACAATGGCGTCGGCCATGTCCTTTACGTGGATGAACTGCATGACCGGGTTGAAACCCCATAAAACCGGCACGGACCGGCTGGACAGCAAGCGGCCGATGTTGTTGCGGATGCCCGGCCCCGCGATGTTGCAGGGACGGAGGATGGTCATGTGGAGCTCGGGATACTTGTACATGTAGATGTTGGAGAGGTTTTCCAGCTCCACCGAGTCAATGAGGTCCAGCGTCAGGTCCGAAGCCTTGAGCGGCGTGTCCTCGTCCAGAAGCGCGGGGTTGTAGGCGGAGGCGCCGTAGACGAAAAAGGACGAGAGCACCTGGACCTGGTTTATTCCGTACTTCACGCACAGGTCGAAGAGCTTGGTGGTGCCGATGACGTTGGCGTTGTAGCGCAGGAAGCCGCCATGGGCCATGGTGCCGATGCGCCCGAGGTGGATGACGGCATGGAAGTCATGCTGGCGGAACACGTCCTCCAGGCTCCGCTTCATGAAGTCCACCTTGTAGCTCACTATGTCTTCGCCGATCTCCACGGCCCTGCGGAAGTCCACGGCAATGATCTTATATTTGGGCGACAGGCGCGCGATGGTTTCCTGGGCCAGGACCCCTGCCGCGCCGGTGACGAGTATGGCCTTCTTGTTGCGGGCGGGGGCCTTTTTCCGGGAGGGGCGCGCCTCGTGGACGGGCGATACCAGGCACTTGTCCTCCTGGGTTTCGGCCGCCGCTCTTTGCTCATTTGCTTCTTGTTTCTGCGTGCGGTTTTTTTTCGCCATCAGAAGACTCCTTTCCGTTCCTCAAGGCCCTTTGCAATGAGATCCCGAATGGCGTTCTTCACTTCCTCCACCCGTTTCTTCACCCCTTCCTCGGAGTCAATGTCGCCCTCGAAATACATGGGTTTGCCAAAGTTTAAAATGACTTTGGCGGGAAGAGGGAAGGGTACGGTGACGGGAACGTAGGGAAGACCCAGCATCTTGGCCAGGGGCGCGATGTTGGCGAGCGAAGGCATGGTTTCCTCGCATCCCACCACACCGACGGGAACGATGGGCGTGTTGTACTCCATGGCGATGTGCATGAATCCGTGGCCGAAGCGCTGGAGCTGGTAGCGGAACTTGAAAAGCTTGCCCGATCCGCGGACCCCTTCGGGGAACACGATGACGGCTTCCTCCCGCTGAAGCATCCGGATGCAGTTTACGGGATCGCCGATGACCGCACCCACCTCGTTCAGCAGGTTGCCCACAAAGGGGACGGTGGGGAAGAAGCGTTCGATCATGGCTCGGGGCGCGCGGGGGCCGTTGGGATTGGTGGCCAGCGCGATGCCCACCAGGGCGCCGTCAAAGGGAAGCTGCCCCGAGTGGTTGGGGATGACAAGGACCCTTCCCTGGGGCGGGATGTTCTCCAGGCCGCGGGCCGTTACCCGGAAGTAGTTGTCGTAGAGGAACTTGAGAAGGCCGAGGCCGATCTTGGCGGACTCCCATTTGAAGCCCCAGGGATCGTATCCGTAGGAGCCCACTTCCTTGGGTATTTGGGAGAGGATCTGCTCCACTTCCTTGGTGACGAAGATCTTCTGCAAGAGCTTTGTCTTGTCCATCCATACCTCCCGGGCGGGTATAAAAGGAATTGGCAAGGGCCCGGAGAAGAAGCATGGCGGCTCAGCCGCGACTTGTCCGGGCATGCAATCAAAGCGCCATCCGTCAGGGTGCTTCTCCCGCGGGCACGCCTTTTGGTTGCCGACGCTTCAGAACGTAAAGCGGACAATGCTTTCGCAAAACCTCGGATGGACCGGATGCGGCACGGAAAAAACAGGTGGCCGGCAGGCGGAAGGGCGTCCGTATGCAGAGCCGGACGGGCCGGCTCGCCTCCGGGCCCAGGGAAGATTCACCGAGTGCGGTAATTGTATTTGCAATTGCGCCTCTTTTCAAGACAAAAGCCAAATCCTGCGCCTACTTTGGCAGCTTGCCGGGCAAAAAGCTTTCTGGTAGATATGGAGGCCTCTTTGCGTATCATTCGAAAGGCGGCGGATCCCGGCCTTTCGGCAACCGGTTTCTTACCTTCCAAAAAGGGGGACG
Source organism: Thermodesulfobacteriota bacterium (assembly GCA_040753055.1). Lineage (GTDB taxonomy): Bacteria > Desulfobacterota > Desulfobacteria > Desulfobacterales > Desulfatibacillaceae > JBFMHL01. The sequence goes on along the minus strand of JBFMHL010000182.1, from coordinate 815 downwards.
GCATGAGCGGCAGAGGTCGCTTTCGTGCAGGAATGGGTTTGGGTGTAGCACTGTTGGTGTTGGTTCACCTGGGGGCCGGATGCTCTTTGAAGCCGGTGCGGCCCGCCGTGTTCGGAAACGAGCAGAGCGCAGCAAAGGTCCTCATCGCGGCGGACGCAAGCGACTTCAAGGGCGCGGTGGTGAAGCAGCTCGTCGAGAAGCTGGTGGCGGACGGAGCCTTTGTGCGTCTTGCGCCGCTTTCCGACCTTTCCAAGCTGAATGCGGCGGACTATAAGGCGGTCGTGCTGGTGAACACGGTGATCGCCTGGCAGGCGAAGCCGGATGTCCAGGCCTTCATCAAGAGAACCCAGGACCGGGACCGGCTCATTCTGGTCTCCACTGCCGGCGATCCGGAGATTCGGACGGACTTCGACGGAGTGGATGCGGTGACGGCCGCGTCGGAGATGGAGAACGCCGGCGGTCTGGCGGACGAAATTGCACAGAAGGTGGAAAAACTTCTGTAGAAGCTGTTTCATAACCCCATCTGACGCCCCAGGGCGGCGTTCCTTCGCCTTCTCAACATGCTCGCATACAAACTGTATGCTCCGCGCCCCGGGGATGGACCGGCGTGGGAGTGATAGTTAAAACCATTGGAAGAATATTGGAAGAATAAAGGCAGCCGAAGGCTTTCCCGAGCCTTCGGCTGCCTTTTCATTTTTTCCCCATTGGAAGAGGGCGCAGCAGACTCCAGGTGAGTTTTCTAAGCTGGATCGGTAGGGATGCCGGGCTTGCCGGGGGTATCTATGGATCAAAAAGTTTTGAGGAAAAGGGGGGGC
>JBFMHL010000181.1:0-37527 GCA_040753055.1 Thermodesulfobacteriota bacterium | reverse complement strand
TGAAAAAGCGGCTTTTCCCCCCTCCCCCGCAAAATGCCTTTCTTTATTATTTGTAAGATAGCCTCTATTCCATGAATGATGCCGCATTCACCCGAGACGCCATCCTGGAGGGGAAATTTTTCGTGCGCCAGCCCAGGCGCGGATATCGCTTTTCCATAGACGCGGTCTGCCTGGCCTTTTTCGTCCGGGCGGACGGGAGTGAAAGGGCGGCGGACCTGGGCTGCGGCTGCGGGATCATCCCCCTTCTCCTGTCCCACCGATTTCCCGGAATCCGCGTGTGGGGCGTGGAAAAGCAGGTTGAACTGGCGGAGCTTGCCGCCCGCAACATTGCCGAGAACGGTCTGTCCGATACTCTTTCATGCGTCTGCATGGACCTGCGGGAGCTTCCCGCAGGCCCGGTTACGCCCCCGTTCGATCTGGTCGTTTCCAACCCTCCGTTTCATCGCACCGACTCCTCCCGCGTGAGCCCCGACTTCCAGCGGGCCGCCGCGCGCCACGAGATCTTCGCCAACGCGGGCGATGTGGCGGCTGCGGCCGGCCGTCTTCTGGCAAAAGAGGGCAGGCTCTGCCTGATCTATCCGGCAGACCGCCTCCCCGGCTGTCTGGATGCCATGAAGAAGAACGGCATCCGGCCTGCACGGCTTCGGATGGTCCATTCCCGGCAGGGGGAAGAGGCCGAGCTTGCGCTGGTGTGCGGCGTGAAAGGGGAACGGGGTGAGCTGCAAACGGAAGGGCCCCTGCTGTTGTTCGATGCTCCCGGTGTCTACAGCGCCGAGGCGGCGGCCATGATTGCGGGAAAAGAGTTCCAGGCCTTTCCTGCCTGAATCCCTCCGGTTTTTTATCAAAAGCCAATCCAAGGATTACCCGCGGAGACTCCGTCCTCGGCTCTCCGATGGCTGCCGGAGTTTTTCCGCATCGGATTCTTTTTTCCCTTTGGTTATCTTGCTGATCTCATAACAATAATTTAGGAATCAGCCCCTGCTGCAAAAAGTTTTTCGGAAAGGGGGGAGAGGGTGGGGGGGAGGGGGGAAAAGCCTGTTTTTCAAAACGGGTTTCCCCCCCCCGCAAACCCTTCTATTCCCTCTTTTTACATCCCGTTTCCGTTCAGGCGGGCGAAGAGGCCGCGGTTTTTACGGTGGAAGCTCAGGAAGGCGTCGTAGATGCGGTCGTACTCCTTGCGGTTTTCCGGCCGGGGGGTGAAACGTTGCTGGATCCGGGCGAGCGCCGGGATGTCCGAGAACGACAGGGCGCCCGTGCCTACGGCGGCGATGAAGGCGGCGCCGCGGGCGTTGGCCATGTGGCCGTCCTCCATCTGCACGATCTCCCGATCCAGGACATCCGCCAAAATCTGGGACCAGAGGGCGGACTTCGAGCCGCCGCCCACGAAGTGGATGGGAGTGAGCTTTCGGCCTGCAAACAGCTCCACGAAGGCGAGGCTCCAGCGGATGTTGGTGGCGACTCCTTCCAGAACGGCGCGGGCCATGTCGGTGGCCAACGTCGTTTTGGAGAGGTTGATGAAGCCGGCGCGGAGGTTGGGGTCGTCCACGGGAGTGCGTTCGCCGTTGAGCCAGGGCAGGAAGATGACGCCGTTGGCGCCCGGAGGGGACTGGATGGCCATCGCGTCCATGTGGGCGAAGGGGTTTTCGGTGATGTGGGGCGTGACGGTTCTGCAAAAGAAGTCCACGCATGCGCCGGCGGTGTCCTGCTCATTGGCGCAATAATACTTGCCGGGGATGGCCGTGGGCAGCGAGGCGATGCTGTGGAGGGGATCGGTTTTCTTGTAGGGAACCACGCACTGGACCCAGGAGCTGGTGCCGATATAGAGGTGCGCGGCGAAATCGTTCACGGCAAAGGAGCCCACTCCGGCCGCCTGGTGGTCGGGCGAGCCGCAGACCACTGGCGTGTCGGGGGAAAGCGAAAGGTCGCGGGCCGCTTTTTCGCACAGGGTTCCCAGCACGTGGGTGGAGGGGTGCATGGGAGGGAGCTTTTCGGGCGCGATTCCCAGCCGGGCGATGAGGCCGGGATCGTAACGGACCTGGCTTATGTTCCGCGTGTCGGAGATCCAGAAAAGGGTCATGGAATCTATAGAGGCGGCGATCTTTCCCGTGAGCCGGGCGTTCAGGTAGTCCTTGCTGGGAAGGAAGAAGGCGGCCTTTTGATAGAGCTCGGGCTGCTCGTTTTTCCAGAACAGAACGTGGCCGATGTCGTCCTTGCCCGAGAGGGAAGGCCCGCCGCCGGTGATCTTGATCCAGGACATCATGGGAAGAAGGCCGTAGCCCATGACCGAGGGAAAGCCCCGGAGAGCGTTTTTCACGTGCTTCCCGCCCCGTCCGTCCATCCAGGTCATGGCCGGGGCGAGCGCCGAGCCTTGTTCATCCACGGCCACGGTGGTGGAGAAGGTGGAGGAGACGCAGAGGGCGGTGACGCCCGAGGGAGGGATGAGGTCTTTTTGCGCAAGCTCGGACACGCAGGCGCAAAGGGCCTGCCACCAGTCCTCCGGGTTCTGCTCGGCCCCTCCACCGGGAAGGAAATGGATGGGGGTGGTGCGGACGGCGTAGCCGCGGACCGCGCCTTCTCCGGAAACCAGCGCGGCGCGCACGCCGGATGTCCCGTGATCAATGGCCAGAAAGAGAGGTTCGGTCATGGGCGCGTCCGTGGTGGGTGCTGATGGAAAAGAATTTTACATGAAATCATAGGCACAAAGGGTTTGCGGGGAAGGGGCAGCTCCCTTTTGGAAAAGGGGCTTTACCCCCTCCTCCGCGCAATCCGCCTTAACAGATGTAACCTGAATCCGTGAGCGGCTTCAGGCGGCCCGGACGCAAGAAAGTCCACGGCCGACACGGTATTGAACGTATGGTGGCTGTGGCAGGGCACGGCCACGGATCCAGGATTAAATATCCAAATCCTTGACATTTCCCTTCTCATCCACTTCCTGAACGATGACTCCGCCGAAGGACTCGCCGCCGGACTTTTGTTTGTCCAGCGTCATGATTTCCGGGATGATGCCCAAAAAGTCCAGGGGATTGATGCAGCCTTCGGGAGGCAGGACGCCTTTGGTGCCGATTTTGCCTCGGGCAAGGAGGAGTGCGCCGCCCGCGGCCGGAATTCCGGTGCCTTCTCCCAGGGCCTGACTCTTGGATGCCATGTGGAAGCGATACTCGCGGGCGAGCCCCTTCTTGGTTCCCTTCACGATGACGGAGACGCAGCCGCGCTGGGCGCCGAAGGCAAGGTCCTTTAATATCTTTTCCCTGCGGGAGATGATGAAGGCGGTGGAGAAGTCGTAGGGGGAGACCTCCCGGCCGTTCACCAGGATGGGGGTTTTGTCGTGGAGACCCAGGGCGCAGATGTCCCGGGTGAGGTCGTAGTAGGGGCTGGGGAGCACGGTGCCCTTGTTGGTGACCTGGTTCAGCTTGATGTAATGCGGGAGCGTCACCTGCTCGGGGTGGGGATAGGGGTAGAGGGTGACGCTGTCGCCGATAACGGGGAAGGTGAAGGCTTCCCGCAGGGCGATGCCGTCGGGCTCGAAGAACTTCACATAGGTAAGCTTGCCGTTTAGGAACATGGGCACGTCAATGGTCATGCAGTGGAAGCGATGGCCGATGACGCCCGGGCCCTCGAAGGGCTCGCCGCCGTGGGCGTGGAAGATGTCCACGGAGTCGGTCTGGTCCAGCAGGTTGTCGGCCGCGAACTTGGCCAGGAGATTGGTGGCGCCGGGGGAGCTTCCCATGCCGATGACGGCGATGGCTCCCTTTTCCTTGGCCTTTTTGTCCCAGGACAGGATCTCCTGGGTCACGTCCACGTCGTCGCACACGTCCACATAAGGAATGTGCATGTCCATGACGGTGGAAAGGACGGTTTTGACGGTCTTGTAGAAGGGCCCCACGCAGTTCAGCACGATGTCGGCGCCTTGGGCCGCGTTCCGGATGGAAGCGGGGTCTTCGGCGTTAAGGGCTACTGCGCGGAACTTTTCCGCCGGAAAGCCGGCGGAGATCTGCGGAACCCGGGACAGGTCGCGGTCCGCTATGACGACGCAGGTGATATCGGAGAGCTTGGCAAGAGTTTTCGCCGCAACGGAGCCGACTGCCCCGCATCCTCCCAAAACAGTGACGACGGCCATGATGTGCCTCCTTGGTTAAAAATTAACTAAGTTAAATTTAACTTAGTTAATCGAAGGCCGGTTGTCAAGGAATATTTTTCCCTGCCAGGGAAAGCAGGGAGAAGCAGGAGTCCATGACCTTCTGATATACGGCGTCCGTGTCCGGCGCCACGTACTGGACCACACCGGAGTGGAGCAGGCTGACGAGGCCGTGCAGGAGCCCCCAAACCCCGATCACCCCGGCGCGGGCGTCCAGGTCCGAGAGACCAACGGTAGTACGGGCAAGGTCCTGGAAGGCGCGATCCGCAATGGCAGCCACCTCCAGGCTCAGGGTGAGCTCCTGCAGGGAGAGCTTCTCCAGCCGGGTGCCCACGTAATCGTTGTACTTGGGGGTCTGGTGGGTGAACATGAGCCCGTAGTGGGCGGGGTTCTCCCTGCCGAAAGCCAGGTAGGCCGCCATGAGGGCCCGGCCGCGCTCGGCCGGGTCGGGATGGGCCTTTTCCGCCTCTGAGAACCGGTCCCGCAGGAGGGTGAATCCCTGGATCACCAGGTATAAATAGATCTCGTCCTTGCCGGAGAAGTAGTTGTACAGGTTGGGCGCGGTCATGTCCATTTTCTTGGCCAGCGCCCGCATGGTGAGCTGGGAAAACCCTTCCGTTTCGAAAATGGAAAGCGCGGAGGAAAGGATTCTTTCCCGGATGGCGGAGATCTCCGATTCGTCTCTTTGCTTTTTCATGGGCACCAAAGTATCCTTGCCAGGGCCCCGGGGTCAAGGACGAGGGAAAAATAGCGCTCCCCCGTTGACACAATGCCGCCTCCATGCGACCATGACGCCTTAAAATAACCGTTCAAGGAGCCGACCGTGGAAGACGCCGCCGACATCTATCACAGCAAGATGATGCAGGCCATGACGGACGCCATGGCCAAGATCCCCCTGTTCGATCCCATGGACGAGGAGGATGTCAAGACCATCGCTCGCTACATGTTCTTCCTGGAGTTCAAGGCGGGCGACGTGGTCTTCCACGAAGGGGATCGGGGCGACTACGTGTGCTTCGTGGTGGATGGCGAGCTGGAGGTCTACAAGGTGAGCAAGAACGGCGACCTTGCCCCCATCACGCGGCTCACCAACGGCGAGTCCATCGGCGAGATGTCGGTGGTGGACGATTTCCCGCGTTCCGCCTCGGTGCGGGCCCTGCGGAAGACCAAGGTGCTCACGCTGACCCATGCCAACTTCGACAACCTGGTGGAAAATCATCCCAAGGTGGGAAACAAGCTTTTAAAAGGCATTGCGCGGGCCCTTTCCATGAACCTGCGCAAGGCCTCCTGCAAGATCGCCGGGTAGATGCGCTGGACTGCGTTCCTGTGCCGGGCCCAGGCCAGGAGGGCTTGCTCCCGGCCGATTCCCGTCCTCTGACCGGCCCCTCCCCGCTGCCAACTCCTATGTAAATCAGGGCTGTTGTGGCTCCGTTTATTGACAAGGCCGGCCTTTGGTGGTCTTTGTAGGCTGCCGGAAGACCCCTGCGTCGAGAAGTTCTGCAAATCAAGGGGGAGGGGGGAGAAGGTGCCTTCGGGCGGCGGGGCCGCCTCGGGGCAAGGGTATGCCGGTCTATGAATGGGCTGTTTCTACTGCGCAACGCTCTCTTTTTATTACTGCCTCAGCTCGGTCGGGAAAAGTGCCATGAAGCTTATCACCATCGTGGGCGCCAGGCCCCAATTCATCAAGGCTGCGGCCGTCTCGCGGGCCATTGCGGCCGCAAACGAAGCGGGCGCCGGGATTACGGAGAAGATCCTCCACACGGGCCAGCACTATGACGACCGCATGTCGCGAGTCTTCTTCACCCAGATGGGCATCCCCGATCCGGCGTACAACCTGGGCGTCAACAGCCTCGGCCACGGGGCCATGACCGGACGCATGATGGAGGGCATCGAGGAGGTGCTGCAGAAGGAGCGCCCGGACTGCGTGCTCATTTACGGCGACACGGACAGCACGCTGGCCGGGGCCCTGGCCGCGGTGAAGATGAAGATCAAGGTGGCGCACGTGGAGGCCGGGTTGCGGTCCTACAACCGGGCCATGCCCGAGGAGATCAACCGCGTGGTGGCCGACCACGTGAGCGACATCCTTTTCTGCCCCACGAAGATCGCCATAAGGAACCTCGAGGCCGAGGGAGTAGGGCCGGGGCTGGTAAACCCGGCCGACGTGGTGCTTTCGGGGGACGTCATGTACGACTGCGCAATGTACTACGCCTCGTTTGCGAAGGAGCAGGCCCAGGCTTTCGCCCCCGGCTCGGACTTGGCCCGCGCCCTGCAGGGGCCCGGCGGGAAGCCGAGGGACTTCGTGCTGGCCACGGTGCACCGCGCCGAGAACACGGACGACCCTACAAGGCTCGCCGGGATCATGGAAGGGCTGCGCCGGGTGTGCGGAACCATGCCCGTGGTCCTGCCCATGCACCCGCGCACCCGCAAGCTGGCCGAAGCGGCGGGACTGAACCTGCGCGGCGCGATTCCCGGTCTGCATGTGGTGGAGCCCGTGTCGTACTTCGACATGCTGCTCCTCACGTCCCGCTGCCGGATGGTCATGACCGATTCCGGAGGATTGCAGAAGGAAGCCTTCTTCTTCGCCAAGCCCTGCGTCACCTTGCGGGACGAGACCGAATGGAAGGAGCTGCAGGAGTTGGGGGCGAACCTGGTGTGCGGCGCCGGGCCGGACGCCATTGCGGAATCGTTCGGCAAGATGCTGGAGGCAAAACCCGATTTTGCAAAGAAGCCCTACGGAAACGCGGACGCGTCGGCAAAGATCGTGGCGTACCTCGCCCGCTGACAGGATGGCGGAGAGGGGCCGGACCGGAGCAGCGTTTCCCTACCGCAGGATTCCGTTGGAGATGATGTTGTAGAAGGGTGTCACCCGGGCCAGGTTGTACTGCCGCTCCTTTCCCTGGATCTTCCCGTCCCAGCCTCTGGGTAGAAGTACCATAGGGTACTTCGTGGCCTTGCCCCTCTGGTCCCTCACCGTTGCGGGATAGACGATCAGGTAGCGCACCAGGTCCTTCAAGGGCACAGGGTAGTTCTCGAAGACACGATCCGGGAACACCTCCATGCCGTTGGTGGTGACGGAGTAGGGCTTGCCCGCCAGGATGAGCTCCCGCACGCGCTGGTATCCGATGTAGGAGTTCCCTTCCTTGAGCATGACGTTGTAGGTGGGGTCCATGGCCACCCACTTGCCGTCAACGAAAACCTCCACCGTGGCGTGGCTGTCGTAGGGCTCCTTGACGTCGCTGAAAAGCCCGGCGTAGCGGCTGGGTATCCCGAAGGCCTCGCAGACGACCATGAAGACGTTGGTAAGGCCGCCGCAGATGTGGCCGTGGTTCGGGTCGTAGACCGACTTGTGGAACTCCTCGAAGAACTTCATGAAGTCGGTGCCCTGCTGGGACGGCTTGAGGGGCACCCTGGAGTATACGTGGTTCCGCAGGAGAATGGCCTGCTCCAGGGAGTCCTTGGCCTCCTCGATCCGGGGCTCCAGGTTCAGCACGTTCCTGCGGATCAGAAGAAGGTCCCGCGCGTTTTCCACGCTGAAGCCCTCTTTGAACATCCGGGGAGACGGGGCATAAGGCCTGGCTCCGGCTGCCGGCTGCCTTGGCGTGCGGCTGTCTGCCCGAGCGGCGTCCGCACCGCCGGCTGTTGGGGAATCCGGCGCGCTGCTGCGGACCGGCGCAGCCCCCCCCTGCGGGTACTCCGTGGTGAAGCGGTAGTTGTACTCCAGGCTCTGGAGCTGGGCCTTGAGGTTCTGCACCTCCGCCGCAAGGGATGCCGCACGGCCCTGCTCCCTTTCCAGCCTGGTCACGCGCTCCTTAGCCGTGGCCTGCTCCTTCTTCACCATTTCCAGCTTCTGGCCCAGGACCTTGGCTTCGTGCACTGCAAGGGTCAGGCGGCTGTGCAGGGTGAGGAAGAGGGCCACAATGCACCCGGCGGCTGTCGTCAGGCACAGCGCCAGGACGATGGCTTTTTTTTGCGGTCGTTCCATGGGCTCCATTTATGGCCGGGAGGGCATCCGGATAGGGCCTTGTTTTCTAAACCTGAATCCGTGACGGAGTTTTTCCTCAAAGGGTCCGCAGCCCATCGCAAGGGCATTGTTGCCAAAAACGATATTGTACCCGGGCTGAAAGTCTTTTTCCGCCCTTCGGGGCGGTCTCATGCGGCCCGTTTTCCGTGTCATGCCGCGGCCGCCCTACATTCAGTATTGTCGGCCGCGGCCTTCCTCGCATCCGGGCCACCTGAGGCCGCAAACGGAATCGGGTGAAAAGCTTCGGAATCCCGGCGGGGGCTCCGTTACTCGGTGGCGGGCGGTTGTTCAGCCGATGATGCCTCCGGGCATCTTGTCCTTATGGGCCGCCATGCAGGCCTCGATCAGCCCCAGGTTCTTTTCCGTCCAGGCGATGGTTTCCGTAAGGCCCTGCTCCAACCCCATCTTGGCCTGGAAGCCGAGCTCTTTTTGGGCCTTTTCCGTTGCGCCGAAGCGCTTGCCCGAATGGTCCCAGGCCCGCTTGGGCAGAAGCTTCGCAGGGGTCGGGTTTTTGGCCAGGCGATTGATGGTGTCGGCCAGCTCGCGGATGCTGGTCTCCACGCCGCTGGCCAGGTTGTAGACCTCGCCCCGGCCGCCCTTGGCGGCGCAGGCCAGGAGGCCGTCCACGATGTCCGTCACATAGATGAAGTCCCGCGTGGCGATGCCTTCGTTTTCCAGCGTGAGCGGCATGTGCTTGAGCGCCCGGTAGACGAAGGTGGGGGTGACGTTCCTCCACACCGTGGCCGGGGTGCCGCGCCATTGTCCGGCGCCCAGGATCTCGCCGGGGCCGTAGACGTTCTGGAACCGGGCTTTGACCACGGGCATGCCGTACTGCCGGAAGTAGTAGTTGAAGTAGAATTCGCCGATGATCTTGGAGATCTGGTAGGGGCTATCCAGGTAAAGCGATACCGGGGCCTCCTCCTGGGTGGCCTTGGCCGTGTCGAAGGTCTTTTCCGCCACCGTGCAGCCGGCCGAGGAGTAGACGACCTTTTTGATCTTCTTGAAGTCCCGGATCCGCTCGCAGAGCTTCAACGTCGTGTAGGTGTTGTTCTCGTGGTCCGCCAGGGGGTCGTGGATGGAGCTCTGGTTCCCGTGGTAGGTGGCCAGGTGGAACACGTACTCGTGCTCGTCCTTTACCCGGGCAAGCACGCGGTCGTCGGTGATGGAGCCCTCGATGAACGTGAGTTTGTCCGACTCGGGCAGGTTCTTCTTGTCTGCGGACATGAGGTTGTCCACCACAAGAACCTTGCGGGGATCGAAGGTAAGAAGCTTGCGGACCAGGTTGCTTCCCACGAAGCCTGCTCCGCCCACCACCAGAATGCTCGCATTGGTAAACGCTTCCAAGATCGTGCCCTCTGCTTTGGTTTGAATGGTTTTTCCCGATACACCGGATCGCTGGAAACCGAAAAAGGGGTTCCGGCAGCCTCCTTAAAAAAGGGGAGGGGGAAACCGTCTTTTGAAAGAGGCATCCCCCTGCCGAAGCCAGTCCTTTTCCCGCGTCCTTACTTCTTGTCCGGGGTCCGGAGATGGGTGAAGGTCTGCGTGATGCCGAACTCCTTGTAGTAATCTATGGCCTTCTGCACGCCCGTCTTGAGAGGGGTCGTGACCTTCCATCCGAAGTCCGCCTCGGTCTCCTTGGGGTCCAGCAGTATGGTGTAGGCATCGTCCGCGCCCCTCGGCCGGACTTCCACGGGCTCTTTCAGGGTGATGCCAAGGGCCGCCACGGTGGCGTCGAAAAGCTCGTTGATGCCGTAGTCCGAGCCCGAGCTGATGTGGTAGGGCCCCCGCCTGCCCTTGCCGTCAATGGCCCCCATCACGCAGTCCACCAGGTCGGAGATGTAGATGAAGTCGCGCCGGGTGTCCATGACGAAGCAGGGCTTGTCGTTGGTCAGGCGGTGGAAGAAGGTGGGCAGCGGCCCGGACAGGTTCCGGGGGCCGTATGCGTTGGCCAGCCGGAAGGAGATGTAGTTGATCCCCGAAAGCGCGATGTAGAACTCGGCCGCGGTCTTGGAGATGGCGTAGGAGCTGTCTCCGGGACGGATGGGGTGCGCAAGGGTGATGGGCTGCTCGATGGGCCTGATGCCGTAGCAGAGCGCGGTCTGGAAGTAGATGAGCCTTTTCACGCCCGCGGCCACCGAGAGCTTGGTCACGACCGCGCCGCCCACGGCGTTGGTCAGCGTGTCCTCCTCCCAGCCGTCCGGGTCCTTGTAGGATGCGGCTGCGTGGATGACGGTGTCCGGGGCGAAACGCTGGAACAGGGAGGCCATGAGCGTGGAGTTTGCGATGTGGCCTTCCACCAGCTCCAGGTTTGCGTGGGGGGTGAGGTTGTCCCTGCGGCCTGTGGCGAAGTTGTCAATGACCAGCACCTGGTCGCCCCGCGCAAGCAGACGGTCCGCAAGGTGGGACCCGATGAAGCCCGCCCCTCCGGTGATGAGAATTTTCATGGAGTCGCTCCTTTTTGTATTTTGATAAAGCCCCAAAAAGCCAGGTTTGTCAGATCGCAAGCGAAACCTGCCGCCGGCACGGGAGAGCTGGCTCGGATCGCTCCGCCGGGGCCGGATGTCGTGACGCACCGCCCGTTTGCCCCTCGGGAGCCCGATCTCCCTTTTCTCATTTTGCGGCCTTGCCGCGCAAGTGGATTGTGCCCTTTCCGCTACGTTTCAGGCTCGTCATGCCACGGGCCGCGCCTCGGAGAGGACCTTCTTAAACTCCGCCGCACGGTCGTGGAAGTTGTTTTGCCAAAGCTCCAGGGACAAGAGCCCCCACACCTTTCGCGTGAACTTTCCCTCCTCCTCCACCAGGGCGCGGATGTTGAATCCCGGGGCCAGGTAGTCGCGGCTGCGGGCCTTGTCCGTGGCGAAGATGTCCTGGATGTACTCCTTGAGCTCGCCCCGCATCCATTCCGACAAGGGCACCGGGAAACCCATCTTGTCCTTGCGCTCCAGAACCTCGCGGGGAAGGTCCTGGGCGAAGGTGGTCTTGAGGAGGTTCTTGAGCGTCCCGTTCTCGAACTTGATGTTGGAAGGAATGGTGGCCACCAGCTCCACCAGGGGATGGTCCAGGAGCGGAACGCGGGACTCCAGCCCGTGGGCCATGCTCATGCGGTCCTCCACCTGGAGGAGCGCCGGGAGCAGGGTCTTGAAATCGAAGTGCGTCATGGAGTCGAAGTAGGACTCCTTCTCCACGTTTTTCTTCCAGAATATGGACCGGAAGGTTTCGAAGGCGGAGTAAGGCTCCAGGAGCTTCCAGTTGATGGCGTCCTTCATGCCGTCTGCCCGGTTCACCAGCCGGAAGTATCGCTTGTCCCTCTCGTCGAAAAGGCCCTCACGCCAGAACTCCTTGAGCAATGGCTTGTAGTTCCGCAAGAGCGCCAGGTTGGGAATGATGGACTCGTAGGTCACCACGAAGTTCCCGCTGTTCATGTTACCGTCAATGGCGCCCTTGATGCACTGCTCGAAGTAGGAGATGAGGTAGCGGACATAGCCGCCGAAGATCTCGTCCCCCCCCTGTCCGCCCAGGACCACTTTGAGGTGCCGGCTGGCCAGGCGCGAGACCATATACTGGGGGAAGGAGCCGGGGCCCGCCACCGGGAAGTCCAGGTGGTAGATGACCTTGGAGATGTTCTGCAGAAAGTCGTCGCTGGTGAAGTCCCCCTCGTGAAGGTCCATGGAGTACTTGCGGGCTACGGCCTCGGCGAAGCGGGACTCGTCGTACTCCTGGCTCACCCCGAACTTCCCGTGGAAGGCGTGGAAGGGACCCTCTTCCTGGATCTGTCGAGCCAGGCCCCCCACCAGGCTGGAGTCTATGCCGCCGCTCAAGTAGGAGCCCACGGGCACGTCGCTTCGCAGGTGCACGTTGATGGAGTCCCACAAAAGCCTGCGGATCTCTTCCTGGAAGTAGAGCCTGGTGTGATTCCAGTCCAGCTTGAACTGCACCTCCCAGTAGTTGCGGAGACAAACCCGGCCCGCGCGCCAGGTGAGGGTGTGGGCCGGCAGAAGTTGCAGCACGTTTTTGAACAGGGTTTTCTCGCCCAGGGTGAACTGGAAGGACAGGTAATCCTTGAGCCCGTTCAGGTCCGTGGCCACCTCGGGAAGGAAGGGCACCAGGGCTTTGATCTCGGAGGCGAAGTAGATCTTTCCGTCGTTGGCGTAATAATAGAAGGGTTTGATGCCGAAGCGGTCCCTGGCGCAGAAGAGCCTTTGCTTCTGCTCGTCCCATATGGCGAAGGCGAACATGCCGCGCAGATGGTCCACGCACTGCTCGCCCCACTTTCGGTAGGCCTTCAGGATGACCTCGGTGTCCGATGTGGTGCTGAAGTTCTCCGGGCCCAGCTCGTGGCGCAGCTCCCGGTAATTGTAGATCTCCCCGTTGAAGGTGATCACGAGATCCGGATCGTCGGTCATGGGCTGCGCGCCCGTGGTCAGGTCAATGATGGACAGCCGCACGTGGGCCAGGCCCGCATGGCCGGACGGGTCCACCCAGACTCCTTCGCCGTCCGGGCCGCGGTGCTTCTGCAGCAAGTTCATGGCGTTGAGGCCGCGGACCAGCTCTCCGGCCGGCACGGCCTGCCTGCTTACGATTCCCGCGATTCCGCACATGTGCCGTCTCTTCCTTGGAGCTTAAATTCCGATGCATTGCCTTACGGCGGCCATCCCTTTTCGGGCCCTATATCCCCAGCTTCTGGAAGATGGGCTTGATGATGGGCTTTAGAAGGTTCCGTCCAGGGAACTCCTTGTGCCGCGACACCGACCAGACCTTGGTGAATATTTGCCGATAGCGGTCGTTGTAGAGCGCCCGGTCCACCCGCTCCACCTTTTTCCTGTCCTCGCCGGGCTCGATGCCCACCGAAGCCAGATCCCGGTCGAACTCCTCCACCATCTTCTCGTAGGTGTACTTCCTGGATGCGATGAGGTCGTTGTATGCGTTGTCCGTGATCTGCTTGCGCAAGGAGGCGTCCGAGAACATCTTGATCACCTCGTCGAAGTTGGAGAAGTCCTTCTTGAGAGGGATGTAGTGGCGCATGGGCTGCAGGATGCCGGAGTACTTGCCCTCGAAGAGGATCTGGGTGGTCCGGAGAGCCGCGGCTTCGAAGTGCCGGGGGCTGATGGTGCGGTAATATACGTTGTCCTCGTAGGGGGCCAGGATGGTGCGGGACACCTCCTCGAAGCTGCAGTCCGGGAAGCTCACGTCCGGGTGGCCGGTGACGATCTTGGCGTACTGGGGCCGCACCTCGTCGTCTATGTCGAAGATGGAAACCCCCGCCTCCACCCCCAGAACCGCCTTGCAGTTGGCCAGGAACTCGGGCCAGGAAGTGCCGTAGATGCGCTTGTTCTCCTCGGTCTCGATGTCGGTGGTAAGCCCCAGGGCCTCGGCTCGTTTCTTGAACTCCACGCCGATGATGTGTTTCTCCTGGCTTCCCCTGCCCAGATAGTAGGGAAGCCGGCGGCCGCGGTACCCGATGTCCACCGTGCGCTGGGAGTCGGGCTTGGTGTACCGCCGGGCCATGTCCTCGATGTGGAGGCTCACGTAGCCGGGAAGCTGGTAGACCAGCTTGGGGACGCTGGTGACCCGGCGATAGGTGATGTCGAAGTAGTCGGGCTCCACCAGCGTGTATACGCAGTCAATGTTCATGTGGTTCAGGAACTCTTTGCGCTCCGGCCAGTAGCGGTACTCGTCCTGCAGAAAGACGATTCGGTAGGTGTCCCGGTGGTTTTCCAGATACCGCATGAACCGCGGGCCGATGCAGAAGGGAACGCCGAAGAGCGAGTAATGGAGAAGGATCACCGAAAAGCTGAGCTTGTCCAGAAAGGGCGGAAAGCCCAGTTCCGTGTTCACGCGCCAGACCGGGAACTTGGAGTGCTGGGCGAAGGCGTTCACGTGCTCCATGATGGTGGAGGCGTTCTTGGCGATCTGGTGATGGTACAAGAGCAGGATGCCGTTCAGCTTTTCTCCGCTTGCATTCATTCGCTTGCTGTCCTTTTTAAAACCTTGTTGTTCAAAGAAGTCCGCTTACGCCCGGTTTACTAAGCATAAAGACCAGCCTCCGGGCTCTCCGGTTTTTATCTCATGCGTTTTGCGGGCTTCTACGGATATGAAGTTGGGCTTCATGAGGAGCCCCGCCAAATATGGGTTCCAGGATGCGGTGTCGGAGAAATGGGGCATCCGGGGAGCGATGAGCTTTTGCATCCTGTTATACAGGCTCTTCCTTCGGTCGCCAGCCTCCCAGAAGGCCTGGGGCATGCCCAGGAGGAAGCCGTCCTTGCGTGACCCCAGCACCCGGAAGCCCGCCCCTTCCAGGCAGTCGCCGAGCGACATTTCATCAAAGGACCGCAGGTGCGCGAAGGGGTGCGGGCAGCCCAGATGCGGCGAGTAGCCCAGCAGGTTCTCCCGGAGGGGGACACGCAGGTACAGCATCCCTCCGGGCTTGAGTGCCCGGTTGATGCAAAACAGGAAGGAGCCCAGGTTCAACACGTGCTCCATGACGTCCGTGGACACGATGACGTCGAACTCGTCCTTGAAGGGAAGGTTCTCCGAGTTTGCCCGGACCGCGGACACCCCCGGAAGCTTGGCCAGACGCTCCAGATAGGGCAGGGCGATGTCAACGGCGGTGACGTCCTTGGCGCCCTGGTGAAGGAGGCCGCGGACCAGGAAGCCCTTCCCGGAGCCGATGTCCGCCAGGCGGCCGGAATGGGGCGCCCGGACCATGGCCACCAAGTTGCGGGCCTGCTCTTCCACGTACTTCTCATCCACCAGGGGAGTGGCGATGTCCTGGGCCGCCAGTTTGTCGTAGGCATCCAGGTAGGCTGCGATGACCGGGTCCGCCAAGTCCTTCCGGCACAAATAATCCGGTATCGTGCCCTTCTGCTTAACCATAAAGCCGCAGGCCTTGCAGTCCGGCGAACCGGGCGGATCAAAGGGTCTCGAGCATTCCGGGCATATGAGCAAGGGGTCACCCTTCCTTTGGCGGACAGGCCCTAACGATCAAACGATCAGCGGACGCGCTCGGTGGTCCACGTGAGCCGGGGCCGGAGCGATCCGCCGTAGCCGCCGGGATAATCTCCCTTGAGCTTCCCGTCGTCCATGGCGTCGAAGCTGATGGCGTGGTCCGCGCGGAACCCGTCCCGCCAGTAGTCCGTGGCGCCGGTGATGGAGACATAGTAGCGGCCGCTGTTCAAAAAGTCGGCCGGGAGCACGCAACGGCTCCGGTAGCGTCCTTTGTCCAGGGGCTTGCCGTAGAACTCCGGATCCGTGTTGGACAAGGATCCGAACAGGCAATAGGTGTTG
This sequence comes from Thermodesulfobacteriota bacterium, assembly GCA_040753055.1. Classification (GTDB taxonomy): domain Bacteria; phylum Desulfobacterota; class Desulfobacteria; order Desulfobacterales; family Desulfatibacillaceae; genus JBFMHL01. Next base: position 22,090 of record JBFMHL010000181.1, on the reverse strand, counting down.
GCGTCGAAAAGGACCATGGAGAACATGGCCCGGGCGCCCTGCCTTTTCACCTCGTACTCCACCTCCACGCCCGAAGGCTGGGAGATGTACGTCGAGCCAGCCTGCCTGCCGGCGGAGTCCAGGAAGCGCACGGCCACCACCTCGAAGGAGCTGTTGCCGGGACGCTCGTCCGATGCGAACACGCGTTCCCCCACGGTCTGGGCGCCGTGGGACAAGTAGCTCTGCACCACCTCCTGGGAGGGCCCGTCCGCTGCCACGCGGCCGTTTTCCAGGAAAACGACCCGCGAGCACAGGGCCAGCACCGCGGCCATGTTGTGGCTCACGAAAAGAACGGTGCGCCCGGAGTGGGAGATGTCGTCCATCTTGTTCAGGCACTTGTCCTGGAAGGCCTTGTCGCCCACGGCCAGGACCTCGTCCACCAGCAGGATCTCCGGCTCCAGGTTGGCGGCTACGGCAAAGGCCAGGCGCACGTACATGCCCGAGGAGTAGTGCTTGACGGGCGTGTCCAGGAACTTCTCTATCTCGGCAAATGCCACGATCTGGTCGAACTTGCCCCGGATCTCCTCGCGGCTCATTCCCAGGATGGCGCCGTTCAGGTAGATGTTGTCCCGGCCGGTGAGCTCGGGATGGAAGCCGGTTCCCACCTCCAGGAGGGAGCCCACCCTCCCGTGGATCTCGGCCCGGCCCCTCGTGGGGGCCGTGATGCGCGAAAGGATCTTTAAGAGCGTGCTTTTGCCCGCGCCGTTTCGGCCGATGAGTCCCACCACCTCGCCCGGCTGAACGGTGAAGGAGACATCCTTCAGGGCCCACAGCGACTCGGACAGCTCGGACGCGGCCGAGGCCTGGCCCCGCATGAGGCCCCAGGCCCTGCGGAAGGGGGCCTTGAAACCCTCGGAGATGAGCTCCACCATGGTGGTGTTGGCGCTCTGGGCCTTGCCGATCTGGTACTCCTTGGCAAGATTTTCCACGGATATGGCGAGATCGGCCATGGCTACACCACGTCGGCGAAGCTTTTTTCCAGGCGCCGGAAGTACACCAGGCCCGAAAGCAAAAGCACGAAGCTCACGGCGGCCGACAGCAGGATCGCGTCGGTCGGGTCGGTCTTGGTGCCGCACAAGGCCCAGCGCATCCCCTCCACCACGCCCGTCATGGGATTGAGCCCGTACAAGGTGCGGTAGGGCTCGCTGAGCAGGGAGGCGGGGTAGACGATGGGCGTGAGGTACATCCAGGCCTGCATCAGAAATGGGGTCACGTAGCGGATGTCCCGGAACTGGACGTTCATGGCCCCGAACCACAGACCCACCCCCAGGGAGCTGGCAAAGCAGATCATGGTCAGGGGCAGGACCCACAGGGCTTTCCAGACTGGCAAAAGGCCATAGTAGGGCATGAGGACCGCGAGAAAGACCACGAAGGCCAGAAGGTAGTCCACGACCCCGGAAAGAACCGCGGAGATGGGGATCACCAGGCGCGGAAAGTAGACCTTTTTCACCAGGTTGGAGTTGGTGACGATGCTGTCGGAGGCAAGGGTCACGGCCCGGGAGAAAAAGGTCCACGGCACCAGGGCCGCGAAGCTGAACAGGGGGTAGGGGATGTCGTCCGAGGGCATCTTGGCCAGGCGGCCGAAGATGAGCGTGAACAAGACCATGGTGGCCAGCGGCTGCAGGATGGCCCAGGAGGCCCCCAGCACGGTCTGCTTGTAGCGGACCTTGACGTCGCGCCAGGTGAGGAAGTAGAGGAGCTCGCGGTACTCCCAAAGCTCGGCCCAGCCGATGCCCACCCCCTTCTTGGGGGGAAGGATCAGCGTAACCGGGGCTTCGGAAGCGGCTCCCTTCCCGTTTCCCGTCGCTCCTTCGGCTGTGTTTCCGTTCTGCAGCACGATGGCTTCCCGTTGCATGCTCCGGCCGCACATCCAGGCGCCGGGCGTTCTTCTCTCGCTTCCCGAGCAAACATCACCGGCCCGCAGGCGACCCGCCAAGGCCGACGAATTTAAAACTGTAAAATATTTATAAGAAGAAGGCGAGTGTCAATAGAAAAATGGGGATTTTCCATGCGGATACCTGTTGCAGAGCTTTCCAAGGTATTGAATCGGCATTTGTTTTTAATGCTAGCCCGGCGGCTGGCCTCGGCCGGCGGGCTCCGGGGCGTGGCGGCCGGTCTCCGAGCCGCCCAGCGGAGGGCTGTACCGGCAAAGCCCTATCGCGCGGCCGAAAGGAAGGCGTCCAGGTTCGCAAACGGCGTCTCCAGGGGCAGGTCGCAGCCGGAGCTCAGGATGAAGCCCTTACGCCCCTTCATTGCGCACAGCAGCTCCCGCGTCCGGGACAAGGCAATCTCCGGAGTGCCTTCCAGCAGGATCTCCACCGGGGCCAGGTTCCCGATGAGGACCAGGTCCTCCGGAAGGGAGGATGCGGCCGCGGGAAGGTCCACGGGGCTGTCCAGGGAAAGCCCCTCCACTCCGGTATGGGCCATGGCCGGAAGAAGATGCGTTGTGTCGCCGCAGATGTGCAAGACGGGCGCGGCTCCGGCCTTCTGTATGGCGCGGGCGACGGCGGAGGCCCCGGGCGCGGCGAAGCGGGAAAAGGACCGGGGCGAGAGGATCACGGCCGTGGGGTCTAAAATGGCGACGACCGAGCAGCCTGCCCGAGCCAGGGCGGCTGCGTAACGGCACACGCTCTCCTCGCATACCCGGCACAAGCCTTCCACAAAGCCGGGGTCCAGGATGGTGGCTTCGGCCAGGCGCTCGGCTCCGGCCAGCTCGGCAGCCAGGGTGAAGGGCCCGATGACGTAGGCGCAAACCGTCAGGTCCCCGTCCCCGGCCAGCAGCCGAGCCGCATCCACGAACACCGGCATGCGTCCGTCCCTTCCGGGATCGGGAGGCGCGAGGCGGGCCACGTCGTCCAGGGTCTTCACTGGGTGCGCGGCCACGCTGGGCGTGTCGTCCTCGGGCATGTGGATCTCCGTGCCCAGGGCCTGGGCCTCCACGGTGAGGTCCATGAGGAGAAAGACCGCGTCCGGGGAAAAACGTCGGCGGATGGCGCGCGCCACCGCGGCGAGCTTTGCGGAATCGGAGAGGCAGGAACGCACGCTTTGCCCGGTGAGGCGCACTCCCGGAAAGCCCAGGAGGGGCACCACGGGCACCCGGCCCAGGGATTCTGTCCAGGAGAGCAGCTTCATGGCCTGCCCCCGTTCCCGGTTCGGATTTCCTTGGCCACCCGCACCGCCTCGTTGGCGTCGGCACAGTAGAAATCCGCCCCGATGCGGCGGGCGAACTCCGGGGTGACGGCGGCCCCTCCCACCATCACCCGGACCCTGTCCCGCAGGCCCTCGCGGGCCAGGCCATCCACGATGTCCCGCATGTTCTTCATGGCCGTGGTCAGCAAGGACGACATGCCCAGGATGTGGGCGCCGTGCTCGGCCGCGGCCTGCACGAATTTCCCGGCGGGCACGTCCACCCCCAGGTTCACCACGGAGAAGCCGGCTCCCTGGAGCATCATGGCCACGATGTTCTTGCCGATCTCGTGAAGGTCGCCCTCGACGGTGCCCAGCACCACCTTGCCCGCGGGCGGTATCCCCGATGCCGAGAGCAGGGGCTCGACCACCCCCAGTGCGGCTTTCATGGCATGGGCGGAGACGAGCACCTCGGGTACGAAGTACTCCTTTTGCTCGAAAAGCTTTCCCACCGTCTCCATCGCCGGGATCATGACCTTCTCCATCACGGCTTTCGCTTCCATTCCGGAGTCCAGGAGCTCCCGGGCAAGCCCTGGGGCGTCGGCGATCCTTCCATTCACGATGGCGTCGGCAAGCTTTGGGCCTGGCATCTCTCCCCCTTTTCACCGGAAATTTTTCACGGTTTCGAAGAATGCATCCACGTTTTCAAAAGGCGTTTCCGGCATGAGGTCGCAGCCCGTGGCCGGGATGAAGAGCGGCACGCTCTTCATCTTTTCCAGCAACTCTCTTGTCTTTTGCCGCACGCCGCCGGCGTCGAGCTCGGCCATCACCGAGATGGGGTCCAGGTTGCCGGCAATGATCATGTGCTCCGGCAGTTTTTGGGCGGCGGCCCACAGGTCCACGGGCGCGTCGAAGCTGAGCGCGGAAGCGCGGGACTCGGCCATGGCGGAAACCAGGTGGTTGGCGTCCCCGCAAATGTGCAGGACCACGGGGCAGGGGAGCGCGTCGGCGATGCGCTGGAGGCAGGGCAGGGCAAAGCGGGTGAAGGCCCTGGGGGAGAGCACGGAGGCCGAGGGCTCGCCCAGGACGATGACATCGGAGCCGGCCTCCACCTGGGCCCGGTTGTAGGCAATGATCTGGTCGGTGCAAAAGCCCATGAGGGATTCCACGAAGTCGGGCTCGGTGATGGTCTTCAGGCAGAAGTCCTCCACTCCGCAGAGCTCTGCCGCGGTGGTGAAGGGACCGCAGGAGCCGGAGCCCATGAGGAGCGGAAAGCGCCTGGTGAGCCTGCGGATCACGTTCAGGAAAACCGGCATGCGGCCGTCACGCAAGGGGTTCACGGGCGAGAGCTTTTTCAGGTCGTCGTGGCTCTTCACGAAGTGGGTGGCCACGGAGGGGAGCTCGTTTTCCGGGAACCGGAGCTTGCAGCCCAGGGCTTCGGCGTCCACGGTGAAGTCGGCCACGATCATCATGGCGTCCAGCTTGAAGCGGAAGATGGCGGCGCAGGCCGCATCGTACATGGCGTCGGGGTCGGAGAAGGTCTGCCGGATGCTTTTTCCCGTGAGCCGGGCCGCCACGGTGGCGACGGGCGTGAGAGGCACGCGCCTTCCGGCAAAGCGGAAGAAAAGGGACCGGTGCATGGCCTGCTTGTTGACCACCAGGGGCTTGATGAGGCGTCCCACAGTGCTGCGAAGGACCGGGGTCCGGCAGGAGAAGGCGGCCAGGTCTGCGGGGGTGAGCGCCATGAGGGGCCTCCCGGGCACGGTACGGGTAAAGGAGCACGGACTGTATAAGGGGAAAAATGCAAGAAGGATTATAGCTTCAATGACGGGAGGCGGTCTACTGCTTAACGACCGCTAGCTATTCAGGAAATGAAAAAGAGAGGCATTTTGCGGCGAAGGGGGAAAAGGGGGCCCCGAGCGGCGCAGCCGCCTCGGGGTGAGGATGAGCCGGCCTTTTCAAAAGGGGGCTTTCGCCCCTTCCCCGCGAAATGTCTTGTTATATTGTATCTTCTTATCGTTCCCCCATACGGCGGGCTGCACGTTCCGCCATGGCGGCGATGGTCAGCGACGGATTCACGCCTACGTTGGCGGAGACGGCCGCGCCGTCGGTCACGTACAAGCCGGGGTAGCCGAAGACCTCGTGGTCCTTGTTGATGACGCCGGTGCGGGTGTCGGTTCCCATGGGGCACCCGCCCAGGATATGGGCGGTGACGGAGATGTTTCCCAGGCTCTCCCACAGCGCGTTCAGGGCAAGCCCGCCGGACTCGGCCGCGAACGCGCGGGCGGCGGCGTTGGCCACCGGGATGTTGGCCGGTGCCGCCTTGCTTCCTTCCCGGACCGAGGCCAGCCGGCAGCCGGAGAGCAGGCCCTTGCGCTTGGTGAAGGCAAAGGAGAGCTCGTTGTCCTCGTGCTGCATGACCGTGAGCAGCGTGAAGCGCTCCCGGAACAGCTTCGTGCGCCAGGCGAGGGTGGCCAGGTGCGGTGATCCGGCCAGAGCGGCCAGGGTCTTCTTCCTGCGGCGCGCGGGCTCGTTGTCGTCCACCATGGGCCCCAGCTGGTACTTCATCAGCGTCTGTCCCGGAGCGAAGCGGTTCTGGGTGATGTGGGTGGTGGCGTCCGGGTAGAAGTGGGACGAGATGGCTGTGCCCCGGGTGAGGTTTTCCTCCGGGTTGCGGGAGAGGATGCCCACCAGCGACTCGGAGTTGGTGCGGACGGTCCTGCCCAGCTTGGGCGATAGGGCGGGCAGGGTTTTATGCTCGTCCCGGCAGGAGAACAGAAGCTCCAAGGTCCCCAGCACTCCCCCGGCCAGGACCACTTTCTTGGCGTCCGCGGGAGGGTGCTCACGTCCGGTCTCGGGGTTTTTGGAAAAAATGCGGTAGCCGCCGCTTACGGGCGCGATGTTGACGGCCTGGCGGCCGGGAAAGATGCGCGCACCCGAAGCTTGGGCCAGGTGCAGATAGTTTTTGTCCAGGCTGTTCTTGGCGTTGTTGGCGCAGCCCGTGAGGCAGTCGCCGCAGAGCCGGCACCCGGCGCGCTCCGGGCCCTTGCCCCCGAAGAAGGGATCGGGGACGGTGACACCCGGCTGGCCGAAGAAGATTCCGTTGGGCGTGGGGCCGAAGGTGGAGCCCGCGCCCATGACTTCGGCAGTTTTTTTCAAATACTCGTCCTGGCGGTCGAAGTAGGGGTTGTCCACCACGCCCAGCATGCGGGAAACGGTGTCGTAATGGGGCGATAGCTCGTGCTCCCAGTCCACCCCCAGGCCGGACCAGGCTGGGTGCAGGAAGAAGTCCTTCTTGGGCCGCAGCAGCACGGCCGCATAGACCAGGCTCCCGCCTCCCACGCCCGTGCCTCCCACCAGGACCACGTGCCTGAAGATGCGCTGGTAGAAAAATCCGTGCAAGGAAAGCTCGGGTATCCAGAGGAACTTGCGGGTGCTCCGGTCGGCCGCGGCGATGTCTTCGGAGGAAAAGTGACGGCCCTGCTCAAAAACCGCCACCCGGTGCCCCTGTTCCGCCAGCCGCAGCGCAGCTACGCTGCCTCCGAACCCGCTGCCGATGACGATGACGTCGAAGTCCATGGATGCTCCTTGGGGGATGAAAAAGAGGAAAGGAATTCCGGGGGAAATCCCCGCGCCTCCTTCCAAACGAATGCAGAAGATTACAGACTTTTCTTTGTGAATGTCATGCGTAAACTGCTGTATTGGCCTATCCTTGGATTTTTTCGGTCCGGCAAATCGCTCCCAGGCGGGCGAAAAACGATGAGATGCAAGGCGCGCGAGCGGCTGGAGCGGGGAGCGTACTTTCCGTACGTGACCCGCTACGGCCTCTGAAGCGCAACGCGGCAGGTCGCGTTTTTCGCCCGCCCGGCTTTAGATTCCATACTCCGCCCTCTCGATGAGCTCCATCTGCATGTCGCGGTTTAGCGTGGTGAAGTAGGCGTTGTAGCCCGAGATGCGCACCAGCAGGTTGCGGTAGCTCTCCGGGTGGGCCATGGCGTCCCGCAGGGTCTCGGCGTTCACCACGTTGAGCTGCATCTGCATGCCGCCGAGATCGAAATAGGCCTTGGCATAGGAGGCCATGGTGTCCACGGTTTTCAATCGCGGCTCGCCCGGGCCCGGCACCACCTTCACGTTGAAGGCGATGTTGTTGGTGATGTTTGCCAGATCGAGAGCGGCCACGTCCCGGAGGTTGTCCAGCAGGCTCCGGGAAGCGTGGGGCTGGGGCGTGAGCCCCGGAGTGAAGGGCTTTCCCGCCAGGCGGCCCGACGGAAGCGCTCCGGTGAGGTTGCCGAAGACCACGTGGTTGGACATGCTCCAGAAGCCCACCGTGTAGGATCCGCCCCGGTGGTGGGGTTTTGCCTTGTAGTGGTCGTGGGCGAACTTGGCCACGCGGTTGGCCATAGTGACGGCCTCGGCCGCGCCCGAGCCGAAGAGCGGCACGCTTTTCTGCACCAGGGCAAGGAGGGCCGGGTCGTTTTGGAAGTTCTGCTCCACGGCCTTTTTCAGGCGGGCGAAATCCACCTTTTTCTCGTCGTACACCAGCTTTTTGATGGCGGAGAGCGAGTCGGTCACGTCCGCCAGGCCGATCAGGGCCGCGCCCGAGCTGTTGAAGCGTGCACCGCCGGAGGTGACGTCCCGTCCCTTTTCCATGCAGTCGGAGATGAGGGAGGAGAGGAGCGGCGTGGGCCGGATGGCCTTGTGGGCTTCGGCCAGCATGGCATTGTACATCACGCTCTGGTCAATGAGAAAGGCGAACTGCCCGGTAAACGCCTTGAAGAAGGAGTCGAAGTCCGGGAAGTCGCCGTTCTCCGGGAGGCCCGTGTCGGGCCCCACCTTCCAGTCCATGAGGGGGTGCCGGCCGTTGTGCAGGGCCATTTCCAGGGCCGCCACCATGTTCATCATCTGGAAGTTGGTATGCCCGATGTGCTTGCCCGAGAGCGTGGGCTCCACGCAGCCGGTGGCGGACCAGTTGTTCACGTCCTCTTCCGGGTATCCGAACTCGGCCAGGGAGCGCTTCATGGCGAGATCGTTGTGCAAGCTGGGCGTAGCGGCCGTGGAGAGGTTCACCTCGCACAGGCGCTTTAAATAGGCGTCGCTGTTTTTCCCCGGGCAGAAGCGGGCGTTTACGTTGGGGTCCCGGAGGCAGAGCATCTCCGTGACCTTCAGGAATATGTAGGTCATATCAGAGACCCCGTCCTCGCCCTCGGGGGTCACGCCCCCCAGGGTGATGGCCTGGTCGGACGACGAGCCGCCGAAGTAGAAGTTGGCAAGGTCCGGGGTGAGCGGCAGGTGGTCCGTGCAGCGCATGAAGAAGTGCCCGACGAGCTCCACCGCGTGGCGCACGTAGTCGGCGCGTTTTTTTTCGTCTCGTATCTGTTCCGCGTCGGCCGCGAAATAGGGCTGGAGCCACTGGTCCAGGCGGCCCAGGGAGAGCCCGGCGTTGGTTGACTCCATGTGGAGCGCCACCCAGGCGATCCAGATGGCGTTCACGGCCTCGTCCAGGGTGCGGGCAGGCTTTTCCGGCACCCGGCGGCAGATCCGGGCCAGCTTCAACAGCTCGATGCGGCGCTTGGGATCGGCCTCGCCGTCGGCCAGCCGGTCGGCCTCGGCCGCGAGGTTGGCGGCATAGGCGCAGAGCCCTTCCAGGCACAGGATCATGGCGGAGAGCACGGCGTTCTTCTCCGCGTCGTTCTCCTTCTTCTTCATCTCCTTCCTGCAGTCCGCGATGATGCCCAGAGCGCCCCGGGACAAAAGCTTGGGGAAATCGGGGATGGTGTGGCTGATGGTCACGGCCTTCCAGTCGAAGTAGACCGCGAAGCGCTCGTCCAGTTGCTGGCACAGGGGGTTACGGTACTTCTGCCGCACCCACTCCCGGAAGTTGCGCGAAACCCAGAAGGGGAAAACCTCCCGGTGGAGGAGGTCCCGGGTTTCCTCCGAGACGCCGTAGGGGTTGAGCAGCCGGTCGGGCACGGTGAGGAGCTCGCCCCAGATCATGGTGCCGTGGCCTTCGGGGTAGACCACCACGCCGATGTCCTTGGTGGTGGTGGTTCCGGCGACGAGACAATCCTTCGCGATCAGGGGCTTCTTGTTCTCCAGAATGTACTTGTAGCTCAAGGCCTTGCGCGTGACGGGGTTCCAGGGCCCGCCGTCGCGGGTGAGCTCGAAGCCGTTCGCCTTGTGCCATAGGGTGGATAGCCTGGGCAGCTCCGGGCAGATCTCGGGCGTTTTGGTGAAGTGGTGGTCCAGGAAGCGCGAAAGCCTCGGGAAGTCCTCCAGGCCCAGGGAAGAAAGATAAGGGTCGGGCAGGAACTTCACACCCTTGTCCACAGCCGGGGCTGTCAAATGCTCTTTCCTGCGCCGGGCCAGGGTCTCGGCGGGCTTTTCCACCTTCGAGGCGAGCTTCGCTCCCGATTCCCGCCTTTCCTTGCGCTCGGCCTCCATGAGCTTGCGCTGCTTTTTGATGAGGAGAAGGCTCATGAGGTAGGAGAATAGGTTCACGTACCCGGTATTCCCCGCGGTCCGCATGTCGCTTTGCAGGATCATGCGGATCTGCTGGGTGGGGGTGGCGCCCAGGAGCGCCAGGGCCTGGCCCGGGTCCCGGAACACCAGCTCCGCGTCGGGGTTGTCCGGGATGCGCGAGAGCACCTTCACCCGGCCGTCCTTGTGGCGGAAGGCGGCCTGGACCCCGTAATCTTCTGTCCGTATGCCGATGATGAAGTTGATGAAGCCCTGGTCGGAGCGCAGGTGCTTCCGGAGCGACGGACGCAGGGCGAAGTTTGCCGCCATGAGCCGGAGGAGGTTCCGTACCACCAGGTTCACGGCAAGGAGGCTGGATCGGGTCCGGGCCTTGGCCGCAAAGGTCGTTTCCGGCGGGTTCACGAACAGCATAAATGCCTCCTTGTTACGGGGAGCAACAATCAAATCTATTCGCGTAATCCTGCAAGAGGGCCCAAAACTTTACGAGCCTTCGGCCGGCAGGAAAGCCCATCGCATAGCTTTTTTTTTAAAAGCAGCCCCTAATGCCCGGGGATGCGTCCGGTCGCCTGAAGCCAGGAGCGGATCTCTTCCATGGCCTGCTCGTAGCCGACGGTAGTTTTCCAGCCCAGCTCGGCCTTTGCCCGGGCGTTTGCCACGTCGTTGTCGCGGCCCATGACCGCGGCCGCAAGCCGGGTGGCCGGGGGACGGATGCCCAGGGGTGTGCACACCGCCTCCAGGGCCGCCCCGATGATCCAGCCCGCCTTGAAGGGGATGGAGCCCTTGGGCGCGGGCTTGCCCGCCATTGCGGCTATGTCCGTGATGTAGCGCTTCCAGGTGGCGTCCCAGTCGTCCCGTACAAAGTAGGTGCGGCCCGAGGCTTCCTCCCGGTCCGCGGCCAGGAGGAAGGCGTCCGCCAGGTTCGCCACATGGACCAGGCTGGCGCTGTATCGGCCCTGGTCGAAGAAGAGCATCATGTTCTTCCGGATCTGGCCCAGCACCTCCGTCACCCATACGCTCCCCGGCCCGATGACGTTGGAGGGACGGATGATGACGCAGCCCCGTGCGAAGTCTTTCTGGGTTGCCCGCACCAGGGCCTCGGCGTCCGCCTTGGCGTCGTTGTAGGGGATGCCGGACTTTTTTACCGGGTCTTCCTCCTTCCGGCCCTTCAAGTGCTCCCCCAGCCCGCAGGCGGCGATGGAGCTGGCGTGTACGAAGCGGCCCGCCTTTCCTTTGCAAGCCGCCAGCATGTTCTTGGTTCCTTCGAAGATGGGCTTGTAGAAGGCCTCCCGCGATCCGTAGTCCAGCACGCGCGCTGCCAGGTGGAATACCGTGTCCGCTTCGTCGGCTACGCCCGAGAGGGTTTCCGGCCGGGTGATGTCTCCCTCCACGAACTCGGAAATCCAGGAGGCCACGCGGCTCCTGTCCTCGCCGGGCAGCACCAGCGCCCGCACCGAGTCGCCGCGCGCGGCCAACTTCCGCACGATCTCCGCTCCGATGAATCCCGTGGCTCCGGTTACCAGGGCCTTCATACTAGATCCTTTCGTAAGGCCGGGAATGGCAGTTACACCAGCGCGATTCCGGCGTCGGTGAATATCTTCTCGCAGCGGGCCATGTCCTCCCTCGGCATCCAGGCCGTCATCTCCTTGGTGTCCTTGTAGGCGTCCTGCTCCCCGATCTTGTCCATCTTCTCGTGCCACAGGGGGTTGTAGGCCATGAGGTGGATCTCGCCCGCGCCCGCTTCCTTCAAAAATGCCGCGATGGCGGAGAGGTTTTCGTCCGTGGCGGTCATGTTGGGCACCAGAGGCGTACGTGCGAGAAGGGAGAAGCCGTTTTTCTTCGCACGTGCAAATAGCGTAAGGAAGTTCTTTTTGATTTTTGCGTTGTCCACACCGCACAAGCGCTTGTGAGTGCCCGGGTCCATGACCTTGAGGTCGAAGTAGACCGTGTCCGTGTGGGGCAGGATCTTCTTCTCGAAGTCGGGCAGGGAGAAAAGCCCGCAGGTCTCCACCAGGGTACGGACGCCCATGCTTTTGAGCGACTGCAGGAGCTCGGACGCGTAGTCCATGAAAAAGGTGGGCTCTCCGCCGGATAGGGTGGCCCCGCCGCCCGAGGCGTCGAAGAAGGGCTTGTCCTTGACGATCTGAGCGACCACGTCCGCCACGGCCATCTTCTTTCCCACCAGCTCCAGGGCCCCGGACGGGCACTTGTCCACGCATTTCCCGCAGAGGTCGCAGAGATTTCGGTCAATGTGGCCGGGGTTTTCCGGCGATATGGCTTTTAGGGGGCACTCCTCCCGGCATGCGCCGCAGCCGATGCAGGTCTTCTTGTCCCACCCGATCTCCAGGCCCGGCCGCTGGCTCTCCGGGTTGTGGCACCAGGCGCAGGAGAGCGGGCAGCCCTTCAAAAAGACCACGGTGCGGATCCCCGGGCCGTCGTCCAGAGAGTTTCCCTTGATGTCCAAGACCAAAGGCCCGGTGCTCATTTCCTTCTTCCTTCCCTAAGGTTGGCGACGGCGGCGCGCGGGCGGCCAGGGCCGAAGCCGCGGGCCTGAGCCGCGAAGAAGCCCGCCTGGTTGAACAGCGTTTCCAGGAAATCCCCCGAAAGCGTGGCGGGACTGTCGTGCATGTAGTTTAAAAGCGTGTTGTTGATGCCTGCAATATAGCCGTGGAGCGTGCACCAGAGGTAGATGACGTAGAAACGGACCGCTTCCTCGTCCTCCACTTGCAGCCCGGACGCATAGGCGCGGGCGGTGGCGAGGAAGAGCTCATAGACCCGCAGGGCGGTTTCCAACTCGTGGCGCGCGGCCGGCTCCCGATCCGTACCCACGTAATCGGCGAACTTGGGCACGTGCCAGGTGAACATGAGGTTGTAGAAGTTGGGCTCGGTCATTCCGAAGTCCATGTACTCCCGGCCCATGGCCTTCAGTCGCTCCAGGGGCTCGGCGTGGGGCGCGCCGGCCGCCCGGCACCGGTCGTGGAGCCTCTCGAAGCCCCAGGTGAGGACCGCCAGGTAGACCTCGTCCTTGCTTCCGTAATAGCCGTAGAGGGTGCCGATGACCACGCCCATCCTGCGGGCCACCTCCCGCATGGAGAAACCTTCGAAGCCCTTCTCCGCCAGCAGGGAAAGCGCCTGGGTAAGGATCCGGGCCCGCATCTCGGCCACTTCTTGGGCTGTCATGGGCTTCTTGGGCATGGGTCGTCCTTGTTTGCTGATCAGTGTTCATTGAACACAGATCAGCGTATTTTGTCAAGGGCAATCCACGGGGATAATCCATCTCCCGCAGGTTTGCCGTGCATGCTAGTCATCGGTCCGTGGTTTGCCTTGGGAGCATGATCCCATTATTGCTAGCCTGTGCTTCCGGGAAAAACCCTGCTATGTTGCAGGCACTCATCAAGACGGCCCAACAGGTTCTTGTCATAGCGTAATCCGAGCTTTCGCCGCCCTGCACACATCCGGGCAGGCAACTCGGATGGGATCATCCGCACAAGGGGGAGTCATGGCCGCGCAAGAAAACCGGAAGTACGACTTGATCGTTGTAGGAACCGGCCCCGGCGGGGCCTCCGTGGCCCGGGAAGCGAGCCGCGCCGGCGCCCGGGTCCTCATGCTGGAAAGGGGAGGGGGGGCGCCCTTTGACGGCTCGCACCTCCAGGCCCTGGACATGATGGGCCGCCCCGGCGCCAACTTCATGCTGACCCCTCAGGGCCTCGTCGTGGGGCGGGCCTTTGCCGTGGGAGGAAGCTCGGCCATCAACTGCGCTTCGGCTTTCGATCCCCCCCTGGCCATGTTCGAAGCCCGCGGGGTGGACCTCAAAAGCCAGGTGGAGGAGCTGCGCCGCGAGGTCCCCATCGCGCCCCTGGAGGACTCTCTGGTGGGCGCACAGGCCCGGCTCCTCTCCTCGGCCGCGCAGGACCTGGGCTACGGCTGGAAGCCGTTCAACAAGTTCATCTACCAGGACAAGTGCCGCACCGGCTGCTTTCTGTGCTACACCGGCTGCCCCCACGGGGCCAAGTGGACCGCCCGCAACCTAGCCGAGGAAGCCGTCCGGAACGGTGCGGACCTCATCACCCGCGCACGGGTCCACCGCGTGGTCTCCAAAAGCGGCCAAGCCGCGGGCGTCACCTACTCCCGCCTGGGACGCTGGAACGAGGTGCGCGCGCCCAAGGTGGTCCTGGCCGCGGGCGGGCTGGGAACCCCGGTCATCCTGGAAAAAACCGGGATCACGGGCTCGGGCGAGAACTTCTTCTTCGACCCCCTGATCATCGCCTTCGGAACCGTGGACAGCCTGCCCGGCACGGGCGAGGTGCCCATGACCGCTGGTGTCCACCTTCCCGAGGAAGGCATCATGCTCACCGATCTCTCGGTTCACCCTTCGGTCTACGCCATGTTCACGGCGCAGATGATGCGCCTGGACCGCCTGGCCGCCCATAAAAAGACCGCGGGCATGATGGTGAAAATCCGCGACGAGCTCTCGGGACGCCTCACCGCCCGCGGCGGCATCCGCAAGAGCATGGGGCCCGTGGACTGGAAAAGCCTGGCCCTGGGATACGCACACGCCAAACGGATACTCTCCCACGCAGGGGCCCATCACGTTTTCAAGTCCTGGTACATCGCCGGCCACCCCGGCGGTACCGCCAAGATCGGCGAGGTGGTGAACGCAGACCTTGAAACGCGGATGAAAAATCTCTATGTCTGCGACTGCTCCGTCGTGCCCCAGGCCTGGGGCCTGCCCCCGTCCTTCACCCTGGCCGCCCTGGGCAAACGCCTGGGCCAACACTTGACGGGCAAGAAGGATTAAAAAGAAAAAAGAAAAGGCACAAAAGCACAAAGGCATAAAAGACTTGTGGGGGGAGGGGGACAAACCCCTTTTGAAAAGAGCGGCTTTTTCCCCCTCTCCCCACACCCTCCTCCCCCTTTTCCGCAAAACTTTTTGTTGTATGGGGGATATTCGCGTTCCCGAAAAAAGGCGGGGCATTCAAGGTGATTCACTAGGGAGAGAGCCGGATATGTTTTCTGGAAAGCTGGTTGCCATAACCGGAGGATCCTCCGGTCTGGGGGAGAGCCTGGGGCGGATCTTCACGAGGCGGGGCGCGAAGGTCGCGCTGCTGGCCCGGAACCGGGACAGGCTGGAAGAGGCCCGGAGCAAGCTGGTGGCCGCGAGCGCTCATGCGGATGCCGTGCAAGTTTTCCCGATGGACGTGGCGAACCGCGCCTCCGTGGATGCTACCTACCGGGAGCTTGTCTCCGCATTGGGGGTGCCCGACATCTGGATCAACTCCGCCGGAATCCTGCGGGAGGGCAGGTTGAGCGACCTCTCCAGCGATATCTTCGCCGAAACCATGAGCATCAACTTCTTCGGTACGCTCCACAGCATCAAGGCCGTGCTCCCGGACATGCAGAAACGCGGCTCGGGCCTCATCGTGAACATCTCCTCGGTGGCCGGGCTCATGGGAGTGTATGGATACTCCGCTTACTGCTCCTCCAAGCACGCGGTGGTGGGCCTCAGCGGCTCGTTGCGGGCCGAACTCTGCGGTACCGGCGTGTCGGTCTGCGTCGCATGTCCGGGCGAGTTCGAGTCGCCCATGGTGGCGGATTTGAACACCTACCGCACCCCCGAGAACGAGGCCATGGCCCAGACCATTCCCGTGATGACGGCGGAAGACGTGGCAAAGGAGATCGTGGGGGGGATCGAGAAAGGGCGCTTCCTCATCGTTCCGGGGCTGCCGGCGCGCGTCATAACCACCTTCAACCGGTGGTTTCCCGGTCTGGCGCGCAGGGTTGCCGACCGCAGGGTGAAGAGCTGCCGATAATCATTGGCCGGCCGGGGGGGTGCGGGCCAGATCCCCCGGGCTCTCCACCCTGATCCAAGCGGGCGGTTCGGGCCGGCAGGGGAAGAGGAGGGCGGCCGCGGGATCGCCGGTGGCGAAGACCCCCTCAGGGCAGGCCAGAAGGGTCAGATCCCCCGATTCGCCGGGCTTTGCAGGAACCGCCGCCACCATCCAGGCCGCATCCGGCACCCGCTCTTCCTTCTCTTCCCGTCCGCAGCCGTGCACATCCTGGTAATAATATCCGTCCCAGGCGGTCTTGGGGCTCCGGGCGAATCCCAGGCGTTGGGGGATGAGCCCCCGGTCCACGGGAGCGCCCTTTTCATCCACATCCCGGTATAGATGAATGTAGAAGCGGGCATAGCGGCCCGTGGCCTTTCGGTACTGCTCCTGGCCCTGGCGGATGTCGGACAGGCGGGAGAAGACCTTTTTGGCGTTGCGCATGCGGCCCGACGAGCCCGTGCCGAAGGGCGAGCCCTGCCAGAAGGCGATCTGCCACAGGGCCCAGGCAAAGCTCAGGGTGGCCGCCAGGGTCAGCACAAGGCCCGGCCAGGTGAATCTTCTTTTTCCGCCTTGCTGGTTCATGAATTCCACCGCAAATACCGCATGCAGGTCTCAGCCCAAAGCCGCAACCAGCTTCTTTCCCAAATGCCGGCTCATGCCCATGATGGTGAGAGACGGCGGCACGCCCGGAGACTCGGGCAGGGCCGATCCGTCACAGACGTAGAGGTTCTCCACGGCCTTCAGGCTGAAATCGGTGTTGAGGGAGCGACCCATGGCCACGGTGCCGCCGGGGTGTCCTCCGATGCCCTCGCCCACGGCGAGGGAGCCGGGCGCCACGCCCGCCCGTACCAAGATCTCCCGGGCGAGATCCGTGCCGGCCTTCATGCGTTTGTAGTCCACCGGAAGGTAAGGCTTGCTGATGGAGCCGTCGGGAAACACCTGCCCGTGGGCCGAGTCGGAGAGCTTGACGAAGAGCCCGATGCCGTGGCGGTAGCGGGGCAAGCGGGGCAGATTGTGCAGCAGCACATTCATCCGCATGAGGGACGTGGAGGCAACGGCAAAGGAGGAGATGTTTCCGATGATGAACTTCTCCTCCTTGGCGGTGGACTCGATGGCGTGGGTGAAGGTCATCTCGCCCTTGGCGCCGGGGCCTTGGTCCATGTAGCCCACCACGATGTTCATGGGGTCCATGTAGAAGTGGCTGCCCACGTCGGCGATTCCCGAGCGCAGCAGGATCGCCGGGGTTCCCAGGCCGCCGGCGGCCAGGACGATGGTCTTGGCCGAGAACGTGCGGCCGTCCCTGGTTATTACTCCCTTGGCCCGGCCCTTCTCCACGATGATCTTTTCCACGGCGCAGCCGGTGAGGAGCCTGGCCCCGGCGGAAACGGCCTGGTCCGCGAACACGCGGGTGGTGAACTTGGCGCGCCGGGAGCAGCCGGCCATGCAGGAGTCGCAGCCCACGCGGCAGAGGTCGGGGTTCACGAACTTCTTCTGGGGCTCGAAGTCCAGTCCCAGGCTTTCGGCCGCGGACATGAGCCGGGCAAGGCCGCGGGCGTTTTTGAAGAAGCGCTCGGGAAGAACCTTGGGGCCGATCTCGTTCCTGATCTCCGAAACGGACTCGGAGAAGTCCACGCCCATGGCTTCGAAGACCTTTTGAGGCGGAGAGAAGACATTGGCGTTGTATATCATGGACGAGCCACCCAGGGTGATGCCCCGGGCGATGAACACGCCTTCCCTGGAGCGGCAGAACACTCCCGCGCCTTCCATGATGCGGGGGCCTAGCGGCATTCCCAGGGCTTTTTCATGGCGTATTCCCCGCTCCAGCATGAGGACCTTCTTCCCGGCGCGGGCCAGGTCCCGGGCAAGGGGCGCGCCCCCGGGTCCGGTTCCTACGACGATGGCGTCCAGGGTTTCGGGCATGGCGTTTCTCCGCAAAAGGAAAGGATGCAGGCGGCAGGCGATTTCCCGGGACTATACCCGGAAAAACAGGAGCAAGGCAAGGGCGCGGCATGTTTGGCTTCCGGGAGCGATGCTCCTTTTTCTGCCCGCAAGCTCCTTCTTCTTCGGTGCCGATGGCTTCAGCTCTTGCGTCTGCGGAGGTTCTGGATTTGCTCCAGGAAGGCCTGGACCCGGGTGCGGGTTTGTCCCTCTCCGCCTCCGTAGAGCTCGCGTTCCAGGAGCAGCACGGGGATTTCCCGGTCCCGCATGCGCTTTCGCAAAAGGAAGGCTTCGCCCCCCCACAGGTCGCAGAACTTCAGCTTGCAGATGATCAGGGCTTCGGCTTCCGCCTCGGCCATCTGCTCTTCCACATAGCCGGCGCGCCTGCCGAAGTCGTCAATCATGCGGGGGCAGGAGAGGTGGGTGAGGTAGCGCCGGGCAATGGCTTGCATGGGCGGATCGGTTTCGGAAACGGGATCGGAGAAGGAGCGGGTGCCCATGCAGAGGTTGTCGGCCACGGCGATGGCTCCGGCCGACTCGATGAGGGCCAGGTGCTCGAAGTCCTCCATGCATCCGCCGGATACGAAGATGCGGGCCGGGGGAGGCCCTTCGGGCGCGGGTGCGGAGGAAGAGAGGGCCTCCCGGACGCGGGAGAGCAGGGACACGGCGTCCGCCAGAGGGAGAGCGCTGGCGGCCAGAGACAGGGACAGCATCTGCGCACCGGTCAGGGGTGCAGGGACCTGGCGCCGCAGGGCGGAGATCTCGAAGGCCAGGGCCCGCTTTTGGTTGGAGAGCTTGATGGCGCGGGAGAAGTCTTGGTCGGTGATCCGGGTGTTGAATGCCTCGGAGAGGACCAAGACGAGCTTCTGCAGTTCCTCCTCGTAGCGCGGCAGCGCGTCCTCGGCCACGCGGTGCGGGGCCACCAGCATGTGCAGGAGGCCGGGGCCTTCGGGGGCGGATCGAGCGGCGTCGCGCCAGTTGTCGTAGAGCCTGCGGGAGTGGTCGCAGCCGTTTAGGAAAATCACCCCGGAGAGGAAGGAGAATCCGCCGCGCAGGACCAGGTCCATGGTCCGGCGGATGAAGGAGCAGTTGACGGCCCCGTAGTAGGAGTCGCCCAGGGTGCTGCCGGTGCTTTCGGCGGCCCGGATGCGGTAGGGCACGCAGCCTGCGGCCTCGATGATCTCTTCGGGTACGTAGGAGCAAAGAAAACCCACGACCGGCTTCCCGGCTGCGCGGGCGTTCCGGACGGGATCGTTGGTAAGGCTGCGGGCAAGGCTTTCCACTTCCTGCCAGATTTCCATGAAACCCCCAAAAGAACAGGAATGCCTGTTCTTACGCTTTCAAGAGAAACGCGATTTTTCGATCAATGGGAACAAGTCCGTTTGAGAAGCGATCTCAAAAATAACAAGGAAACGGATTTCGCGGGGAAGGGGGGGAACCCCTGTTGAAAAGAGTGGCTCATCCTTACCCCGACGCGGCTGCGCCGCTCGGGGACCCCTTTCCCCCCCCCGCAAAGCCTTTTACCAAATTCCCAAAAACTTCTTCCGCGGCGGAGGGTTTTCCGCGGCGAGGAGGGCCGCGCCCAGGGCCGCCGGGCTGCGCGGGTCGCAGGCGCAGGCGACGAGGTTGATGCCGCTGGCGCGTTTCAAAAGCTCGATGAAGAGCTCGATGCGGGCCAGACCCCCCACCAGGATCACGGGCGGCTTCACGGGGACGCGGGTGAACAGGGTTGCGGTCCTCTCCGCGATGGAGGAGATGACTCCCCGGAGCACGGCTGAGCGGTCGTGGCCGGCGTTGATGCGGCTTATGATCTCGGACTCGGCGAACACGGCGCAGTTGGTGCGGATCTCGTAGCCCTCGATCTCTCCGCCGGCCATATGGGACACGTCCTTCATGCTGACGCCCACGGCACGGGCGGCCATTTCGAGGAACTTTCCGCTTCCGGCGGCGCAGCGGTCGTTCTCCTCAGTGCGGGCCAGGCCGCCGTTTTCGTTCAGACGGTAGAGGCGCAGGTACAGGCCGCCGGCATCCACCACGGTGCGGGCGGGGATGTGGATGGCGGCGAGCCCTCGTGTGGTTGCGTGGGCCTCCGAGAAGGTGAGCGCGGTGTCGGGGACCAGGTCCGAGCCGTGGCCGGTGGCGGCGACGCAACGGATTTTCCTGACCGGGACGCCGGCGTCTTCGGCGGCCTTGCTCAGGATGGCGCGGGCGCTGGTTTCCGGATCGCCCGCGATCTCGCCCACGGCAAAGCCGGCCATGCGTCCGTCCCTGGCCACACAGGCCTTGACGAAGCGCGACCCCACGTCGAACCCTGCGGTGATGATTCCGGCCATTTTTTATGCCAGTCCGTTTTCGCGGAAGAACTCGGTGATCTCTTTCTTCACCTGGGCCTCGTCCGCGCAACGTTTGTCAAAGGAGTCGGTGGCAAGGAACAGGGCCGGCTTTCCGGCGCGTTCGCACACGTCGCGGACGAGCTTGCCCATGCCCCAGCCCGTCTTGCAGCCCTGGTGCCGGGTGAAGATGAAGCAGTCGCCCGAGAAGTCCTCGGCCAGCCGGGCCAGCTCGCCGGTGAAGTACTCGGCCGGGCCGCGGCATTGGCGGGCCATGGCGATGGACAGGTGAGCCTTGGCCAGGTCGCGGAGCATGGTCTCCCGATCCGAGGTGTCTATCTGGCAGAGCTTCACGCAGCCCATGAAGTCCGCCACGGTGACGGCGCCGAAGGTTTTGTTGAGCCAGGGCTCGATGAAGTGGAAGGCCAGCGGGATGTCGAACCAGATTACGCGGATCTTCTGGTTGTCGAAGAATCCTCGGCCGGCCTTGAGGCGTTTCTTGGCGTTCTGGACGATTTTCTTGGCATAGACGGCGCCGCGTTCGGTGGCGGTGGCGCAGATGGAGAGCTGCCAGCCCAGGAGCAGGCAGGTGAGGTTCATGGGCGAGGGTACGGCACGGGCCATCTCCGTGTACTCGGAGAGCCAGCGGTTGGTCTCGTTCATGGTGCGGCAGACGCGGGCGAGCCGGTCCCAGTCCATTTCCTGCCCGGTGTGCTTTTCCAGAAAGCCGATGAGGCGGGAAAGGTTCTGGGCGTAGTACTCGAAGCTCTGTTCGTCGTCCCAGTAGGGCGTGTCCACGGCGAAGAGCGGCGCGCCGGAGAGCTCGGAGAGCACCTGGTAGGAGGAGACCACGGAGTCACAGGGGTGGGAGCTGGAAATCAAGAGGTCCGGCTCCGGGGCCTGCTTGAGGAGGTAGGCCCCGATGGCGGTCTTGCCCGCCGAGCAGTACTCGGCCGGGATGCCGGCGGCCTCGGCCTCCTCGATCATCTTCACGGGCACGTCGGTGCCCATGTGGTGGGCCATGATGGAGAGGGACTCCGGGATGTAGGCGGTTACGTCGAAGACCCGCAAAAGCTCGTTGGAGAGGTTGAACTCGGCCCAGACCACCTTCTTCCCGTTCTTTCCGGCCTCGACCACTCCGTCCATATGGTCCAGGTACTCCTGGTAGACATAGCGCATGGCCGCCAGATCATCGGGGGCCACCAGGCCGCCCCCCAGCATGGAGAAGCTGTGGCGCACGGCGCTGTTGGCGGCCGTTTCCAGCTCGGGCATGAAATGCCCCGCTCCGGAGAGCATGGCGTAGGCAAGCCGGGGAAAACGGAGGATGGCAATGAGGAGCTTGAGCCTTCCACGCTGGAAGCTCCAGACCTCCCGGTCGGTGAGCGTTTGAACCTGCATGAACCACCTCGTCCCGCATGAGGACTGCAAAAGGTTGACGAACTACTTCTTCAGGGCCCGCAGCATGAGCCGGGAGACCTCCTCGGCCACGTCCTTCCGGATGCTTCCCTCCAGCTTGTCGAAGAGGCAGGGGTCCAGCTGCCGGAGCATGCGCGCAGCGGAGCGGCTCCCGTTCCAAGTGGCCTCCACGTTCTTGTGGAAGGCGATGGCCCCCAAAATCATGAGGTAGATCAGGAAGGGGTTGGTCTGGATGAAGGCGCCCCGGGAGACTCCTTCCTCCAGGATGCCCAAAAGGATGCCGAAGATCATGACCAGGTCCGCGGCCACCTCCTGGGAGAGCCCCTGGCCGCCGGTTTCCACGGCGCGCATCATGACGGGGGGAAGCGGCGGGTAGCGCTCCACGGTTTCGGCCACGCCCCGGATGTAGGTGGTGAGCTTCTCCTCGGGGGTCTGGTTTTCGGAAAGGTTTCCCACAACGTTCTGGACGGTGCTGCCGATGACGTCGTGGAGAACGGACTGGTAGAGCTTGTCCTTGTCGCCCACGTGGTAATAGATGGTGGCCTTGTTGACGCCCGCGGCGCGGGCGATCTCGTCCACGGAGGCGCCGGCGTACCCGGACTCGGCAAAGAGCCGGGTGGCGGCGTCCACGATTTTTCCGATGGTTTGCTCCTGTCTATTTTGCTGGGCCTTGGCGGGCATGGCTGGTTTCTCCGGGCCAGGGGTACTGGATAGTTTAACCGCTCGGTTTAACTATCCGGTTAGTTACCAAGCCGGAAGGGGCGGTGTCAAGCGGAAGGCGATAATGCAACAGCGGCGGTGCGCTAGATATTTGCCGCATTTAAGGAGCGGAGCTACTGGAAAGCGAGGTGCCGGAAAGGTGTTGGAGTCGTTTGCCGCGCCAACCCTCTGCATGCTGCAAAAAGTTTTGCGGAAAGGGGGGAGGAGGGTGTGGGGGGA
>JBFMHL010000180.1:0-13980 GCA_040753055.1 Thermodesulfobacteriota bacterium | reverse complement strand
AGGCTGAAGAGATGAAAAAAGCTGGGGGGAAACCTTTCTTTCATGGAGAAAGAAAGGTTTCCCCCGGACCCCCTTCCAAAGAAAGCCGCAATACGGGCTCGTGCCGCCTGGCGAGACGCAGGGAAACATGAAAGCTGGTTTGCTTGTCCAATACCCTGCCTCGCCGGGCTTCTCTCTTTACTCTACCTCACTATTCTATAGAACTACCCCTCCTCTTTTCGAGCGATACCGATCCACACGTTCGGCTGCTTCTTCCGCTTTCCCTTCGGCCGCGCGTCGGTAGCCTTTCCAAGCCCATACTAGGGCTTTCTTTGGGAGGGGGTTTGGGGGGACCTTTTCTTTCATGGAGAAAGAAAAGGTCCCCCCAAAAAATCTTTTCCTTTTTTTGTTTTTTTGCCTTTGCCTTTGCCCTTGCCTTTGCCTTTTACAAATATCCCAAACTTTTCAGCTGGATGGCCACGGCCGAGTCGGGGGTGTAGCCGGCGGCTTCCAGGTCTTCGGCCGACGCGTTCACGTCCAGCAGGTGCTGGCGTGCGGTCTGGGTCATCTCCTCCACCAGGTCCGGGCGTTGGGGAGCCAGGTCCGTTGTCTCGTCCGGGTCGTTCCGGGTGTCGTAGAGCTCGAAACGGTTTTTCGTGAAGTCTGCGATGAGCTTGTACGGATGCCGGCGCACGGCCAGGACCTTGGTCCAGGACTCGTGGATCATGTCCCGGGCTGTAGGGTTTTGCCCGCCGGCCATGCCAGGGGCGAGGCTGGTTCCGTCCAGGGGAGCCGGCGGCACGGGGGAGAGCCCGGCCAGGTCCAGGATGGTGGGGGCGAGCGACAGAAGGCTCACGGGCGCGTCGTAGCGGGCCGGGCTAACGGTTCCGGGTTGGTGGAAGACCAGGGGGACGTGGAGGAGCTTATCGTAGAGCACCCGCGGGGGGTGGGCGAAGATCCCCTTTTCCCCGAAAAGGTCGCCGTGGTCTGCAGTGAGCACGGTGAGGGTGTCCGGGCCGGCGAGGCGATGCAAAAGCTCGCCCGCGTGGCCGTCACAGAAGCGCACCTTGTCGCGGTAGTCGGCGTAGAGGGCCTGTTTTTCGGTGCCCGACACCTCGGCGGGCCGGTGGTTGGCCTTTTTCCACAAAAAGCCGGCGCGCAGGCGAGAAAGGGGGGCGAAGCCCGAAACCGGCACGTAGGGCCCGTGCACGTCCATGTAGTGGACCCAGAGGAAGAAGGGGCGCGGCGCTCGATCGAGCCAGGAAAAAACCTGGCGGTTCAGCTGGTTTGCCGGGACATAAGGGGCCACGAACAGGGCCCGAGCCTTCTGATAGGCGATGTTGGCCCTGTGGAAAAAGCCGGACCGGGGGCTTGCGGGCAGGTTGTCGTAGAAGTCGGAAAAGCCCCGGTGGTAGTTCAGGTGCCGGGAGATGTAGGGGTTGGAATTGAACGCGCAGGTGCGTGCGCCTGCGGCGGCGAAGGCTTCGGAGAGGAGCGGCCGGTCCGCGGAGAGCCCCTTGTAGGCGTCGCGGTGGCGGCAGAGGTACTGGCCGGACAGGAGCGCGGGAAAGGAGGTCTGGGTGGTGCCGCCCTGGGAGAAGGCACGGGTGAAGACGGCCCCTTCCGCGATGAGCCGGTCCAGGCTGGGGGTCGGGCTGTCGGGCCCGGTTCGGCCGGAGAGCGCTCCCACCGCGTCGGCGCGCAGGCTGTCAATGGTTATGAGAAGGACGTTTTGCATGAAGAAATCCCCAGCGGGAACTCCCGCGTTTATCTCCTGGAAAGCCTCCGGCCGATCCCCCGGACCAGGACCCTGCGCTCGTCCGCGTCCAGCACCAGCAGGAAGGCGAGCCCCGTGTAAAGGAAGAGCCCTCCCGCGGACTGGAGGCAGATGGCCGGGTATCCCCGGGGCGGCCATGCGCGGGAAACGGCCCAGAGAGCCAGAGCGCACACAATAGCAACGCAGAAAGGAGCTAGCAAGGACTTGCGGAGGTATTCGGCCAGCGAGACCTTGACGATGGACAGGCTGCGCAGCAAAACCAGGCTGGGCGGGCCCACGGCGCCGCAGAAAAAGGCGAAGGCAAGGCCGGTGAGCCCGTGGGTGCGGGTCAGAACCACGCCCAGGCCCAGGAACAGGGCCGCGGAAAAAAAGCGGGTCCAGGCGATGAGCCCGTGGCGGGCCACGCCCGTGAGCACGCGTTCGGACAGGGGCTGGAACGCCGACACCAGCAACGCCAGGGTGAGGAAGAAGAGCACCGGCCCTCCCTGGCGGGCGAAGGAGGGGCCGATCCAGCGCAGCAGGAAGGGTTGGCCCATGGCCAGCATGACCACGATGACCGGAAAGAATATCATGCAGGTGTACCGGCTGTAGTTTAAAAAGATCTTCCGCATGAGGTCCTCTTCTTTTTTGGCGGAAAGATCGGAAAAAAGCGGAAGGAAGGCCATGGTGAGGGCCCACAGGAGGTTCCGGGCGTACTGGGCCAGGTTGGCCGGCACGGCGTAGAAGGGGACCGCCGCCGCGCTCATGAGATAGCCGATGATGAGGGAGTGGCTGCGCAAATACAACCTGCCCGAGGCGGAAACCAGCAGGGACTTCACGCCGAAGGTGAGCATCGTGTGGAAGTGGGAGGCGGCCAGCCGGAGCCGGAACCGGGACAGCATCTTCATGCGAAAGCGGCACTCCACGTAGTAGAAGCCGAACTTGACGAGGTCGTAGGAGAGGTTGGCCACCGCCATGAAGATCAGGCCGTGGTCGTTTTTCAGGCCCACCCAGACGGTGGCCGCCGTGAGCACCCGGAACAGGGCTTCCAGGGTGCTGGTGACGTAGTAGCGGTGTGCGCCGGCCAGGATGCCGGAAAAAACCGAGCCCACGAAGCAGACCAGCGCATCCAGGCCCATGAGCAGAAGGACCCAGCGCACCACGGAGGGCTCGACGGACTCCACGGTGAGGTAGGAAAAACCCAGCCAGAGGAAGAGCCCCAGGGCGGCCGCACCCAGCAGGGCCACGGCCAGGTAGAAGGTAAACGCCGTCTCCACCACGGCGGAGAGGCCTTCCTCGTCGCTCCGGCCGCGGAACTCGGCCACGTACTTGACCACGGCGCCCGCCAGCCCGATGTCCATGAGGGTCACGTAGCCCACGGCGGACAGGACCATATCCCACACGCCGTAGCCCGCCTTCCCCAGGTGGCGCACCAGGAAGGGAGTCATGAAGAAGGCAACGCCGACGTTGGCGACCAGCCGGATGACGTTGGCCAGCGAATTGAGGCCTATTTTCTTTGCGTTCACGTAACGCTTTGCCGATTTAGGGGAATCAGATGAGCCTCATGTTCTCGGCTTCCTTCAAAAGCTCGTCCCGGAACCGGGGGTGGGCGATGGCGATGATGGCCAAGGCCCGGTCCCGCGTGCATTTGCCCTTGAGATTCACGGCCCCGTACTCGGTGGCCAGGTAGTGGACGTCCGTGGCCGGGGTGGTGACCACCGTCCCGGCGGGAAGCCGGGGAACCACGCGGGAGACGCTCCCCTCCTTGGCCGTGGAGTAGAAGGCGATGACGGACTTGCCTCCGGGCGACCGGTAGGCCCCCCGCACGTAATCAAGCTGCCCGCCCGTCCCCGAGTACTCGGAGCCCGCCATGTACTCGGAGTTGCACTGGCCCAGGAGGTCCACCTGGATGGTGGCGTTAATGGAGATCATATTGGGGTTCCGCGCGATCACGCCGGGGTCGTTCAGGTAGTCCACGGGGTAGCTTTCCGCGCTGGGGTTGTCGTGCAAAAAGTCGTACATCTCGCGGTTTCCCAGGGCGTTGGTGAAGCAGTGCTTACGGCGGTGGAAGGCTTTTTTGGCGCCCGTGGCCGCGCCCTTGCGGACGAGGTCCATGAGCGCGGGGCAGAAAAGCTCCGTGTGGATGCCCAGGTCCCGGTGCCCGGAGAGATACTTGCCCACGGCCGCGGGAAGGGTTCCGAAGCCCAGCTGAATCACCGCTTCGTCCGGCACCAGGTCCGCCACGATCTTGCCGATCTTCTCCGCCTCGGGTCGCGGCGGCTGGGGCATGATCTCGGGGACGGGCGCGCTGTTCTCCACGATGGCCGTGACCTCCGAGACGTGCAGGAGGCTGTCCCCGAAGATCCGGGGCATGTTCTCGTTCACCTCCACGATGAGGACCTTGGCGGCGCGGGCCGCGGCGGAGATGTAGTCGTTGGAGAGCCCGAATGTGAAGAACCCGTTGCGGTCCATGGGGCTCACGGTGGTGACGGCCACGGTGAGGTCCATGGCTTCCCGGATGAAGCGGGGGAGCTGGTGGAACTCGTTGGGGATGAAGTAGTTGAGGCCCGTCCGCACCAGGCCGCGGTCCGCGGGCCCCACAAACCAGGAAAAGGCGTCCACCTGATCCAACAGCAACGGGTCCAGGAGGCTTTCGGCCACGGGCCTGCCCGGCAACATGGAGTATACGCTTACGTGTTTCAGGTCGCCGGACCGCAGCCGGCGGCCGAGGGCCTCCAGGATGGCCGGGGGCTCGCACACGGCCAGGCCGTGGGTCAGGCTGGCGTCCTCGGGAACGAGCGCCGCGGCATTGTCCGGGCTCATCCGCTTGTTCCGGTATATCTCCTCGAACATGGCCGTCTCCCCCCGGCGGAACGGACGCGAATCTTCAGGTGGGGCTGATGCCCTTCTCGCTGATGCCGCGGATGTAGTACTCCGGGTCGTGGAGAAAGCTCTGGAAGATGACAACGGAGGCGATGGCGGCCTGGGCCATGAGCGCCTTGTCCCGGTAGAGCTCCGCCAGCTTCTCGCGGCGCACCAGCGGCGAGGTGTGGTCGAAGTAGGTGGAGAAAAGGCCGTCCAGCCGGAAACGCTCGTCGGGCAGCGTCACCATGTTGATGCGGTCCGAGTAGCAGTACTCCATTGCCTCCATCAGGACCTTGCGGACGTTCCCCACGCTCTTGGCGTGATAGCCCGAAACGTGCATGAAGACCCTCTTGGCCTCGTTCCAGCTGGCCACGGCCAGGCCGTGGAAAAGCTGGTCGAAGCCCATCCCCGGCCAGTAGTTCACCTTCTGGCGGATGAGCGACAACAGCACGGCGTTCTTGAAAAGCTCGTAAAGCCGCCAAGCGCCGTTCAGGGGGGCGGGAGGCGGGTGGTCCAGCTCGCCCGCGGGGCCCGTGGCGATGTTTAGAAACATGACCTCGAAGATTTCCTGGAAAAAGTCCTGGTCCTCCCGGGGGTCGGACAGGTCTATGCGCATGTCCAGGGTGTTGTCCAGGCGGTCGGCCAGCTTCACCCGCACCAGGGCTGCCGCCTCGGAGTGCTCCTCCAGCATGCGGCCGATATAGGCGTAGTAGGACTCGTCCTCCCGCCGGGCCAAGGACACCAGGCGCTCGAACAGTATGGTGCCGGCCCGGTCGTCGAAGCGCCCCAGGACCTCGTTGAACTCTTGCTGCATGAGGCCCTTCCACTGGGGGTTGCCGAAGTCGAAAGGATAGATGTCCTCGAACACGTCGTGGAACATCTCGGTAAGGAGATCCAGGAGGTCCAGGTTCTCCATGGCCCGGGCCAGAATGGCCGTGGCGCGCAGGGGATGGAGCACCGCCGGGGGGCCCAGACGGCGCTTTTTGGCGCCGTAGGAGTTGATCAAAAGCCCCAAAGCCTTCATGAGCACGCCCTTCTCCTGGGCGGCCATGCGCTTGTGGGCGGCGATGGAGCGCAGGATGTAGTAGCGCCCCGACGAGGTGGAGCTCAGGTTGTAGTTGAGCGAACGCGACAGGCTGAAAAATTCGGAGAGATCGTAAAGCGGCATGGAGCCTCCCGGTCACGCCCGGCGAAGGCGAAGGGGAACCCTGTAGACGACGGCAAGGTTCCCCCTCGCAAAGTTTCTTCGTGCTTTCTCGGGAGCGATTGTAGCCCTTTTACGGTTCGGCGGCAAGTGCCCCGGAGCCTTCAGGCAATCACCAGACGGCAATACCGCTTCTTGCCGGCCCGGAGCATGGCCCCGTTTTCGGTGAAGTCGGAAAGAGTGATGCGGAAGTCGAAGCTTTCCACGCGGACGCCGTTTATGTACCCGCCGCCCTGGGAGAGCGTGCGCCTAGCCTCGCCCCGGGAGCCCGCCAATCCCGCGTCCGCGAAGATCTCGAAGGCCGGAATCCCTTCCGCAAGCCGCTCGCGGGAGACGGCGAAGGTGGGCGCGCTGGCCAGCTGGTCGGCCTCCTGGTCGTCCTGGGCCTTGCGGGGGATATCGCTGGCCGGAAGCAGGCCCGAAGGCACCTTGCGGGCCCCGAACATGGCGATGGACGCCTCCATGGCCTTCACGGCTTCGTCCCGGCCGTGGGCCAGCTTGGTGGCCTCGAAAGCAAGCACGGCCTTGGCGGCGTTTAAGTCCGCGCCGGAGAGCTTGGCCACATGGGCGATCTCCTCCACGGGCAGGAAGGTGAAGAACTTCAGGAAGCGCACCACGTCGTCGTCGTGGCTGTTGACCCAGTACTGGTAGTAGTCGTAGGGGGAGGTCTTCTCGGCCGAAAGCCAGACGGCCCCGGCGGCCGTCTTCCCCATCTTGGCGCCCGAGGCGGTGGTGATGAGGGGAAAGGTGAGCCCGTAGGCCTGGCCGCCGCAGTCCCGGCGGATCAGGTCAACGCCCGCCACGATGTTGCCCCACTGGTCCGAGCCGCCCATCTGGAGCTCGCATCCGTAGTCCTTGGCCCTGAACAGGTGGAGAAAGTCATAGGCCTGCAGGCACATGTAGTTGAACTCGATGAAGGAAAGCCCCTCTTCGGAGTCCAGCCGAAGCTTGTAGCTCTCCGCCTTGATCATGCGGTTCACCGAGAAGTGCCGGCCATAGTCCCGCAGAAACTCGACATAATTAAGCGGCAGGAGCCAGTCCGCGTTGTTGGCCATGAGCGCCTTGCCGGAGGAAAAATCCAGGAAGCGCGAGAGCTGGCTCTTCAGGGCCTCCACGTTGTGGTTCACCGTCTCGATGGTGAGCATCTTGCGCATCTCGGTCTTGCCCGAAGGGTCGCCCACCAGGCCCGTGCCCCCGCCCACCAGGGCGATGGGCCGGTGTCCGGCGCGCTGCATGTGGCACAGCGACATGATGGGGATCAGGCTTCCTACGTGGAGGCTGTCGGCGGTGGGGTCGAAGCCGATGTAGCAGGTCACGTTCTTTTTGGCCAAAAGCCCGGAAAGCTCGTCGGCGTGGGTGCACTGCTCGATGAAGCCTCGTTCGGCAAGGATTTCGTAGACGCTCATGGAAAGGTCCCCGGGGTGGCTGCACGGGCGCGGAGCCCGGCGGGTGAGTGGAATCGAATGAATGGCCGGAAAATCTATGCGCTTCTTCCGGACCGAGGAGGCGATGCCTGGCCGATGGCGGCAAGCGGAACCCAAGTCCGGGCAACCGCTTTAGAAACAATATCTTCGGTCCACTGTCAAGGCCGGAAAAGGCAAAGCGGGATGAGGTGCTGCCCCTGCCCGGCCGTCCGGCCGGGCAGGGGCAGCCTGCGTCTATGGCGTGGAGGGGATCCAGATGCTCACGGTGGGCTCGGTTATGTCGGGCGCATTGCCGTTCGGGAGCTTCAGAGGCTGGTAATTGAGCGTGTATGCGTTGCGCCAAAAATCCAGGGAGAGCTTGTCCGCGTTCACGCCCGTGGTGCGCGACAGGAAATCGCCCTCGGGGGTGTAGATGTCCAGCCGGTATTGGTACTGACTTTGCTGGACCACGTAGGAAAGCACGTAGATGAAGCCCGTGGCCTCCACGGCCAGGTCCAGGTAGGTGGCCTGAAGCGTCTCGGCCTTGAGCGGAACGTAGTACTGATTGTTGGTGAAGATGGGGGCCGGGTTGCCGAAGATGTCGAAGGCCTGGAGGCGCATGTTCTTCTGCTCCAGAATGACGATCTCGCCGTGGGGCATGACGCCCGCGGCCACGGGCCCTTTCATGAGCCCCTCCCGCGTCCCGGTGGCGCTGTAAACATGGGGCAGTATGGCGTCGGCGTCGGGTACGGCGGTTTCCGGCAGGTCCAGAACCTCGAACTTGTCGTTAACGGAGTCTATGCTGATAAGCTTGCGGGAGGGGTGGAAGAGCAGCGCGTCCGGCAGCGTGTAGAACTGGCCGAAGCACTTGTTGGAGTCAATCGCGTCCCAATCGGGCGGAGTCTCCTGGGCCAGGCGGATCTGGCGCACCAGGTACAGTCCATAGGAGGTGTCCACATAATAGTTGTCCGAGGTCGCGCCACCCGCGGGCTGCTGCCCTCCCCCGCCCACCACCGCCAGGTCGAAGACCACCCGGGCCGCTTCCGAGAAACCGCAGGGGTAGACCCCGTGCCCGGCCTGGGGGTTCTGCATGAGCGACAGGGAGCCGAACGCGTACATTTGGCCCTGCGCCTGGGTCTTGCAGTAGGCCAGGCCGTTCGAGTAGGCCTTCCAGGCGTAGCCGGCGGCCCCGGAGGCCTGGCTCACGGTGATCCCGACAAGCTGGCAGAGGTCGCCGTTCACGTTCTCGCAGGAGAGATCCGCGACGTTCGTGGTCGGCGGGGTGTTGGTGTCCTTCCAGGCGAGCGCCCCGGTCGCGTCTAGCTCCGTTATGGCCTCGTGGCTGTAGTAGGTGTTTGCAGTGAGGGGGACCTTGTTCTCCTTGATGGTGATGGCCTGGTTGGTAAGGGTGCTGTCGTTCGTCAGCATCGCCGTGGCGCCCTGGCCTGCGCACCAGCCCGTGTCCGCGCGGAAGTAGGTCTCGAACTTCACCATCCCGCCCATGGGCAGGGCCCCGAAAGTATAAGGGATGGGGTCGCTATAGGGCTGGCCCGGCATGGGAAGCACGCCCGATGTCATGCAGGACCCGTTGTCGAACACCGCCATCACCTCGTAGGTGGCGGCCGTCGCCGGGAACTTGAAGTCGTTCGGGTCGCGGCTCACGGTTACCACGATCTGCTGGGTGAAGGTCACGTCGTACTCGTAGACTTTGGGGCTCCGGACGCACTCCTCGATGGTTTCCGCGAGGCTGGCGATCATGCCGGCGGAGGAGATGGCCATGATGATGGTGCCGATGATGGGGATGCTGTCGGTCACCTGGGAGACGGGCTTGCCGAGGACCTGCGCGACCAGCTTGGGGAGCTGGCTGGCCGCGGTGAGCACGAGCTGGGCCAGCTGGACCAGCGCGGTGACCATGGTCTTGGGATCGTCCAGAACCAGGCCCGGTATGGCCCCGAATATCGCGGCAGCGCATACCGTCGCGAGGCTTTTGATGAGCGTTAGGTTTACCTTCTCGACCAGGAGCTTGTAGGAGGCGCCCGCGTTCAGGGCCAGGAAAAAGGCGGGCATCGCCAGGTTGATGATGGCTGTCGTGACCACCCCCGCCTGAAGAATATTTTGGGGATAGGGGTTGTCCCCGCTCCCGATGCCGGCGGCCAGGGCCACGACGGTGCCCGCATCCTCCGGCACCACCACGGTGAAGGTCTGGTCGTCGCTTTTGATGGGGATTCCCAGGAAGGCGAACTCGGGGTTCACCGCCATGGCAAAGCTGTCGTAATCCGAGTTCAAGGCGCCGCAATCGGGAAAGCTGTCCAGGACGTTCTGGGGAAGCGAGGTGCGTAAAATGGGGTTCCCCGCCGTATCCAGGTAGCGGATGTAGAGCCCCAGGTAGCGCAGATAGGAGTTCTTCACGGTGAGGGTGAAGGTCCGGTCCTCCGTCAGGTTGGACACGCTCATGGAAAGGCCCGGGGAGGCGGAGATGAACTTCTGGGCCATGGTGAACACGCCCGCGGCCTGGACGCCGCCCGGCGTGACCGAGGACTGCCCGTCCCAGATGGTCCAGATCTTGCCTTGGAGGTCGCTGTTGTCGCCGTCGGGGTCCCGGCCCGTCATGTTGGCCCCCAGGGTCGGGTCGTTCTTGGCCGTGGTGAGCGTGGAGGCGATGGCAGCTCCGGCATACTGGGATGTCGAGGTGGACCACAGGGGAACCACCTGGGGCTCGCCCTGGGAGTTGTACAGGGTCTTTCCGGTGGTGGGGTCCGTGATCACCTGGTTCGTTGCCCAGCCGCTTCCCTGGCTGTAGAGGCTGTCAGCCAGCACGTAGGTGTTGCCGTCCGGCTCGATGATGCTCTGCTGGATATAGGCGGCCGACGTCGGATCCGCGGTGATCATCTCCAGGTGGCCGAAGACCAGGGCCGTGGCCTGGTCCATGGGCCCCTTGTAGCTGTGGGCCAATGCATAGGCCCCGGGCTCCTCGGAAAAGTTTCCGGGGTCCACGCCGTAGAACTTGAACTTGCTAAGCCCGGCCCGAGGCAGGACTCCCGTGAACCGGCCGAGGTTTTCCAGCGCCGCGGAGGGAAGGTGAACAAACAAGGTGGCCATGGAAGGCGGGACGAGAGGGTTGTCCGGCTCCTTCCCCATGACGTAACAAAGCCCGATGCTATCGCGCGGAAACGGCACATCATAGGCCGCGTGA
This sequence comes from Thermodesulfobacteriota bacterium, assembly GCA_040753055.1. Classification (GTDB taxonomy): domain Bacteria; phylum Desulfobacterota; class Desulfobacteria; order Desulfobacterales; family Desulfatibacillaceae; genus JBFMHL01. Next base: position 3,580 of record JBFMHL010000180.1, on the reverse strand, counting down.
GTGATGCGGTTCGCCGGGATCCGGGAAAGCATGGGGTTGGCCTGGCGCGCCTTCCACAGGTCGGCCTCCGTCTTGATGGGGCTCAGAAAATGGCGCATTCCGCCCACCACCGCAAAGTAAGCCCGCTTTGAAGAAAGATGGGAAAGGTCGAAGAAGAAGTTCACCATCTCGCTTCCGCCCGGAAGTGCCATTCCTTTTGATCCGGAGCAGCCTGCAAGGAGTGCGGGAAAGCCCAGGGCGGCCCCGGCCGCGGCCGATACCTTCATGAAATCCCGGCGGGTGATTCCCGCCCCCGACTTCCGTTCCTGTTTCGCTTTTGCCTTGCGGCCCATGGCCCCTCCTTGTCCATTGCCCTCCGCAGAGAGGGATAGTTACCATCCGAAGTAGAGGTTCGAGAAAGTGCACAACGGTGGGTCGTCCGTGCAGTATCCGCTTGCCGGCTGGGCCTGGTCCCGCGGGGTGGTGGGGTTCTGCCAGGCCGCATTGCTGCAAGGGCCTACCGTGCCGTCGGGGCAGAAGCAGCTATCGTCCAGCGCCGTATAGGTTGTGGCCCCGGGCGTCGCGGTGAGCACACAGGGCGTGGAGCCGTACTGAGTCTGGTAGCCGGGGAAATCCGCGTGGCTGGCAGGGAGGGAGAACATAACGCAGTTCTTGGAGGGATCGCTGGTCACGTAGGCGCTGGAGAAGTCGCACTTGTCGAAGTGGGCCACGGTCAGGTCCACCCCGTCCAGGAAAGCCCCCTGGAAGCTGCTTCCCACCTGGGTTCCGGGGTCCCAGGAAAACGACGACCCGTTCAAACGAGCCCCGGACAATACCGCGCCGCTGAAGTTCACCTCGTTGCCTTGGGCCCCCGAGAGATCCAGCCCCGCCAGGTAGGCCCCCGTGAAGTTGGCGTTGCTCAAGGTGGCGTTTTGCGCCGAGCTGCAGCCGTTGGAGAAGTCGGGGTTGTCGGGGTCCGGCGAGCATCCCGACGGGTCGTTGGGCGTGGAGTGGAAGCTTGCATTGGTGAAGTCAACTCCCGAAAGGTTGGTGCCGTACATGTTGGCGTTCCGCAGGTAGGCCCCCGAAAGGACGGCTGCACTGAGCTGCAGATTTCCGTTTCCGGTCAGGACGGCGTTCAGGAAGCCCGCTCCCGCGCAGTTTGCGTTCTTCAGGTTCGCACCGGAAAGAACCGCATTGGCCATATCCGTGCCGGTGAGGCTGCAATGCGCCATGCTGGCGGCCATGAGGTTGGCGAAGCAAAGGTTCGCGCCCGAGATGTCGTCGCCGTCCAGCACCACTCCGGCAAGGTTGCAGTACGGGCACTGCTTGGTGGCAATGAGCGTCTTGTCCGAGGCGAACACGCTGATGGACCCGATGTCGGCCGCGGCAAGGTCCATGTTGGGCGTGTTCATGGCCACGGTGAGCTCCGGGTCGCCGTGGAGGTTCGTCTCCCTGTAGAAGGCCACGGTGGTGTCGGTATAGAGCCCGTAGGCGATGGACTTGACATCGAAGAGGTTCAGCACCTCCACCGTGTCGAAGCTCGAGTTTAAAATCACCGCGGTTCCCGCGTAGTTGGGCTCCGAGTACAGGGCCACCTGGCCGGACGTGAGCTTGCTGCGGTCTATGACCGTGCCGTCCTTGTAGTACACGAAGCGCGGATCCAGGGCCAGGGTGGCGGGGCTGAAGGTTTTGTCCTTGGTGAAGGCGTAGTAGTACATGATGTTGTTTTCCGCCAGGTACAGGGGCGAGCACGACGCAATGGGAAGCGTGGGCGTCCAGAGCACGAAGGAGCCCTGGCCCGTGTCCTGGAGGTACAGGGAGTACTTCGTGTCCCCGTTCCAGATGGCCGGCATGTACAGCTCGCCGGAGATGGGCTGGTTGTTCTGGGAGGCGGGGCACACGTCCGGGTAGCGCCCGCAGTCCGCCTCCATGGTGAAGTAAAGGTGCTGGTTGTCGTCGTGCGCCCAGAGGTGGATGTCCACGATCTCGGCAAAAGGGGGGTAGCTTCCGTTGCTGCACCAGTCCAGATCCTGCACCTGCTCCAGCCCGAACAGGTGGGACATGGAGGTGAAGTCCTCATCGCTCTGCCAGGCCGCCAGGGCCCACAGGAAGCTCTCCTCCTCGCGCGCCACCAGGAAGTTGCCCTTTTGATCGGTGTTTCCGAAGGTGAACGCCACGTAGGCCGGATAGGCGGGAATGGAGGGAAGCGTAGAAAGCCCCGCCTTGGCCGGTACCGCAGGTCCTTGGGATTTTTTCTGGCGAATGAAGGCGACGCTGCCGGCGGCCGGCACGACCGTGGCGTCGTGCACGACCTCCAGCCGGTAGGCGCCCGGCCCGGCATAGTAGCGCACGGCCCCGGAGTCCCGGGTGACCGTTGCCACCCGGCGTCCGCCCGCATCGAACAGGGTGGCACGCGTGAGGTAGGGATCTCCGGGGTCCAGGGCCAGCACGCGCCAGCCCTCGTCCCCGGTCTGGTAGGTATACGGTATCTCGTGGGACCGGGCCTGCGCCATCCCCGCTTCCAGGTCCAGAATCACGATCTGATCCGGGCGGGCGGAAAGGTTCGGGTCTGCGGCAAAGGCAGCCTCACGGATCCAGGGCGGCCTTCCCCCGGCCGGTCCCGGCGCAACCGCGTCACGGCTACCGGAGCATCCGGTGGTCAGGCAGGCCCAAACAAGCATCGCACCAATGCAAAAATTCCTCACGGAACGTGGCATCACGGGGGTCTCCTGATGGAAAATGGAACCGGGGGAAAGAAGCACCGAGCCCGACCGCGGAGGCACAAAGGGGGCCGGGGCTCTTCAGGTTTTTATACCTAGCATTAGCTATGAGATGAGTTGATAATACCCTCATCATAGTAAACCACAAGGGCAAAATGATGGAAGAGCGCGAAACGAAAGCAAAAAGGCTCAGTAATAATGTATGTTTCCGGCAATAATTAAGTACTACTTTCCATAAAGCCTTTTCCCTTGCGCCCGGTCTGCACACCCGGGGTCGGGCTCTGGCTTTCCCGGGCTCAGGGCGTGGACGGTATCCAGATGCTGACGGAGGGCGCGGTAATGCCGGGCTTGGTCCCGTCAGGAAGCGCCCGGGGCTGGTAGTTGAGCACCTACACGTCCCGCCAGAAGTCCAGCGACAGCTTGTCCGCGTTCACCCCGGTGGTGCGCGACAGGAACTCGCCTTCGGGGGGGGAGATGTCCAGCCGGTACTGGTACTGGGAAAGATGGGTGATGTAGGACAGAATGTAGATATAGCCGGCCGCCTCCACGGCCAGGTCCCGGTAGGTGACCGGGTAGGTCTCGGCCGCAAGGGGCATGAAGTACAGGCCATTCTGGAAGGTGGGGGCCGGGGTTGCCGAAGATGTCGAAGGCCTGGAGGCGTTTGTTGTTCTGCTCCGGGATGATCACCGCACCGTGGGACGTGACCCTTGCGGCCACGGGCCTGCATGAGCCCCTCCCTCGCCACCAGGTACGGTGCTCCCGAAGGTGAAGGCAACGAAGGCGGGGTATTCCGGTATGGACGGGAGGGTGGACAGATCGGCCTTCGGCGGGACCGGGGCGCCTTCCGACCTTGTCTGCCGGATAAAGGCCACGGTTCC
>JBFMHL010000179.1:0-2144 GCA_040753055.1 Thermodesulfobacteriota bacterium | reverse complement strand
CCTCCCCCGCACCCCCTCCCCCTTTTCCGCAAAACTTTTTGGAGTATGGGCGGGAGTTGCTTCATCGTGGATGTTGCCAAGAAGATGAGCAGAAGCCGTTTCATAACCCCGAATCACGTTTCAGGGCAAGGCGCTGGCCGACGAAAAAGCGGAGCAACCAGTTTGTATGTGAGCATTTTGAGAAGGCTCGGAACGCCGCCCTGAGGTGTCAGATGGGGTTATGAAACAGCTTCTAAGGTTGGGGTATAGAGGAACGCAAGCACCGACCTCGTGCCTCGGATAGGGAAAAAGCTACCCTCTTTGGCAAAGGGAGGGTAGGGAGATTTAAGTAAAAAACCAAGCAGGGAGCTGGAAAACCGGACAGGGCGCATAATGTCCGTTTCCGCCAAGGAGGCTTTCATGGCGCGGCAAAATCAAGCAGGCAAGGCCGGACCGCAAAGCATCGAGCAGGTTTGCGAGGAACACCGCCTCCTCGCCCTGGACGCCCGCAACGTCTTCCGCGTGCCCGTCCTGATCAAGGGCGAGCTCCGCGTGCCGGAGGAAATCCCGCCCGACGCCATCGTCTCCGCCTTCGCGGAAAGGGACGCCGCCCGCGGCATCTCCGCCGGTCCGGCCTCCCACCTGCGCTCGGGAAACCTCCTGGTCCTCCGCGAGCCCATTGTCAACCGCGTAACCATGCGGCCGGAAGGGGATTACGCCTACTTCGTCCTGCCGGACTTCGCGCCCTCAGAGGTCCTGGAAACCGACATCTCCGGCCTCTGCCGCGATCTCTATGCCATGCCCTTCTCCGAAGCGCTCGCCTGGGCCGAAAGGGCGCGGGACGCCCTCATCGCCTGCCCGGAGTTCCTCTCCCGCGTCTGCACCGAAACCCGGAAAACCGCCGAGCTTCCCGACGCCTGGCACGATGCGGGCTTCGCCTCGCTCCCGCTCCTCCTTTCTCCGGACTCCATCGCGCAGATGGCCGACCGCGAGCTCTCCGCCTGGAGCATTCCGGGCCGCCGCCTGCTGGACAACTGGGCGTCGCTGCCGGAAGCCCAGGTCATGCCCGCTCCGGTGAACCTGATGGCATCGGAGCTTTTCGCCTCAGAGGGCTTTGCCTTCTCTCCCCCCGTTCCCCGGCTCCGCGCCATGCCCACCCGCCAGCTCCACGTCACCGCAGGAAACGCGCCCCAGATTCCCTTCTTCTCCTTTCTGCGGGCTCTTGCCACCAAGTCCGCGGCCGTAGTGAAATCGCCCGCGGGCGCACTCCTCCCCGGAGCGCTCCTGGCCCTGGCCGCGCACTGCGCCGCCCCGGACCATCCCGTCACCCGGCACTTGTCCCTGGTCTACTGGCCCGGCGGCGACGGGCGCTACGAGGATGCTCTCTTCGCCCCCACCGCCTTCGACCGCATCGTGGTTTGGGGCGCGCCGGACTCGGTCCTGGCCGTCAAGGAAAAGGCCAAGCTCACCAAGACGCTCACCTTCAACCCTCGCTACGGCGTGTCCTTCATCGGCCGCGAGGCCTTCTCGTCCGGTCTCCGCCCTGTTGCCTTGCGGGCCGTGGCAGACACCCTGGTGGCCAATCAGAAGGCCTGCATCGCCTCGCAGATCCACTACGTGGAAGGGGACATGGACCAGGCCCGCGCCTACGCCTGCGAGCTAGCCGCCGCCCTCGCCGCCTTCGACGACAAATACCCCAACTACATCCCGCCGCAGACCCGCGGCGAGCTTAGGCGTCTCATGCGCGGGCTGTTCCTGGACAAGGAATGGTTCATCAACGAGGCGGACGGCTTCTTCTCCTCGGGCGCGGTCATCGTCCCGGAGGAGTTCCCCCTCTCGGCCCTCACCATGGCCCGCATGGCAGTGGTCCGGCCCGTCCCGGACCTCTCGCAGGCCTTGCGCTTCCTGCATCCGGGAGTCTCCACCGTCACCGTGTTCCCGCCCGAACGAAAGGAAGCGCTCAAGGACGAGATCGCCGCCCGCGGCGTGTCCAATGTAAAGGACCTGGGCCTTTCCGGCTCCGGCTTCGCCGGCCAGAGCCACGACGGCATGCTGCCCCTGTGCGAGCTGGTGGATTGGAAGAACGGATAAAAGAAGGGTGGGAAGAAAAGAAAAGAAAGGAAAAGAAAAAGAAGAAAAGATTTTTGCGGGGGAGGGGGGAAAAC
>JBFMHL010000178.1:0-4392 GCA_040753055.1 Thermodesulfobacteriota bacterium | reverse complement strand
AAGCCCGCGAAGAAGGCCCCGGCCAAGAAGGCCGCGCCGACGGAGGATAAGCAGGCGTCCGATTACTACATCATCCGGACCATCCAGAAAATCGCCGACAACTGCAACGCAGCGCTCTCGGACTACAACGAGAACCTGAAAAAGGCCATGGAAAGCGCCACGGACTTCATGGAAGACATGGGCAAGGGAACCGTGGAGGCACTTTCCAGCTTCGTAGTGGACGGCAAGAACCTCATGGCCAAGATCCCCCTCATGGAAACCATCACACAGAAGGTGGCGGAGTCCGGAGACGCGGGAAAGACCGTGGCCGAGAACGTGAAGAAAGCCATCTCCGAGCCCGCGAAGAAAGCCCAGTTCCTGGTCACCACCGTGGTGATGAAGGCCGCGGGGGACGCCCAGACGATCTTGAAGGACTACAACGAGAAGTACGTGAAGAAGGGCCTGGAGTACGGAACCGACCTGGTGCAGGACATGGGGAACGTGACCCTCATGACCATGTCCAGCCTGGCCGAGACCGGAAAGAAGTTCGCCAAGAACCTGACGGTGCTGGAGACGATCCAGAACGCGGTGGAGCAGGGGCTTACCTCGGTATCCTCCAAGATCAACCTCCCCAGCAAAAAGGACATTGATCGGCTGGTGAACGCAATGAAGGCCTTCAACAAGAAGATCGAAGCCGTGGCAGGAAAGGCCGAGTAAGCATCGCCTTCTTCGCTTGCGGCCCAAGCAGCACGCGTATCAGGAAAAAAAGCAATCTCCAACCTCCCCAGCAGCAAGCGGGGCGGAACGAGGGCAAAAAAAGCGCGACCGCCTCGCGCTCGACCTCCTTCCGCCCTGCCGTGAAGCAAAAGGACCGCAAATGCGCAGAATCAAGAAATACGGAAACCGCAAGCTTTACGACACCACGGACAAGAAGTACATCTCCCTTTCCCGGGTGTCGGAGCTGGTGATGAGCGGCGAAGAGGTCTACATCGTGGATGCCAAGACCGGTGAGGACCTGACATCCGCCACCATCTCCCAGCTCCTGGCGCGGGAGCGCCACGTTCCGCCGGGGGTTCTCATGCAGCTCCTCCAGAAGGGCCAGGGAACCGTATCGGGCACGATCCAGTACGCCCGCAAGTATGTTTCCCTGTGGCAGAGCGCCTTTTCCATGGCGGAAGGCGAGTTCGACCGCCTGGTCTCCCGCATGATCAAGAACAACGAGATATCCGAAACCGAAGGGTCCCGCGTAAAAACCGACATGCAGGGCTTCGCCGGAAACATGAAGAGCTGGCTCTCCGAGAAGGTAGACCAGCGGGTTTCCGAGGTCCTTTCCATGATGAACCTGGTGACCCGGGAGCAGATGAGCGCCCTGAAGGCCGAAAACCGCGAGCTCGCCCGCCGGGTGGAAGACCTGGAGCGCCTGCTCTCGGAGGACAAGGCCCTGGATGCCCAGCAGGAAAACAGACCGCGCAAGGCCGCTGCGGTGTCGTGAGACAAACCCGTTGGGCGGTGGGGATTTCGCCCTGCCGAATTCAGACGTATCAGGAAAAGAAAACCCCGGCCGGAATCCGGCCGGGGTTTTCTTTTCCTAAAATTCCCCCGGGGCGGCCCGGAGATCATCCGCTAAAAAATCAAGGCCAGGAGCCAACCCAGGACGATCAGGCCGAAGGGCGCCAGGCAGGTGGCAAGCACCGCACGGTTGAGGTTTCCGGGAAAGATCTTGCGAAGGTGGCCCTGCGCCTGAGCCCGGTTGAGCACCACGTGGGTGATCGCCAGCGCTACGAAGCACAAAGCGAAGAACGCGTGCATGTCCGCCCAGTCGTGCCGGGCCAGCGCCAGGAAGCCCTCCCCCGCCCTGCCCCCTCCTCCTTTAGGGATCACGTAGTTCAGCATGAGCCCCAGGAGAGCGGTTGTTACGCCGGAGACATAGAGCCCGGCCACGATCAAAAATCTCGACGTTATTTTTTCCACGGCCCCTCCTTGTTGTCTTGGTTCAAAAGCCGCTTCCGGCCTCGTCCGTTTCCCGGCGAAGCGGCGCAGTTGTTTGCACATCGTCCGTTCGTTGCTTATCTTGTAGGGGAACTCGGCCGAATGCGGCCGGTCGGAAAAAAGCCTTGCCCTGGGAACCCATGCGATGCAAAAAGCAAGGCGACTGGCGGGATTTTCCGGCAATTCGTCCGGGCTTTCAAGAGTTTTTCATTTCTTGGTCTGTTTTGCTACCGGAGGAAAGGACGAAATATGAAGATCGCGGTAAGCGGAAAGGGCGGTGTGGGGAAAACCACCTTCTCGGCTCTTCTGACAAGAACCCTGGACGCCCGGGGCATGAAAGTGCTGGCCATTGACGCGGACCCGGACGCCAACCTGGCCGGGGCCATAGGCATCGCCGGGGCGGACAAGATCGTGCCCATCGCCGAGATGAAGGAGCTCATCTACGAACGGACCGAGGCCAAGCCCGGCTCCATCGGCAGCTTCTTCAAGCTAAACCCCAAGGTGGACGATCTTCCCGACGCCCTCTCCGCGCGGCTCAACAACATCAAGCTCATGCGTTTGGGCGGCGTGAAGAAAGGCGGCGCGGGCTGCATCTGCCCGGAGAGCCAGCTTCTAAAAGTCTTGATGTCCCACGTCATCCTGGCCCGCAACGAGGTGGTGGTCATGGACATGGAAGCGGGCATCGAGCACCTGGGCCGGGGCACCGCCCAGGCGGTGAACCGCCTGGTGGTGGTGGTGGAGCCGGGGCGGCGCAGCATCGAGACCGCGCTCCACGTTAAGGAGCTGGCGGCCCAGATCCGGCTCACCCGGCTTTCCGTGGTGGGAAACAAGGTCCGCGGAGAAAAGGACGAAGCCTTTTTGCGGGAGAACCTCCCCGGCTTCGACATCCTGGGATTCCTTCCCTACGACGAAACCCTCATCGAGGCGGACCTGGCAGGCAAATCGCCCTTTGACACGGCCTCCCCGGCCAAGGCCGCGGTGGAAAAGATGACGGACCTGCTGATGGGGGACGGTAAAGAGTAAAAAAAGAAGGAAAAATTTTGGGGGGACCTTTTCTTTCATGGAGAAAGAAAAGGTCTACCAGCCCCCTCCAAAAGAAAGCCCCCGTATGGGCCCGTGCCGCGGCGCTACCGATGGCGGATGCGCTCACGGCGAGTATCCGCCGCTTGCCTCTGCTTCCGGAAAGTCCGGCTGATCCAAACGGGACAAGCCAGCAGGGATGCTCCCCTTATGACGGTTAGAAGCTGTTTCATAACCCCGGATCACGTTTCAGGGCAAGACGCGGGCCGACGAAAAAGCGGAGCATACAGCTTGTATGTGAGCATTTTTTGAAGGCGAAGGAACGCCGCCCTGGGACGTCAGATGGAGTTATGAAACAGCTTCTAGTCAGCCCTTGAGTATACGCATCAAAAAGTTTTGCGGATCCGGGGAGAGAGGGTGCGGGGGAAGGGGGGGAAATCACTTTTTCAAAAGCGGTTTCCCCCCTCCTCTGCAACATTTTTTCTTTCATTCGCTATTTCGCCGAGAAGATCTTGTCCAGATCTGTACGGTTCTTGATCACGTGGTCAATGAGGCCGTAAGTCACCGCTTCCTCCCCGCTCATGAAGTAGTCGCGATCCGTATCCTTTTCCACCTGATCCACGGGCTTTCCCGTATGGTGGGCCAGGATTTCGTTTAAGATGCGCCGCAGCCGTAGCACTTCCTGGGCGTGGATGGCGATGTCGGAGGCCTGGCCCTGGAACCCGCCCATGGGCTGGTGGATTAGGATGCGGGAGTTGGGCAGGCTGTAGCGCTTGCCATGGGTGCCCGCCGACAGGAGCACCGCCCCCATGCTGGCCGCCTGGCCGATGCACACGGTGGTGATGTCCGGCTTGATGTAGGCCATGGTATCGTAGATGGCCATACCCGCCGTCACGGATCCGCCGGGGCTGTTCACGTAGAAGTTGATGTCCTTTTCCGGGTCCTCGGACTCCAGGAACAACAGTTGGGCGATGACCAGGTTGGCCACGTCGTCGTTGATGGCCGAGCCCAGGAAGATGATCCTGTCCTTGAGAAGGCGCGAGTAGATGTCGTAGGCCCGCTCCCCTCTTCCGGTCTGCTCGATCACCATGGGAATGAGCTGCATGGTCCCTCCTTTGCGGGTTGGCTTGCCCCGGCGGCCTTGCCGGGCGGGAAAAGCGGCATGGGAACAAAACTTTCCCTGTGCGTCGCCGGCGGGCGCCGGGGCCACGCAGGATTTGATAAAAATAAGGCATGATCTACCGGTATGCAAAGGGGGCTGCGCTTTTTTTCACCGGAACAGCGCAGAATGGTTTTTTATGCATAAACAATCCGGCCCGTGAGGCGGGCCGGATTGTTTAATAAACCCTGATACGGCAGGCTGTTGCAAAGGGATGGGATGCAAGGTGCGCCAGGGGCCGGTGA
>JBFMHL010000177.1:0-32576 GCA_040753055.1 Thermodesulfobacteriota bacterium | reverse complement strand
AACATATCCGGAAAGCAGGCGCATTTCCCCCCAAAAAAAACGCCCAGCCCCTGCTTGGCAAGGGCTGGGGCGTTTTTTCGTGAAACTTCGAGCTTGAATGTACGCCCGATCTCCTTGGGACTACTGGACGTTGAAGTCGTCGCGGCGGTTCTCAGCCCAGGCGGCTTCGGTGTGGGCGGGGTCCAGGGGCCGCTCCTTGCCGTAGCTGATGGTCTGGATGCGCTCGGCGGCGATGCCTTTGTTCACCAGGTAGTTCTTGGCAGACTGGGCACGACGCTCGCCCAGGGCCAGGTTGTACTCGATAGTCCCGCGCTCGTCGCAGTTGCCGGCGATCAGGATCTTGACATCCGGATACTTGGTGAGAAAGTCCGCCTTGGCGTCCAGAATCTTGGCGTCCGCCGGCCGGATGTCGCTCTTGTCGTAGTCGAAATGCACGAGCGTGGTGGTGAAGGTTTCCTTCTCCGCGCGGAACTCAGCCTGGCGGGCCTGCATGGCGCGGTACTGGGCGTCTTCCTCGCTCGCGGCCGCAGAGGCGGCGGCGCCGGCTTCGCTGGAAGCCGACACGGCCATGCCCTGATCCTGGGCCGGGGGAGCGCCGCATTCCTGCGCCTTGGAGCCGGCCTGGGGCTTGACTCCACAGGACGCGGCAAAGCAAAGCGCGATCACCGCTACAACGAACACAAGGAACCTAGTCTTTTTGACACTCATCTGCTTCCTCCTTTCAAAATCTCCTTACCTGCATTGGCATGGTTTACGTACTATGTATGTGCGAAGCCGCGGAAGGGAGCTCTTCGCTTTCTTGACCCTGGTTCACGGAGTTTCCTCGTTTCCCCGCGCCGCGGCGCGTGCGATAATAATCTACGTTGGTTTTGCCTCGAAAATCCGGCTTCTCCTTTTTCACTGCCTGGGCATGTTCCGGGACCAGGCAGGTTGTGTCTGCTGGCCCGGCATGAGGATGAGCCTCCTCTGGTCCGTGCCGGAAGGGCTGCTCACGTAAACGCGCCAGGGGCCCTCCCTAGTGGTGGCGAAAGCGACGAGGCTTCCGTCGGGCGACCAGGTGGGGCTCTCGTTGTCTCCTTGCCCGCGGGTGATGGCCGTCGGGTTCTCCCCGTTGACGCCCATCACGAATATTTCAAACCGGCCACCGACCTTGCTGCAGTAGGCTATGGCCCTCCCGTTGGGACTAACACAGGGATCGGAGTTATAACTCCCCGAATAGGTAAGTCTTTTTTCTATACCTGTCTCGATATCAAGTATGTATATCTGCGGGCTCCCGCCCCTGTCGGAGGCAAAAACCAGCTTTTTTCCGTCCGGAGTCCAAGAGGGCGATGTATCCAGCCCCCAACTGCTGGTCATCCTTTTAATAATTTTTCCGGTGCCCGTCAATGTGTAAATATCCGCGTTGCCTTCCCGGCTCATGGAGCAGGCCAGCGTAAAGCCTTCCGGAGCGAACACCGGAGCGCTGCAATGGGCCTCGTCGGAGATTTTGACATTCTCGTTACGGTCCAGGTTTGCCACGATGATGTCGCGGGCCCGATACTTGTAGGAAACATAGGCCAGGTAGCGGCCGTCCGGCGACCAGGAGGGGGAAAGCGCCAGGTCGGAATCGAAGCTTACCTGCTTGATATTCTGGCCGTCGAAATCGCAGATGTATACTTCCTTGTTGCCGGTGGTGGTGGACACGAAGGCCAGCTTGGACTCGAAAAAACCCTGCGATCCGGACAGCTCCTGGATCATGGCCGTGCAGAACCAGTAGATCATCTGGCGGAGCTGATTCACGGGGCCGTGATAGTTCCTTCCCAGGATGAGCCCCCCGGAGACGGTATCGAAGAGCCTCAGGTTCATGGTGAGCCCGGTGGCGTCGTACCAGGCCTTTCCAGTGATGATGAGGTCGGCCCCTACTGCCGTCCAGTCCTTGAACACCACTCCCGGAGGCACGGCGTCGGTGACCTGGCCGATGAAGGCCGCCTTGGGGATGAGGGAGAAGTAGCCCGTGAACCCCAGGGCCGAAGAGAGGATCTCCGGGCCTTCCGCGCAGGCCTGGGCGGTATGGGGATCGGCGTTGCCGGCCACGAAGCCGGGGATGGCAAGGGGGATCTTGCGCAGGAATGGCCCTTCGATGACGATGACGTCCCTGTTCTGGGCCAAGGCCGGCCCGGCAAAGGCGATAACGGCAAGGAGCGCAAGCAAGAGCGCCCGCAAAAGGCCTCCGTTGGGATTCCGGCGCAAGCTGAGTAACCTTTCGTTGGGTCTCGATGTTTCGTTTTAGGAAAGCAAGGCCCGGAGGCGCATTCCTATCCCCTGCCCCCCGTTGCCCAGGGGAGCAGGTCCGTGGCCTTGAACTGTATGCTGACGGATCGGCTTTTTTCCCGAAAGCTGGACGGCAAGGGCGGCAAAGGGTCGGAAAGCCGCACCGCCCGGAGCACCGAGTCGTCGAATGCGGAGTCCCCGGACCGGCTCACCAGCGTGATTTCCGAAATGCGGCCGTCCCGCTCGATGGTGATGAGAATCTCCACCACCAGCCGTGACGGGTCCTTGGCCATTGCCGGAGGATAGGCCCATTTCCGGGTGATCTGGTCCTTCATCTCCAGGTTGTACAGGTCCATGACATCGAAAGCCCGCGACGCGATACCTCCGGGCACGCCCGGACCTGCGGCCGCTGCGCCGCCCTCGGCAGCAGCGTTCTCCTTCTCCCGGATAGCGGAAATGGCCGCAGCCACGGAGTCTTCTTTCCGGTTGCGCACTTGCTTCTGGATGGCTGCCAGGGCTTCCGCCAGGCTTTTCTTCTTGTCCGGCGCCTTCTTCTTGGTCTTGTCCGGGGGCAGCACTTTGGCCGCCTTGGGCTCGGGAGGCTTTACCGGTTCGGTCTTGGGCTCGGTCTTGGGCTTGGGAAGGGAAGCGATCTTGGGCCCGGAGGGCTTGGCCTTCGGGGAGCCCTTTGCCACGGGGCCGGCCGGTCCGACCATGCTCACCAGGTCAACGCTGATGCTCGCGGGAATACGCGGGGAACTGACGGCAATCTGCGGTAGGACCAGGAGGATCGTTCCCAACAGGACGTGGGCCAGGAGGGAAAGACCGATCATGACGGCGAGGAACCGCCCGCTTTCCGCCGGCTCGATGGCCGCTGTCTGTACCTGCGAGAAAACCACGGCAAGCCTGTGCTACCCCGCGGGTTTGGGCTTGAGCGGCTCGGTGACCACTCCCAGCTTCTCCACGCCCGCGTCCTTGATCTCGGCCATCACCCGAACCACCAGGCCGTAAGGAACATCCTTGTCGGCCCGGAGGAACACCCTCTGGTCCGTTCGGTTCTTCAATATCGCGGCAAGCTTCGCCGACAGCCCGTCAATTCCGATCTTGTAATCGTTTATGTACAACTCCTGGGCCTTGTTCACGGTGACCACCAGGTTGTCGTCCTCCGCGTCCATGGCCGAGCTCTGGGTCTCGGGAAGGGCCACGGCCACGCCCTGGGTCATCATGGGCGCCGTGACCATGAAAATGATGAGCAAGACCAGCATGACGTCCACCAGCGGCGTCACGTTGATGTCGGACATGAGCCTGCGGTCCCCGCCCCCTCCCATCATGGCCGTTGTCCTTGCTGGGCCGGGATCACCTCCCGCTCCAGGATGTTCAAGAGGTCCGCGGAAAACATGGAGAGCTCGTCCTCGAAGCCCCGGAGCCGCGACATGAACTGGTTGTAGGCGATGACCGCGGGGATGGCGGCCGCGAGCCCGGCCGCGGGGGGCCCCCCGGGCCCGGGGTTTGCCGGGGGCCCCCCCGGCCCGGGTGGGGGAACCCCCAGGCCGCTGGCCGCGGTGGCCACCAGGGCCTCGGAGATGCCCGGGGCCACCACGGCCAGGGATGCGGAACCCCGTAGGCCGATGCCGTGGAAGGCGCTCATGATGCCCCACACGGTCCCGAACAGCCCGATGAAGGGAGCCGTGTTGCCGGTGGTGGCCAGAAAGGGCACGTAGCGGCCCAGCCGCGTGATCTCCATCTGTCCGGCGCGGCGCAAGGCCCGCTCGATGTTGTGGGTGCCGGAGAAGCGCCCCAGCGGGACCTCGGGCTCGCCCGGAGCCGCTTCGGCGGCCTGGGGCATTTTGAACACGCGGCCCATCTCGGCATAGCCCACACGGAAGGCACGGGCCACGGGGGAACCCTTCTGGGCCTTGGCGGCGGCATAGGTCTTGGAAAGATCGGCCGTTTTCCAGAACTGCTGCAGGAAGGCGCTGTTCTGGGCCACGGCCCGGCGGTACTGGACGATCTTGGCGAAGATGATGGCCCAGCATGCCACTGAGAAGGCCAGCAGCAAGAGGAGCACCAGGCGGACCATGGGCCCCGCGTTGGCGACCAGGCGTATAATTTCGGTATCGGATACGATCATGGCGTCTCAGGGTCGGGGTGGGCGGTTACGGGCGCTCCGGCGTCCGGCTTTGCATGCTCGCAGGCCTGAGGCGGGGGCGCCACGGGTGTTCACAGCGGGTTCAGGTAAGCCTATGGTCCAGGGTTTGCCTTGTCAAGGAGTTCGGCCGGTTAAGCTCATTCCGGATGGGCGGTGGCTGCAGGTTCTTCCCTATGTTTGAATATATTCATATAAATATTAAATTGTTACAGAAATTCGCCGGGATTGCAAGCGAAATCGGAGACAAGGCAGGAAAAATAATGAAATCAAGCCGGTCGGCAAATGCCGCCAGCGCTCCCTTCAGCCCTGCTTCCAAGGTGCAGTTAGACGAGGTACGATGGCGGACACAACGCGGTTCATGGTTCGAATGTGACTGGATATCAGGCAATACCCAGGTAGGCGGCCTGCACCTTGGGGTCTTTCAGAAGGTCCGCGGAAGTTCCGGATAGGACCACCCGGCCGTTCTCCATTACATAGGCCCTTTGGCACACCTTGAGAGCCAGGTGGGCGTTCTGCTCCACGAGGAAAATGGTGGTTCCGTGCTCGCTGTTGATTCGCGTCAAAATGGAGAAGATGAGTTTCACCACCAGGGGGGCGAGCCCCAGGGAGGGTTCGTCCAGCAGCAGGAGCCGGGGCCGCGCCATGAGGGCCCGGGAGATGGCCAGCATCTGCTGCTCCCCGCCGGAGAGGGTCCCGCCCGCCTGGTGCCGGCGTTCGGAAAGCACCGGAAACAGGGAGAAGACATAGTCCAGGTCCTGGCGTACGCCGGCTCTGTCCCTCCGCAGAAAGGCTCCCATGTCCAGGTTCTCGGCCACCGTAAGCCCGGGGAAGATGCGCCTTCCTTCGGGCACTTGGCTGATGCCCAGGGCCACAATGCGGCTGGGGGCCAATGTGTGGATGGGTTTTCCTTGGAACAGAATTTCGCCCGCAGTAACGGGAAGAAGCCCGGAAACGGTCCGGAGGGTGCTGGTCTTGCCCGCGCCGTTGGCCCCCACCAGGGTGACCATCGAGCCCTCCTCCACGGAAAGCGTCACCCCGTGCAGGGCGCGGATGTTTCCGTAGGAGGCGTCTATGGCCTTGATCTCCAGCATCTCCCCCCCGATTCATGCAAGGCCCGGGAAAGACTGCCTTACGGTTCTCTTCAGGACAGGCAGTCCCCTCCCCTTTCCGGCGCCTCTTTCTCGTCTTCGTTCGCTCCCAGATACGCCCGGATCACCTGCGGATTTCTTCGCACCTCCTCGGGTGTTCCCGAGCCGATGTTGCGGCCGTAGTCCATCACGAAGATGCGCTCGCAAAGCTCCATGACCAGCTTCATGTCGTGCTCGATCAGGAACACGGTGACCCGGTCCTCGTCCCGCAGCCTGCGGATGAGCGCCGAAAGCTCGCGGGTCTCCCTGGCGTTCATCCCCGCGGCCGGCTCGTCCAGGAGGAGAAGGACCGGATTCGTGGCCATGGCTCGGGCGATCTCCAGGCGGCGTTGCAGGCCGTAGGGAAGGTTCCGGGCCAGATCGTCGGCCGAGCGGGAGAGCGAGAAACGGTCCAGGATCGCCAGGCAGTCCTCCACCACCCGATGCTCCTCGTCGCGGGTCCTCCGATTGCGCGCGAGCGCCCCCAGGATGCCCGAGCGGGTCCTGCAGTGGCGGCCCACCATCACGTTTTCCAGAACCGTCATCTCGGGAAACAGGCGGATGTTCTGGAAGGTGCGGGCCAAGCCCAGCCTTGTGATGGCGTTGGGCTTCCGTCCGTTGATGCGGAGGCTTTTCCCGTCGGGCGAAAAGAGCCGGATCTCTCCGCCCGTGGGCGCGTAGATCCCCGTGAGGCAGTTGAAAAAGGTGGTCTTGCCCGCTCCGTTGGGCCCGATGAGCCCGACGATCTCGCCGGGCCGGAGGTCCAGGCTCACGCAGTCCAGCGCGCACAGGCCGCCGAAGGTCATGCGCAGCCCGTTCACGTCCAGAATAAGATCGTTGGAGCGGGAACCGTCCACCTGCATCATCTCCCGTTTCAATTACGCCGCCGGCGCCTTTTCCCCGGCATCCTTCGCCTTGCGCCCGCCAAATCTCTCCACGTAACGGTAGCTCCGGGACGCCGTCACCAGCCCCTGGGGCCGGAACACGATCATGGCCACCATGCAGGACCCGAACAGGAGCATCCGGTACTGGGAGAAGGCGCCCAGGTACTGGGGAAGCAAAATCATGATGAGCGAAGCCAGGATCACCCCCAGGATGGATCCCATGCCACCCAGCACCACGATGGAGAGGATGATGGCGCTTTCCATGAAGGTGAAGGAGGCGGGGTTGATGAAGGTGGTCTTGGCCGCAAAGATGACCCCGGCCATGCCGGCCCAGGTAGCCCCCAGGGCAAAGGCCGTGAGCTTGGTGCGGGTCTTGTCTATGCCCATGCACTCGCAGGCGATCTCGTCCTCCCGCAGGGCCATCCAGGCCCGCCCGATGCGCGAGGCCCGAAGCCGCATCACGGCGATGACGGTGAGCCCGGTTACCGCCAGCATCAGAAAATAGAGGTACAAGGTGGCCTGGTGGAGGCTCAGATCCAGCCCGAAAAAGGAGGGCCGAGGAATGTTCGCGATGCCCGAGGGGCCCTTGGAAAAGGCGTTCCAGTTCTCCAGGATCAGCCGGATGATCTCCCCGAAGCCCAGGGTTACGATGGCCAGGTAATCGCCCCGGAGCCGGAGCACGGGGAAGCCCAGGAGCACGCCGAACATGGCCGCCAGCAAGGCCCCGACCGGAAGGGCCATCCAGAACCCGTACCAGGGGAAGTGGAGGTTCAAAAGCGCGTAAGAGTAGGCCCCCACCGCGTAGAATGCCACGTAGCCCAGGTCCAGCAAGCCTGCCAGGCCCACCACGATGTTGAGTCCCAGGCCCAACATCACGTAGATGAGCGCCGTGATCATCAGGCTGGTCTGATACATGGAGGAGACGAAGGGGAAGGCCAGTGCAAAGGCCATTACGGCCGCCATCCCGGCCGCCCCGAGCCGGCGGTCCCCGGAGAATTTCCGGGCCAGCCATCTTGCGCGGGGTTCGTCGCGGCGCTTGGTCTTGCGCTCCCTTCGGGACAGAAGCCATCTCCAGGAGATGGCGAGAAAGAAGCTTGCCAGCGCCACCCAGACCATGTTGGAAAGCCGCCAGACGACGGTCTTTTCAATCGTGTTCACCCGGACGGCCAGCAGCGGGAAGGTGAGGAAGCAGAACCACAGGCTCGTTCCCAGCCCCCGGAGCACTTCCCTGCCTATTGCGCCGCTTTTTTCCTTCATTAAAACGCTCCCCGGGGCCGGCATCAAACCTTCTGGGCCCTGTGCTTTCCCAGGATGCCCGAAGGCCGGAAGATGAGAATGAACACCAGCAGCGCGAAGGCGAACACGTCCTCGTAGTCCGAGGACACGTATCCCGTGGCGAAGCTTTCGGTCCACCCCAGCACCATGCCGCCCAGCATGGCCCCCGGAATGGAGCCGATGCCGCCCAGAACCGCGGCGGTAAAGGCCTTGATGCCCGCGATGAAACCGATGAAAAAGTTGATCTGGCCCACATGGGAGGCGATGAGCAGGCCGCCCACGGCGGCCAACGCCGATCCGATGATGAAGGTGGCCGAGATGACCCGGTCCACATCCACGCCGGTCAGCATGGCCATCTCCCGGTCCTGGGCCGTGGCCCTCATGGCGCGGCCCAGGCGGGTGAACTTGATGAACAGGCTCAGCGCCACCATGAAAAAGGCCGAGGCCCCCAGAATCACCGCCTCCGACGAGCTCAAAATCTTCTTGACGGACGAGAGGGCGGAAATCTCGGGGATCAGGTTGGGAAAGGGAAGAGAGTCCTGGGTCTGGGCCAGCATCACGTAGTTCTGCAAGACGATGCTCATGCCGATGGCGGAGATGAGGGGGGCGAGCCGGGATGCCTTGCGCAACGGCTTGTAGGCGATCTTCTCGACGGTGTAGCCGTAGGCCGAGCACCAGACGATGGCCGAAAGCCCCGCCACGGAAAGGACCCAGGCCTGGGGGACGCCGTGGATGGTGAGTACCGAGGCCACGATGAGCGCCGTGAAGGCGCCGATCATGTAGATTTCACCGTGGGCGAAGTTGATGAGCTCGATGATCCCGTAGACCATCGTGTAGCCGATGGCTATGAGGGAGTAGATGCTCCCGCGGGTGAGCCCCCGGAAGAAAAGCTCCAGGAAGTAGTCCATGATGTCCTGTTCGGGCGTTCATGGGGTTTGCCGACACGATGAGCCGGGCGGGTTTCGGCCCGCCCGGCACCATCCATACCACTCCGGTATCCCGGAAGTACCGGTGGGGTTTTACTCCTGTACCTGCACGTACTTTCCGTCGCGCACCTGGAACATGGAAAATCCCACGCCGATGGCGTCGCCGCGCTCGTCGAAACGAAGGATGCCCAAGGGAGTGGCCACATACTCCTCATGCAATGCTTTCACGATGGCGTCGAAGTCCGTGGAGCCGGACTTCTCGATGGCGTTCAGAAGGGCCAGCATGGCGGCGTAGGCGTTCAGGTAGAACGCGCCGGGCTCGGCGTTGTATTTTTGCCGATGGGCTTCGATGGCCGCGATGGCCATGGGGTTCTTGGAGGTGTCCTTGGGTCCGCTGGCGTAAACGCCCTCGGCGTACTCGCCCGCCACCTTGATGAAGGTGTCGTCCTTCACGCCGTCGTCGGACACGAAGAAGGTCTTCATGTTGTTCTTGCGCATCTGGCTCACGATCTTGGAAGCTTCGGGATGGTAGCCGCCGTAGATCACCGCCTCGGCCCCGCTCTCCTCGATCTTCTGCACCACCGCGCCGTAATCCACGGCTCCGGGGGTCACGCCTTCAAACAGGACCACCTCGGCCCTGCCGTCCGCCTTGATGAATCCCACCGCAAACTCGGCCAGGCCTTTGCCGTAATCCCCCTTGTCGTGGATCACGGCGATCTTCTTTACGTTTAGGACGTTGAGGGTGAAGTCAACGTCCAGCTTGGCCTGTGCATCGTCGGAGGCGATGGTGCGAAAAAAATTGGGGTACTCGCCGCTCTGGGTGAGCGCCGGGTTGGTGGCCGACGGGCTCATGGTCACCAGGCGAGCGTCCTTGTAGACGGGCAGCGCGGCCTTGGTGGCGCCCGAGCAGATGTGGCCCAGCACCACGTTCACCTTTTCGCCCACCACCTTGGCGGCCACGTTGGCAGCGATCTCGGGCTTGCAGGCGTCATCCTCGGCCAGGATCTCCACCTTGCGGCCGTTTACGCCGTTCCGGGCGTTGCGCCACTCGGCGATGACCTCGGCAGCGTGCAGGGTGGGAACCCCGTAGGAGGCGAGGTCTCCAGTGTGGGCTCCCGCCACGGCCACCCGGATGGGCTGTACGGGCGGTGCCGCCACCTGGGCGGGCTGCGTGGGGGCCTCTTCCTTGCCCTTGCAGGCGGGAAGAACGGCCAGCATCGCCGCCGCAATCAGGGCCAAAACGACAAACATGCGGACTCTTTTCCGGTTCATGGTCGCTCCTTTTTCATGGGTGCGTTGCCGGCGCGGTGCTGCCGGATTACGGAAGAATATCGGCCGAAGGGGGATGAGAGACTTTCCCATTTACCCAAACCGGGCCGATTTTGCAAGAATCCGGTCGGCCAAAAAGCGGACACGTAGAAAGCCCTTGCCGGTCGGCGGTCCGGGTAGTAGAGTGAGACGATTCCCATCACCCTGAACAAAGCGGCTCTGGAATGGACCATCCCAAGAAAATTGCCCTCTTCGTAAAGCACAGCTCCATGGCCCGCGAGAAGGCCGAGGAGCTCTCCCGCTGGTTCTCCGAAAAAGGAATGCGCGTCGTCATCCAAGAGGGAAGCCCTCCTGCCCCCGACCTCACCCGCATCATCCCCGATCGCGCACCGGACGACCTCTGCTGCGTGGTGGTGCTGGGCGGGGACGGCAGCTTCCTCTCCGCGGCCCGCTGGGTAGGCGAACGCCCCATCCCCATTCTGGGAGTTAAGTTCGGCGAGATCGGCTTCCTTTCCGAGTCCACCCAGGACAACCTCTACTCCTCGGTGGAGGCGCTCATCTCCGGAAAGTTCGCGATGGAGAAACGAAACCGCCTTCGGGTCCGGGTGATGGAAGGCGATCGGATCATCACCGACCAGCTGGTTCTGAACGACGCGGTGGTAACCAACGACATGCTGGCCCGGCTGGCGAACATCGTGACCCACGTGGACGGAGAGTACCTCACCACCTACCGCGCCGACGGCCTCATCGTGGCCACCCCCACCGGCTCCACCGCATACTCCCTGGCCGCCGGAGGCCCCATCCTCCACCCGGCCGTCTCGGGCATCATCCTCACTCCCATCTGCCCCTTCGCCCTCACCAACCGGCCCCTCATCGTGCCGGATTCGGCCTCCGTGACCCTCTCCCTGGAAAAGGAGGCGTCCCGCATGACGCTCACCTTCGACGGCCAGGCCGGCATCACCGTCTCCTGCGGGCAACGGGTGGAGATCACCAAGTCCGATCACCCCGTGCTCCTGGTGAAGGTGGGCGGCCCCTCCTACTTCGACGTGCTCAAACAAAAGCTCCGCTGGAGCGGCGGCCGCCCGTAAGGGATGAAGTGGAAATGAGAGAGGCAAAAGCGCTCTCCTATGCAAATAGATCCGGCCCGCACTCTTTAGAAGCCGTTTCATAACCTTGGATCACGCTTTAGGGCAAGGCGTGAGCCGACGAAAAAGCGGAGCATACAGTTGGTATGTGAGCATTTTGAGGAGGCTCGCATCGCCGCCATCAAGCGTCAGACGAGGTTATGAAACAGCTTCTAAGAAAGCCTTTCCTGGTTTCGGTCCCGGTCCCCGTCAACCGCCCCAAAGCCCTTGCCAAAAGTGGGCGATTTTGTATAGTATCGCCGTTTTCATTTCCCGATCAAAACCCGAGAGTACCGGCCGCGGCGGGAATGCTGCGCCGCAATAACCACCCGCCCTTTGGCGAAAAGCCCTTCTGGACCGTAACACCTTGTAATGGGGGATCACATGGATCAAGCTCGCGAGCAGGCCATCGCAGCCGCCAACCTGGCGCGCTACATTCCCGGACAGGCCAAGGGCCACTACGAATCCTTCTTCCTGCGGGCCAACCACCCCAAACGGCCCCTGGCCTTCTGGGTGCGCTACACCGTGTTCTCCCCGGAAAACCGGCCGGACAAGGCTCTGGGCGAGCTCTGGGCCGTGTTCTTCAATGGCGAGTCCGGCACCCACGTGGCCGTGAAGGAGGAGTACCCCATCAACGACTGCAGCTTCTCCCGTGACGAGTTCCTGGTCACCCTGCCGGGCGGCAAGCTCACCCCGGAGCGCATGCGCGGCAAGGCCGCAACGGGCGAGAACACCATCGAATGGAACATCGCCTTCGAGGGCGGCCAGGACCCCCTCTTCCTGCTTCCCCTGTCCCTGTACAAGGGGGGCTTCCCCAAAGCCAAGGCCTTGGTGGGGAAGCCGCTCTGCTCCTTTACCGGGATGATCTCGATAAACGGCCGCCAGACCAAGATATCCAACTGGATCGGCAGCCAGAACCACAACTGGGGCACCAAGCACACCGACCTCTATGCCTGGGGCCAAGTGGCCGGCTTCGACGACGCACCGGAAAGCTTCTTCGAGGCGGGCACGGCCCGGCTCAAGTTCGGACCGGTCTGGACCCCCCGGATCACCGTCATGGTCCTGCGCCACGAAGGGAAGGAGTACGCGCTGAACTCCATCCTCCAGGGCCTCAAGGCCAAGGGCGACTTCTCCTATTTCTCCTGGGACTTCTCCTCCGAGGACAAGGGCGTGAAGATCGCGGGCCGCATCTCGGCCAAGGCCGAGGACTTCGCCGGGCTCACCTACTACAACCCGCCGGGAGGCAACAAGCACTGCCTAAACAGCAAGATCTCCGCCTGCCGGCTGACGCTCACCCGGCCCGGACAGGCGCCCGTGACGCTTTCCACCGACAACCGCGCCGCCTTCGAGATCCTCACTGACGACCGCGGGCACGGAATCCCCATTCGCGTTTAATACCACCGGGGCGAAGCGGAAGGACCGGAGATCGGGGCACATTCCGCTTCGCCCGCAATGTTGCGGCGCCAGGTAAGACCAAAAACCACTGCTTCAGGGATCGGAAATCCTCGTTTCATGCACGCCCTGCTCTTCACCGTCCTAGGCCTCTTCTTCGCCCTGTCCGTGGGCAAGCTCCTGTTCGTACTCACCGTAACCGTGGCCCTGCCGGAGACCGGGGGGGCCATGTTCGTGCCCACCCACCAAGCGCGGGTGGCGGCCTTTCTGGACGCTGTTCCCCTGGACCGGGGCAAGCTCTTGGTGGACCTGGGCGCGGGGGACGGCCGTGTCCTGCGAGCGGCCTGCCGGCGCTACCATGTTGCGGGCCTGGGCTTCGAGCTCAATTTCCTTGCCTATGCCTGCGCCCTGGCCCTCTCCGTGGGCGTGGCCCGATTGCACTTCGAACGGAAGAACTTCCTTTCCGCCGACCTGTCCGGAGCGGATTATATTTACTGCTACCTGTTTCCGGACGTGATGGAGGCCGTGGGCCGCAAGCTCTCCGGCGAGCTGCGCGAGGGAGTGCTGGTGGCCTCGGCCAACTTCCCCATCCCGGACTGGGCGCCCTTTTCCGTCGTCCGGCCCGCAGGCGAGCTCCTGCACGACCCCATCTACCTCTACCGCGCGCCGGGAAGGCAACCGGCCTGAGCGGCTCCGCCGGCATTCCTGCGATACGGCCCGGCGGTTCCGGAGCGGACTTGTGAAAGCTCCCCCGAAGACAAGATTGCCACTGCTCCTCTGCACGGCCTTGCTGCTTGCGGGTGTCCTTGCCCATGCAAGGAGCGGCGCCCCGGCCGAGGTTCTCCGCACCCGGACCAGAATGAACGTCCTGGCGGCCTGCCTGGAGGAGTATTGCAGGCAGCACGGGGAATTCCCGAAAAACCCGGCCGAGATCCTTCCGGACCGCCCGCAGTTTACGGCCGACGAGTGGGGCCGCGGCTTTGCGCTTGAAAAATCGAAAAAAGATGTAATTTTGACCTGCTACGGCAAAGACGGAAAACCCGGCGGCGCGGGAGAGGACGCAGACCTGCGCCTGGCTCTCGTTCCGGGGGCATGCCTCGGACCGACAAGCGCATCGTCGCCGGAAAAATCGCGAACAATGGAAGAAGGGAACGGAATGGAGCCCCGGATCATCCAGATGGTGGTGGGCAAGCTGGCGGTCTGCGCCTATATCGTGGGCGACCCCGTGACCCGCCGGGCCGCCCTCGTTGACCCCGCATTCGAGGTTCCCGAGATCCTGGCAGCGGCCCAGGCGGCCGGCTATACCGTGACGCTCGTCATCAACACCCACGGGCACCCGGACCACATCTCGGGCAACGCCGAGGCCCTGCGCGCAACCGGAGCCCGGCTCTGTTGCCACCGGCTGGAAGCCGGACAGGTGTCGGGCCTGCTGTCCGGCACCTTCGCCCGGGTCATGGGAGGCAAGGGGTCTCCGAAACCGGACATCCTGGTGGAGGACGGACAAACGATCTCCGTGGGCAACCTGGAGATCCGGGTCATCCACACCCCGGGCCACACCAGGGGAGGCATCTGCCTTCTGTGCGGGCCCAACGTGTTCACCGGCGATACGCTGTTCGTGAACGGCGTGGGCCGCACCGACCTTCCGGGCGCGAGCGAGAAGGTCCTGGCGGAGTCCATCCG
The DNA here is from genome assembly GCA_040753055.1 of Thermodesulfobacteriota bacterium. Taxonomy (GTDB): domain Bacteria; phylum Desulfobacterota; class Desulfobacteria; order Desulfobacterales; family Desulfatibacillaceae; genus JBFMHL01. Next base: position 18,500 of record JBFMHL010000177.1, on the reverse strand, counting down.
GTCAAAGCTTTTCACCCTTCCCGACGAAACGGTGGTCTGGCCCGGCCACGACTACGGCGACAGCCTCACTACCACCATCGGCCGGGAAAAAAAGGAGAACCCCTTCGTGCGTCCCTGAGAAGGGACGGTTGCCGGAATCCTCCCCCGAAGGGCGCCCTCAACGATCCAACCGGACGACAAATACGATACGACAGGTGCCCAAATGGAAACCGCTTCCCTTCTGGTAACGCTCCTCCAGCCCGCCTCCCGCAGGGCCGTTCACAAGGTCCTGGCAGGACGCTTCTCCCGCCGGGAAAGAAACCGGATCTTGTCCGAGTGCTGGAGATTGTACCGGACCCTGGAAAAGGAGCTGCCCCCGGAAGAAACCCTGGGGGCGCGGGTCATGGTGCGGCTGGCGGCGGCCACCGCTGCGCTGTACGGGACCCTGCGCGGGGCCGGGCTTTCCGGGGAGGAAGCGCTAAAAACCGTTGCCGGGATAAACTGGCTGGTCTACCGCAGGATGGCGGATGTGCCCTGGGCCCTCTCCCGGGCGCTTGCCGGCGCAAGCCCCATCGCGAGGGTCCGGAAGACCATGGGGTGGCTCATGGTGTACCCCTATTCCAAGACCGGCTACGACATGCATTGGAAGGACGCGGGGCGGGACACCGCGGGCTTCGACGTTTTCCGCTGCCCCGTTGCGGACTACTTCCGGAGCAAAGGGCTGAACGACCTTTGCAAGGCGAGCTTCTGCGACCTAGACTACCCGCTGGCGGACCGCTGGCGCGTGCGCCTTGTGCGTCCCCGAACGCTTTCCCAGGGGCACCCCGTGTGCGACTTCCGCTTCGTCGCCCTGCCATAAAAAAACCCGCCGCTTGCTCTCGGGCAAGGGCGGGTTCAGGCTGCTGCAAAAGGCGGCCCGATAGGTTGTGCCTCGAAGCCCTTAACAGCCTGCCGTATCAGGGGCAGACAGCTTCCGGTTCGACCTTTCACCCCACGATGGTGCGGAGCACGTCCTCCTTTCCCAGCACCCCCACCAGCTTTCCATCCTTCACCACCGGCAGGGTGTGGAACTTCTTTTCCACCATCAGGGTGGCTGCGTCCTCCACCGTTGTGTCCGGGCTCACGAAGACCACCTTGGGGGTCATGGCCTGGGCCACCGTGGTGGCGGCCATCTTGGACAGCTCCTTTTCCACGTGCCGGAAGGACGTGAGCGGAAGGAGACCGTCCAGCAACGTGAACACGGAAGGGATGGGGAAGCTTTTCTGCTGCACGATGAGATCGCTCTGGCAGAGGATCCCCACCAGCTTTCCTTCATGGTCCAGAACGGGCATGCCGTTTATGTGCCTTTCCAGAAGAAGGTCCGCGGCCTTTCCTATCTCGGTGTCCGGATGAACAAAGACCACATCCCGGGTCATGATCTCTTCTACGGTATGCATGTGTCTTCCTTGCCGTGTCGGTGAGGGGAATCCTTCGTTTCTTCCGCCTACTCGGGCAGAAGGTCATAGTAGTAAATCATAGCGTCGGAGCGCGTGAAGATCCCGATAAGGCGGCCGTCCTGGTCCACCACCGGCAGCCTCCCGATGTCGTGCTTCACCATGATGCGCGCCGCCTCGGGCACGCCCATGTCCGCCGGCACGCGAATCACATCCGTGGACATGAAGGCCTTGACCGGAGCCCTCCACTGGTTGGGTTTTTTCAGCTTGTTCACATCGCGGCGGGAGATGACGCCGAGAATGCGGCCGTCCTGGACCACGGGCATGCCCGAGTACTTCTTCTCCTCCAGGATCCGGGCCACCTCCTGCATGGGCATGTCCGGGGGGATGCTTTCCACCGGGAAGCTCATGAGGTCGCCGATCAGGGCCGTGGACCGGCGGTTGTCCCGGATGAGCTCCAGGATCCACTGGCGCACGCCCTCGGGCTGGACGTCCTTGAGCAGCGCCGAAGCCGCGGCGGGGTGCCCGCCGCCTCCCATGGTGCGCATCATGACGCCCACGTCCAGGCTGTCGACTCCCGAGCGGGCTATGACCATGCAGCGCTTCTGGGCCGGGTCGGAGAAGATGCCGAAAGCCGCGTCCACGTTCAGGATATCCCGGAACATATGGACCACCAGCGAGAGACCGTTGGTATGGCCGGAAAGCTCCATGGTCCGTATGGAGACCCGGAAGCCGTTCACCTTGACGCGGTCGGCTCCCTGGAGCATCTCGAATAAAATGTCCCGCTGCCTGGGCCCGTAGGCCGGCCGCAGGAAGTTTTCCAGTACGGAGAGGTCGGCGTGCTTTTCCAGGAGATAGGCGACGGCGTGGGCGTCCCGGGCAGTGGTGCTGGGGAAGGTGAGGTTGCCGGTATCCTCGTAGATTCCCGCCAGGAACAGCGTGGCCTGCATGGGAGTTATGGGTAGAGCCCGCTCTCGGATGGCCTCCACCAGAAGTGTGGTGCACGCCCCGGTCCCGACCTGGCAGGAAAACTCGGCCGCCATGTCCGTCGGGGTGGGGTGGTGGTCCCACACGTGGACGGAAAGGCCCGGATTGTTCTTCAGCGATTGGAGCTGGTCAATACGGCCCCACTGGTTCACGTCCACGACCACCAGCCGCTCCACCGAGGGCAGCTTGATATCCTTCACGGAGCTGACGGAAAAAAGGTCCTTGTGGATGGACAGGAAAGCCTTGACGTTGGGATTGACCCGGCCGGGAAGGACCATGGCCGCCTTGGGGTACAAAAGCCCGGCTGCCACCAGGGAGGCTACTGCATCGAAGTCGGTGCTGTTGTGGGTGGTGATTACCTCCACGGTTCGCTCCTGGAAAGGGGCTTGGCTACCATACGTTCTTCATTGAGGAGGGAAACTCCCGCACCCCGGGAGGGCGCGGGGAAAAAGGCCCGATAGGCGAAAGGCAGATATTCTCCCGCGGATGGGAACAGCGGGACGGCCCAGTTTCAAGTTTACGGTTAAATCTACCATCAGCGGGAGCGCATGTAAAGCGGGCGCCCTCCCTAAAACACCGCAGTTTCGCGTTTTTACAAAATCGTTGCATCTTCTTGTGATATCAAGTAAGATATTTTAATATCTGATGGCTCTCCGTAATGCTCCGCAGGTCCGGCCGGAGGGGCGCCGGGCCCATCGGCACCAGTGCCTGTAGCCTGAAAAAATAAACGATATTGGCGCATCGGGAAGGTGCAGGGTCCCGGTGTGTGCGTTCTTTTCCAGCCATTCCAACCGAGGTCGCCACCTTATGAATCACCGCAGGATGGATATGAGAAAAAAATCGTTTTCCGCGAGCGCAGCCTTAATGCTTATAATGGTATTCTTGACCTCGGCCGCCCCCTTACAGGCCCAGCAGCCTCCCCCCGCCAAAGCCATCACCGGCCCCTCGGATTTCCGCGTGGGATACACAGGGACTCTGACCTTCGTCAACAGCCCCTCCACCTCCTACGACTGGATTTTCTCGGACGGCTTTCCCAAGGCCATCCACGTGGACAACAGCAGCCAGGTCACCTGGGAGGCCCGTGTGACGATTATATCCAACGACGCTCCCAACCAGGTCGTTGTTTCGGCCACCGACGGCATCATCCAGACCCCGGTGACCAAGGAGCTGTCCGTCTACTCCTTCCCCAAAATCGCGGACAAGGAAAAAATTCCTTCCATTTACATGCCCGGGACCCACTCCCAGTCCGTTTACGGCGAGAACGCCATCACGGCCTACGGAGGCAAGTACCAGAGCTACTATTGGACCCAGGAAGGCCCGGCCTATCCCACCCCCAAGAATGGAGGGGTTTATCACTACACCGTTTTCAGCGCACCGTTGACCGGCACCTACGCCGGCGAGTACACCATTACCATCACCGACGGGCTTCCGGGGACCGATTCCGTCAACGTCTGGGTGCCCGTGCAGGTGAACCCGGGCCCCCTGTTCATTTTGAACGGCTCTTCCCCCGTCACCTACACCATTGCCGGCGCACCGGACGGGACATTCTACACGGCCAAGCTTCTGAACGGCGAAAGCTCCACGGCAAAGGACGTCACGGGGGATCCCAATTATGGAACCGTCACCGTGCAGCCTGGACCGTCCGTGAACGGCGTCTTCAACATCTTCTACACTCCTCCGGCGAACGCCACCACATTCCTGCCTTTCTACATCCACTGTACACCCGACCGCACCCTGAACGCGCCCGACTACGGGAATGTCTACCTACCCCTGCCCTACGGCCCCATGCTCATCCGCGACGTCCGGAATTACGCCGGGACTTTGCGGGATCAAACAACGCTCATACCGATCACCAACGTCAAGGTTTCGCTCACCTATCCCAAGGCCTATGCCCAAACCGTCTTCTCGGACGCCAATGGCCAGTTCGTATTCCAGGGCCTGCCCACCGGAAACCTATACTACTTCTGGACCGACGTGAACGGGTATCAGTCCACATCCTTCACGTCCACCTTGCTGGTTTCCGGCAACCCGGCCAACTCCAACGTATTGCTCAAGCCCTCGAACCCGGCCGCCCATGTCCGGGGTACGGTCCGGAAGCCCGACGGCTCGGCCTTCCTCCCCGACGAAATGGTCTCCGTCGGCCTTGTCCACTGGTATGATGAGAACGGAACGGCCCAAGTGGAAACCCTTGCCGAAACGACGGTGGGCGGTGGCACTTTTACCCTGGAACTCGCCGAAGTTCCTCCCGATCCGCCCAATCCGGGGGTAGACACCTACGTCCTCATGGCGTACCGGGAGGGCCAATACACCGAGGTCACGCTCCCAAACGGCACCAACTTCCCCTACACGGGGATAGCGCTTACCCTGTCCAACGATTACACCGGCACCACCATAGGCCAGCTCATCAACAACTCCCGGGTTCTGCCCGTGCCGCCCACCGGCGGCTTCGCCATGGGCAGCACCAATACGGTGAGGGACCTGGTTACCAACGTGGTGCTCCGTCAAGAGCCCGGGCCTTCCTTCGAGCTTCTGCCCGGCGGCATCCTGATGAACCTTCTCACTCCGCCGCCGCCCGGCAGGGTCCGCCTCACGGGCCACGTGGACGACAACCAGAAGGAATCCACGAGCTACGACTCGCTCATCGGAATATCGCCTTCCATCCTGGCAGCCCTCTTCCAGGACGACCGCAACCCCTCCGATGATATCCTCTACAAAAGGCCCCTGGTCATTACGCTTCCCATTGACCTCACCCTGGCCTATCCCGGCAGCTTCGAGAGCCAATCGCTCTATGTCCGCATGTCCGACGGCAGCGTGGTGGACCTCAAAAGCTGCCAGGCTTTCCAGCTCACAGCCGACAAGATCATCGCCCTGGATTACCTGGGGGACGGCCGAACGGGAACCATCACCGCGATGGTTCAAGACGGCTCATTTTTCGGAGCGGGTTACCCCTGCTCCCCCCACGGCAACACCACCAAGAAAACAAGCTTCCCGGACTTCGACCGCTACGAGTTCTTCGGATGCTTCATCAATTCCCTTCTGGGCAAATAACGAAGCCTACGGCAGGTAAATAATTAAAAAAAGGAGGGCCCCGGGATACGTCCCGGGGCCCTCCTTTTTTTTCTCTCCATCTGGTTGCTTTGCGCCGGAAGGGCAGCCCGTCCTTCCCCACCGGTCGAGCAAGGTTTTCCTATGTCCCGTCAAGAGGCGTTTTCCACAATCCCGCGAAAGTAGGCGATGGTCCGGGTAAGCCCTTCCTCCAGCGCGATGGTGGGCTCCCAGGAAAGCAGGCTGCGGGCCAGAGAGATGTCCGGTTTGCGTTGCCTGGGATCATCCACGGGAAGCGGCTCGTAGGCAAGCTTCGAAGCCGAGTTCGTCAGCCCGACGATCTTCCGGGCAAGCTCGGCTATGGTAAACTCCGTCGGGTTTCCCAGGTTCACGGGACCGGTGACCTCATTCCGGGTTTCCATCAGGCGCATAAGCCCCTCCACCAGGTCGTCCGCATAGCAGAAGGATCGCGTCTGGGATCCGTCCCCGTATAGGGTGATGGGCTCGTTGCGGAGCGCCTGCAGGATGAAGTTGGAGACCACCCTGCCGTCGTTTTCGTGCATGCGGGGGCCGTAGGTGTTGAAGATGCGCGCCACCTTGATGGGTATGCCGTGCTCGCGGTGGTAGTCGAAGAAGAGCGTCTCCGCGCAACGCTTGCCTTCATCGTAACAGGACCGGGGCCCCACGGGGTTCACATTGCCCCAGTAATCCTCCTTCTGGGGATGTACGTCCGGGTCGCCGTACACCTCCGAGGTGGAAGCCTGCAGGATCTTGGCTCCCACACGCCGGGCCAGGCCCAACATGTTGATGGAGCCGTGGACGTTCACCTTGGTGGTCTGGACCGGATCGTTCTGGTAATGGATGGGGCTCGCCGGGCAGGCCAGGTTGTAGATCTCGTCCACCTGCACATACAACGGGAAGGTGATGTCGTGGCGAAGCACCTCAAAATAGGGCTCGCGCATGAGATGCAGGATATTGTCCTTGCTGCCCGTGAAGAAATTGTCCAGGCACAGGACTTCGCAGCCGCGGGCCAGAAGCCTCTCGCACAGGTGGGAGCCCAGGAAGCCGGCGCCTCCCGTCACCAGGACCCTTCGCCTTGTGTGCATCCTGCCGCTGGACATGCCTGCATCCCTTTCCCTGTGCCGGCCGGAGCTGGCCTGTTAACAAAACCCGAATCCGTGAGCGGTCCCATGCGGCCCGGAAGGGCGGAAAAAACCTTCGCCCCCGGGAAAAACATCGTCCTCGGCAAGAATGCCCAGACGATGGACTTTGGCCCCTTGGAGGAAAAGCTCCGCCACGGATTCAGGAGAAAATCAATTCCATCGCGCTTCAATGGTTTCCCGAAGCGCGGAAAGCCGGACAAAAGCTTCCTCCTCCGAGTACTTGCGCGCGTCTGCATGGTCCACATCAATCATCACTGCGGGTACGTTCATCTTTTCGATCACGTGGCGCATGAGATCCTGCTGCATCACGGAAAAGACCTTGCAGCTCCGGTTGCTGGCAAAGACCACGCCGTCCGCGCCGAACCAGGGGATGGCCTTCTCCATGGCCTTCTTGCGGAGCGAAAGCCCGTGGGGGCAGACCGTGTTGTTCTGCATGCGGGCCATGTAGGCCAGGAAGTCGCCTTCATAGGGGTAGAGAGCAAAATCCCCTTCCTTGGACCCGAAGCACCAGGTGTAGGGGGCCGCCACGATGTTCACCGACTGCTCGGCCAGCCTCTGGCTCATCTTCCGCAGCTGGTGCCAGGGCGCGATATTGTCCCACAAAAGGCGCACGCGCTCCCCGGGAACCGGGAACTCTCCGTGCTCCACGTTGTCGCAGGTCTCCTCGTACAAAAGCCGGTAATGCTCCGCGAACTGTGGCGTGCCCCGCAGCGTAAGCACGGGGGCCATCTGCACGAAGGAGTCGAAAACCGTTATCCCCGAAGGCCGGTGCCGCGCGAACTCCAGAAAGCGCTTCCAGTAGGATACGCCTTCATAAGTGTAGGAAAGGGCCTTTTCCACACCGGCCGGATCGAAGCGCTGCCCGGAGAGCTTCTCGACGGCCGAAATAAGCTCACCGAACTGATCGAGGATGTATTGAAGGTCTCGGGCCTTCTGCTCCTCGTAGCAAAAGGGAACATCCAGCACGAAGTGGGGGATGTTCCACTTGCGGCGGTAGACATCGAACCACTTCACCAGGAGCGAGCAGTTGTTGTTGTTGGAGATCATCATCTGCGGCCTGGGGAGCCCGAAGGTGGGAGAATCGCGCCCGTTGTCGAAGGCGCTCCCCATGTCTATGCGGGCGTAAGAGCAGAGGTCCATGGAGTAGCCCAGGCGCTCGGCTTTCTCCGCCTGAATGACCCCCACCCCTTTGGCGGCGCTTGTGGCCGCGTGGCTTTCGGGCACCGCGCACACGACGTTTTCGAAGCCGTGGAAAAGCTCCACTGGAACGATGATGGCGATCCAGACCACGAAGGCGCCCTTCTGGGCCCTTTCATGCAGCTCCATATACCCGCGTCCCATGATCTCGCTCAGGCGTTGGAAGGACTCGGATTTCTTCTTTACGGCCATGGATTTCTCCGGGGGCTTGGCGTTACGCGGTCGCCGCTGCCGCGCGGCCGCCGTTCTCTCCGGGTGCGGGGGAATCGGGGACCACCTTCTCCAGCCAGGGCATGAAGGCCGAGGTGAGCGCCTTTTTCACCCACTCCCGGTACTGGCGGCTCGTGGGGTCAATGCCTAAGACCGTTCCGTGACAGTGGTTGGCGCCAAGGTACCAGATGACGGAGCTGGCAAAGGTATGGTTCATGGCGGAGAGCTCCTCGGGGGAAGCCTTCATGGGAAGCTGCTCGAGAAAGTTCTGCTTGGTCCCGGCGATGATGAGGGGGATGTAGGACAGCCCCGGGACGGTGTCCCTCCGATAGAGCGCGGCCATGTTCATGAAGATGATCTTGAGGGGCTCGGGGTTCATCAGGTCGTACTCCAGGAGCCGGTCCAGGTGGATGGACAGGTCCCCGGCGATATCCGAGCCCGTGAGCCCTTCGAACCATTGCTTGTTGGCCTGGTAGAGCTCTTCGATGATGTCCAGCAAAACCGCTTCGAAAAGGCTCGCCTTGTTGGGGAAGTAGTAGTGGATCAGGGGATGGTCGAAGCCTCCCTCCTTTCCGATCTCCCGCATGCTGGCGGAACCGTAGGGATGGCGGGCGAAGACCTTGCGGGCCGCCGCAAGTATCCGCTCGCGGGAAACGGCTCCCCTGCCCTTTTCGGACCGCTCCGATTTTTTAGCCATGGGCGCTCCCGATATTTTGCCGTTATCAAAGTCTGAAAGATTACCCCAGGGGCCGGTAAAAGTAAAGCCGCACGGGCGGGAAGAGGCCCAAATACCCTTGCCGGACAAGGGGCCGCTGCGTTTCTCAATAGCCCGTCCGATAACTACCTCCCGCAATGAAAGGAATTCCCCTGGTCCGAGGGGGGCTTTTTCCGGAAATTGACACCGAGTCTTTTTTTCATTACATCATAGTGAAGAAAGGGCAGCTCCCCTCGCATCTTTTCTCCTGGCCCGAAAACAAACGAAAAACACAGCACCAGAGGTACGCCATGAGCGGTTTGTTCTCGCTTTTCCCCCGGCGGAGGCGCATTTTCGCATTTTTTGCGCTCCTTGCCCTCGTCCTCGGCCTTGCTGCGGCCCCCTGCCTGGCCGCCACGGACTCCGGCTTCACCCTCATCCGCAACCGCAACGGCGTGCGCACCTACGAAAAACGCTTTCCCGGAACTCCGGTGCGGGAGTTCAAGTCCATCACCATCATTGACGCACCCCTGGAGGTCATCGCCGCGGTGCTGCGGGACGTCCCCTCTTACCCCGAGTGGCTGCCCCAGTGTGTGGAATCCAAGCTCCTGCATCAGGAGGGGCTCTTCGACCTCACCATCTACCAGGTTTCGGACCTTCCCTGGCCGCTCTCGGACCGCGACGCGGTGATCCACTCCAACGTGGACATTGACCTCTCCACCGGGAGGGCCCATGCCAGGCTCCAAGCCGTCAGCGACCCGGCCGCGCCGGTCCGGGACAACATGGTGCGCGTCAACGACCTCTCCGGCGAGTTCCTCTTCGAGTATATGGGCCGACAGTCCACCCGCGTGATGTTCTCCTACCGGATTGACCCGGCGGGCAACATCCCCGTCAGCCTGGCCAACCTGGCCATTCGCAGGCTGCCTTCCGAGACCCTCATCCGGCTCAAGGAAATGGTGAAAAAGCCCAAATACATCCAGCTTGCAAAGAACTCGGAAGAAAAAAAGATGGTGGAAAGCCTCCTGGCCAACAAGGATGTGGTGGAAAAATGCATGCGGGGCAGGCTTTTGGAGTACTTCCAGTACCCGGAGCTGGTGGACGCCATTGTGAGCGACAAGGAGTTCTGCACCAAGGTGACCTGCGAAGACGGAAACCTGGACGTGATCCGCATCAAGGTGGGCGACATCATCCGCTTGGTTTTGCAAAACGCGGACATCGGCCGCTACCTGAACGATCCCAAGCTGGTGAAGAGGCTGAACAACGAGCCCAGGCTGGTGGACAAGCTCATCCGGGACTGGCTGCTGGTGGAGATGCTCATGGACGGCAGCGGAACCTTCACCGACGTGGTGAAGGAACGTGCGAAGCACTACTAGGAAGCTGAAATCCTCTCAAAGTAGTTGCGGGGTTTATACTTTTTCCGGTCCATTCACTTTTCTAGGAAATTTTTTTCTTTCCGCATCAATACGATTCCGCTTTCACCAAAGGCCGCAAGCCTTGAACGGCGGTCTTGGATGTGGGGTCAATAGCTTTTGCCCAAAAGCGGCAAAAGCCTCCTCCCCCTCCCTATACATTTACACTCCGGCCGAGCCGATCATTTCCGCAAAGGCGAAGATCCGGTTGCGGATGGCCGCGAAATTGACCGTGTCCTCCAGGGCCAGTTCCAGGAAAAGCAGAGGAATCCCCTGCCCTTTGAGCTTCTCGGAAAGCAAGGGCAGCTCGAAGTACTCGTACTCGCAAAACTTCTCCCCCACAAAGACGACGGCGCGCGACCCGGTTTCCCGGATGCGGGAGACCAGCGCGTCCAGGCGCCGGTCCGCGGTCTGCAAAAGCGTGGTGCAGGGGAAGTGGTTTTCGTAAAGATCCCCGTAAAAGGCGGCCGGATTCGGGGCTTCCAAGGCCGGCGTGTAGGCGTAAGAGCGATACAGGGCGGCCAGGTCGTTTCCCGCAACCCTGAGCCCCGCCTCCTCCATGGCGTCGGAAACAGCCGCAGGGGGAGGAAGGACTCCTGTCAGGAAAACGCCAGGGGCGCCTTCCGACACACTCCGCAGGCTTTTTTCCGCCAGGAGATCCTCCAGCAGAACCAGATGCGCCTCCACGTCCGTCCCATACCCCGCCATGACCGCGTCGGCAAAACGAGAGAAAGGGAGGAGTCCCTGCCGGCATTTCTCCTCCAGCATTCCGCACAGGCCGCGGGCCTTGCCGTAGAGTCCTATACTGCGGGCGAATGAATCCGGGGAAAAGGAAACCGCAAGCTCTCGGGAAAGCTTATTCACCAAATCTTCGATGGCCTGGGCCAGATACGCTGCGCTCTTCTCCGGGCTAAGGCTGGCCTGGGGAATGTGCAGCCTGAAAGCGGGCATGCATTTGCCCCGGCCTGTTACTCCCGCGGTGACGATCTCCGGCAGGTTTCGAAGGGTGTCGCAGGCGTTGTAGAAAAAAAAAGCGTCGAATAGCTCCGGCCCGCGGGAAACCAGAAAGCCGGCGAGCTTGCGACCCACCGAGCAGACGTAGTTCTGTACGTGTCGGTCGGCGACGGCGACCTCGTCGTTTCTCGCATCGAGCCCCCACAGAACCGCGGGCACAAGGCCCATGCTGTGGAATAGCTCCACCGGCGGATAGAGGGGAAAGCAGGCGATGGACTTTTGGCCCCCGCGTCTTTTTTCCGAAAGGGCCGCAAGGCGTTTTTGCATTTGGCTTTTCCTATTGCCGCGTCAGCCCGCCAGAATCAAGGCCAGGCCCTTGCGCACGATCATCACGCCGATGGCTGCCAGGAGCAGGCTCGCGATTTTGGAAACGGTCTTGGCTCCCGCCTTTCCCATCACCTTGTTGATGGCCGGCGCCGCCATGAACAACAAGCCGGCAATGGCGATGTTGGAAACCAGGGAGAGCGCCGTGGGAAGGATGCCGTGGGCGTTCAGCAGGAGCAGGCTCGTGGTGAGCACGGCCGGGCCGGTGATGAGCGGGACGCCCAGGGGAACGGCTCCCAGGCTGTCAGGGTCCACCTTCCGGCGCTCTTTTTCGGAGGTGATGAGGTCGGTCAAGCTGATGGCGAAAAGAAGAAGGCCTCCGGCCACCATGAAGTCCGCCACCGTCACGCCGAGAAGGGTGAGCAGGGCGGAGCCGCCGGCCAGGAAAACCAGCGCCACGGCCAGGGCCGTGACCACGGACTGGGCCACCACCGAGCGCACCCTTTTTGCGTCCATGCCCTCGGTAAACCCGAGGAACAAGGGCAGGACGCCGATGGCGTCCACGGCGACGAAAAGCGGCACAAAACACAGAAAAAAGGTTTTCACGGCAATGCTTTGCCAAAAAAGTTACTGCCAGTATTCGATCTTGCGGGTGAGCTCTGCCTTGTCCTTCTGGACATGATTTCCGACAGGCATCTCCCGGTCCACTTGTTTCTCCACCCAGTTGCCCTGCTTGTCATACTTGTATTCGGAGAACATCCGGGAGTGGAGATTCCCCCGCGCGTCGTAGTTCACCTGGGTCTTCTGGAAATGCTGGTCATTGTAAGTCATTTCCCTCTTTCCCAGGGCTTCGCCGTTTGCCCCGAACAGCTGGAGCTCCGCCAGGTCGCCGTCCTCCGTCCAGGTGTACTTCCAAACGTAGCTCCTCTCACCTCTTTCATCTACTCCCACGATCTGGCTGATAAAACCCTTATCGTTGTAGATAACCAGGGCCCGTTGCGGTACATAAAAGCCTTCGATCGCGTGGATGACTCCCTTGGCCGAGTACTGGGCCCTTTCATGAACAGGGATCTTGTTGTCTTCCTGGTAGATGTCCAACCCGACCAGGTTGCCGTCGGTGTCGTAAACGAAAAGGTAGCGCATGCCCAGCGAGCCGGTGGGGGTGAAAAGGACCTCCTCCACTTTCTGGCCCTTTTCGTTGAACGTTTCCCGCTTGGTGTAAGTTTGGGCTTTCGTCACGATATTCTTGGGATGTCCCATCAACCTGGGTCGGTCGAAGTCCCAGACCGAGGCGAACGGATCCCGGAAGGCCAGGGCGTCGGTTCCCAGGAAAAGAGCGACCAGAACTACTGTTGCCAGAAAAAAATACCTCTTTCTCATGATTCACCCCCGGTTTGGGCAGAAAGCAAGGCCTTTGATGCAAGTGAGGGCTGCCCTCGATCCTGTATCTTCAGCCGCGGTCGGGTTTGGCGCACAAGACCCCTGCAGCGAGGTGGAGAAGCATGTCCGGCGCGCCTGCGGAAAGCCCGCCGTCCGGGACAACACCGGACCGGGCCGCCCGCACGGTCAGCCACTATACCTTCGTAAGGATTTACGAGGGTTTTAATTCCTGCTATCCTACACACCGAAAAAGCCTTTTTCAAGGCATCATCTCCAGCAGCTCCCCTTTGAGGGATCATCGCAACCTGCGGGTGTTGCAGAAGGGGCCATACCCTTCCTGGCTTGGCGGTCCCTGGGTATCTGCCCGGACGCCTCCGCTAAAGGCACGGACATGCCGATCGCCATCCTTTTTTCCAGCCTCATTTTGTTGGCGGCTCTCATCGCCTGTGAAAAGACCGATGCACCACTTCTGCGCCTTTTGGTGAAATCCGTTCTCTCCGCCCTGTTCTTAGTAGCCGCCCTGCTTGCTACCCGCGGCTTCTCGTTGCCGTTCACACTCCTTTTCATAGGGCTTTGCTTCTGCTTTGCCGGTGACGTTCTTCTGGCAGTGCCTTCCAAGAAGGCCTTTCTGGCCGGACTCGTGTGCTTCGCTTTCGGCCATCTTTTCTACGCCGCTTGCTTCCTGATCCTTTCCGGGGGTAACCCGGCCTTTCTCTTAGGCTTGGCCGTCTGCGCGGTCCTGGGGACGCTCGTTCTCCGTCAACTGAGACCCTTTCTCGGCTCCATGAAGGGCCCGGTGGTTTTTTACGTGACCGTGATCTCGCTCATGATGGCGGCGGCCTGCTCGCTCCTTGTCCTGCAAAGCCTTTCCACACAAGCAAGGGCCATGGCTTTCGGCGGAGCTCTGGCCTTTTACTTCTCCGATCTATTCGTGGCCAGGCACCGCTTCGTGAAGAAAAGCTTCCTAAACCGGCTCGTCGGGCTCCCCCTATACTACTCGGGGCAGTTCCTCCTGGCCGCCTTCGCCGCCAATCTCTGACCCGCCCTGCAATGCACCCGTCCCGGCGGAACGCCGTCCCGCCTTTCCCGGAGGGCATATGAAAAACAGCCGCCTTTTTAAAAACTGGGGTACCTTCTGCAAGGGAATGGACCCGGAAAGCATCCAGGTTTCCTTTGCCTCCCACCTCCAATACAGCCTTTCCAAAGATCAGTATACGGCCACGGAGCGCGACCTCTATGCGGCCCTGGCGCTCACCGCCAGGGACCGCCTCATCGAGCGTTGGATACGGACCCAGCAGGTGTACTACCTCGAGAACGTGAAGAGGGTTTACTACCTGAGCGCCGAGTACCTCATGGGCCGGGTCCTGGCCACCAATCTCTACAACCTCGGCATGTACCCCGAGACCGAGGAGGCCATGAGCGACCTCTCCATCGGGCTCGCCCGGCTCTTCGAGGAGGAGCCGGACATGGGCCTGGGAAACGGGGGGCTGGGAAGACTCGCCGCCTGTTTCCTGGACTCCCTGGCCACCCTGGAGATCCCGGCCCACGGATACGGAATCCGCTATGAGTTCGGAATCTTCGATCAGGAGATCCGGAACATGGCCCAGGTGGAGCGCCCCGAGAACTGGTTGAAGTTCCACAACCCATGGGAGATCGCCCGGCCCGAGTACCTGGTGCCGGTCCATTTCTACGGCCGGGTGGACTATGTGTCCACGCCCACGGGAAGGCTGGTGGCCAAGTGGGTGGACACCTCAGACGTTCTGGGCATGGCCTACGACACGCCCATCTGCGGATTTGCCAACAACACGGTGAACACCCTTCGGCTGTGGTCCGCGCGGGCATCCAAGGACTTCGACCTCGGGTACTTCCAGGGAGGCGACTACCTGAAGGCCGTGGAGGAAAAAAACCTATCGGAGAACATCTCCAAAGTTCTCTATCCTTCGGACGAGGGTTACGCGGGCCGTGAGCTCCGGCTCAAGCAACAGTACTTCTTCGTCTCCTGTTCCATCCAGGACATCATCCGGCGCTACCTGGTCAAACACCGCACCTTCGACCAGTTTCCGGAAAAAGTGGCCATCCACATGAACGACACGCATCCCTCCCTGGCCGTGGCGGAGCTCATGCGCCTTCTTTTGGATGTGCACGGCATGGGGTGGGAACAGGCCTGGGATATCACCACGCGATCCATGGCCTATACCAACCATACGCTGCTGTCCGAGGCCCTGGAAAAATGGCCCGTTTCCATGCTGGGAAAACTCCTGCCTAGACCCTTGGACATCATCTACGAAATCAACCGGAGGTTTCTGCGGGAGGTGTCTCTTCGCTACCCCGAAGACCACGGCCGCGCAAGCCGCATGTCCCTCATCGAGGAAGGAGGAGAAAAGCATGTGCGCATGGCCCATCTGGCCATCGTGGGCTCCCATTCCGTGAATGGAGTGGCCAAGCTTCACACCAAGCTCCTGACGGAATGCGAGCTGGTGGAATTCGCCCAGATGTATCCCGGACGCTTCAACAACAAGACCAACGGTGTGACTCCCCGCCGGTGGCTGCTGGCCGCCAACCCGGAGCTGGCCCGGCTCATCACGGGGCACATCGGCGATGGCTGGCTCAAGGACCTGAGCGAGCTCACCAAGATCGCCCCCCTTGCCGAAGACGCGGAGTTCAGGAAGCAATGGCGGCACATGAAGCACGCAAACAAGGTTCGCCTTGCTCGGACGGCACGGGAAATCGCCTTCGTGGAGTTGGACCCGGCCTCCATCTACGATGTCCAGGTCAAGCGCATCCACGAGTACAAGCGCCAGCTCCTGAACATCCTGCACGTGGTCAGCCTCTGGCACAGGCTCCGGACCGAGCCGGGCTTTACCATCCACCCCCGGAGCTTCCTGTTCGGCGGCAAGGCCGCGCCCAGCTATCACACCGCCAAAACCATCATCCGCCTCATCTGCCACGTGGCGGAGATGCTCAACCGAGACGAAGAGACGCGCTCCATGCTGCGCATCGCCTTCCTCCCCAACTACCGGGTGAGCCTGGCGGAAAAGATCTTTCCGGCCGCGGACGTCTCCGAGCAGATCTCCACGGCGGGCTATGAAGCTTCAGGGACCTCCAACATGAAGTTCGGCTTAAACGGCGCACTTACGGTGGGAACCCTGGACGGCGCCAACATCGAGATCCTGGAGGAGGTGGGAAAGGAGAACATCTTCATCTTCGGCCTGACAGCAGACCAGGTGAAGGAGCTGCGCCCCCGTTACCGCCCCCAGGATTTCATCACCGACCCCCATCTGGCCAAGAGCCTGGAGCTTATCGGCCGGGGCTTTTTCAGCCCGGAGCAGCCCGGCTTATTCTGCAGCTTGGTGGATGAGCTCCTCTATCGGGACCCCTATCTCACGCTGGCGGACTTCAACAGCTACCGTGATGTCCAGGCCAAGGTGGATGAGCTCTACCGCGATCAGGAAGCCTGGACGAAGATGGCCATCCTCAACGTCTCCCGCATGGGAAAGTTCTCGTCGGACCGGACCATTCTGGAGTATAATAAAAAGATATGGCGCGCCAAACCTTTGAAGATCCACAAGGATCCCGGCTGCGACGCGCCATTCCGACCCACCGGCAAAAGGCCCTGAACCCAAGCCGCGTCCGGACGAGCTATCGGACGGATAGAAAAGGCCCCGCAGCGAATGCAAGCTTACGCCCGCGGGCCGATCACGAATCCGGCGCAGCCAACCATTTGATTACCGGCAGGCCTGAAACTCCGGCCCGGAGGGTGCGCACGCCTCCTCGTTTTTCAAGGACAGCCGTTCATGGAACAACAGACCTTTCTGTTTTCCTACCTGCATTTCGGGGTGATGCTCACCTACGTATACCTGGCGGCTTACGTCCTTGGAAAAAGCCCCCGGACCCCCATCAACCGGGCCTGTTTTCTCATGACCATGTGCTTCGCCCTGTGGAGCATGCTCATGGCCGTGCTGCAAAACCCGGCCGTGAGCCTTTCCACGGTGCGGGCGGTCCAAATGGTGGGAGCCGTCGGCTGGATCGGTTTCGTGCCCGCCTTCGTGGTTTTCAGCCTTCTCCTGACGGACAGGGCCGCCACCCTGTCCCGGCCGGCAACCAAAGCAGCTCTGATCTTGCCTCCCCTGTTCCTGTACTTCCTCCAGAGCCGCGGGCTCCTGGTCTATCAGTACGTCCCGCAGTACTACGGCTATGGCTTCCTCTGGCATCCCGGCATCTGGACCTGGCTCCTCATCGCCTACTACACCATCACCTTCTGGACCGGGACCATTCTTTTGTACGACTACTCCCGGAAAACCACCAACATCGCCAAAAAGAAACTGGCACGCGTCACTTTGGGGAACGCCGTCTTCGTCGTCGTGTTCGCATCCATCTCCAACATGATCCTGCCCATGGCCGGCGTGCTCTCCGTTCCCGCGGTGGCCGACGTCATGGCCCTTTTCTGGGTCTTTTTCCTGGCCCATCTCATGGAGCGCAATCGCGCTCTGATCATCAGCCCGGCCATGGCCGCGGACAACATCCTGGCCTCCATGAGCGACTGCCTGATACTGCTCACCCCGGACGGTTTCGTTGCCAACGCCAACCCGGCCGCCCAACGTCTTCTAGGCCGAGGGCGGGAGCTTGCAGGGATCCCCGCATGCGAAGCTTTTCCGGAGAAGCTTTGCTCGGAGATCCTTTCCGGGCACGACATGAAAAACCTCGGAGTGCGCGTGGGGGAAAAGGAAGGGGAGGAAACCTTCCTGCTCCTGTCCACGGCCCAACTCCGAAACGAGGACGGACAGATTGCGGGCGTGGTCTGCATGGCCAAGGACATTACGGATCAAAAACGGATGGAGCAGGTGCAGGACCAGATGGAAGCGCGCCTGATCCAGATCCAGCGGTTGGAGTCCCTGGGCACCCTGGCCGGAGGCATCGCCCATAACTTCAACAACCTGCTCATGGGAATCCAGGGAAACGCATCCCTGGCCCTCTTGCGGCCCGGAAAAGAAGAAGAGCTGAGAGCAAGGCTTTCCAAGATCCAGGACCTGGTAAAGGAAGGCGCGACCCTCACCGCCAACCTGCTGGGCTACGCCCGCAAAGGCCGCTACGAGTCCCGTTCCCTGGACGTGAACCGGTTGGTGACGGAAACCTCGTCGGCCTTCGAAGCCACCGCCCGGAACATTCTGGTGGTGCGCGAGCTGACGCCGAACCTGCCTCCCGTGGTAGCGGACCAGGCACAGATGGAGCAGGTCCTGTTCAACCTCTACGTAAACGCCAACGACGCCATGCCCGAGGAGGGAGAACTCTTCCTCACCACATCCCTGACCGACGCATCCGCCATCAAGCATGCCGACGAGCTGGTCATTCCCGGCAAGTACGTGCGCATCAGCGTACGCGACACGGGCGCGGGCATGGACGAACCCGTTTTGCAGCATATCTTCGAGCCCTTCTACACCACCAAGGGCCTTTCCCGGGGCTCGGGCCTGGGGCTTTCCTCCGCCTACGGCATCGTGCGCGGCCACGGCGGCCACATCCAGGTGGCTTCCCAAAAAGGCGGCGGCACCACCTTCGACATCTTCCTTCCGGTGGGAAAAAGAAAGCAAGGCGAAGCTATCTAAACGCTATCGTGAAATGGTTACAAAAGGCTTTTTGCGGGGGAAAGGGGGACAAACCCCTTTTGAAAACGCGGCTTTTACCCCTCCCCCGCACCCCCGCCCCCCTTTTCCGCGAAACTTTTAAACCA
>JBFMHL010000176.1:0-8433 GCA_040753055.1 Thermodesulfobacteriota bacterium | reverse complement strand
AGCGCTCTGCGCTTCGCTGTAGAGGCATTGCATGCTCACCCTGACCTGCCCCAAATGCGGGAAATGCGCCCCCAAGCACGAGTTTGCCTACCTCTCGCGCGCCGAGAGCGCGGGCGCGGCATGCTACCGGAAGTGCCCGGCCTGCAACACCCCGGTCTTCTGCAACGAAGTGGACGACTCCTACGCGGAAGGCAAAGTCTGGGGCACCAGCAGCCTCCGGGGCACCGCGTTCACCAAAAAGAACCTCCCGCCCAAGGGCGGGAGCAACGAGCAGTGAGGCAAAGGCATTCCCATGGCTGAGATCTGCCTCGTCACCGACATCCAGAAGTTCGCGGTCAACGACGGACCGGGATTCCGCACCAACGTGTTCCTGAAAGGCTGCCCCCTTTCCTGCGCCTGGTGCCACAATCCCGAAACCATCAGCGCCAAGCCCGACCTCTTCTGGAAGCGCCGCCTCTGCGTCCAGTGCGGGGCCTGCCTCACCGCCTGCCCCCGCGACGCCGTGAATCCGCCCGTGGACCCGGCCTTCTCCCAGCCCCCGGACTCCGGCTACCAGAAGATCATCCGCGACCGCTGCGACAATTGCCTGGCCTGCGTCGCGGCCTGCAACTACGGCGCCCTCCTGGTTTCCGGCACCCCCATGAGCGTCCCCGAGATCCTGGACATTGTCGAACAGGACCGGCCCTTCTACGACAACTCCGGCGGAGGCATGACGCTCTCCGGCGGCGAGCCCACCGCGAACCTCTCCTTCGCCTCGAAGCTCCTCGCCGGCTCCCGCGACCGGGGCATCCACAACTGCCTGGACACCAACGGATTCTGCCACTGGTCCGCCCTGGAAGAGCTTTTGCAAAACAGCGACATCGTGCTCTTCGACCTCAAGCACCTGGACCCGGACCTCCACAAGCGGATGACCGGCGTGGACAACCGCCTCATTCTGGAAAACCTCGCCCGCCTCGCCAAGGAGCGCCGGGCCGAACTCTGGATCCGCATCCCCGTCATCCCGGGCTTCAACGACTCGCTGGAGTTCCACCTGCAGGCCGCCGACTTCATCGCGAACCTTCCCGGCCCCGTGGCCCGCGTGGATCTCTTGGCCTTCCACAACTGGTGCCAGGACAAGTACGACTGGCTGGGCATGGACTGGAACCTCCGCGAAACCGAGGCCATGGACCCCGGCATGCTGGAGATCCCCATGGACTTCTACAAGGAAAAAGGCCTCTTCTGCACCGTGGGCGGCTCCGGCTTCGAAACGGAACAAGCTGCGGGAATGTAAAGGAAAAGAAAAGAAAAAAGACAAGGAGAACAGCCCCGGGGAGCCGGGCGGGATATCGAAACCTGCCGCAGGTTGAGCCAAGAAGCCCGGCCGCGAAGGACCCAAGATAAAAATCCCGTTCCGGGCCTCGCGGCCCAACAACATGCAAACGGCGCAGGGCCTATCCCTTTCGGCAGGGGGATTTTCCAGGCCCAAACAAGACTCATCAGACACGGATCATCATGGAAACAGAAAAGCTTTTGAAAACCTTCGGCGTCATCTACGACCTGCAGCGCATGTGTGTGAACGACGGCCCCGGCTTCCGCACCACCGTGTTCTGCAAGGGTTGCCTGCTGAACTGCAAGTGGTGCCACAACCCCGAGGGCAAGCGCCGTTACCCCGAAGCCATCCCGTTCACCAGCAACTGCAACAAATGCGGCCTCTGCGCGGCCGCCTGCCCCACCGGGGCCATGGGGATCACCGCCGACGGCTTTCCGGTGATTGATCGCTCCCTCTGCACCGACTGCTTCCAGTGCGTCTCCTCCTGCAAGGACGACGGCCTGGTGGTCTGGGGCCGCATCGTCACCGCCGAAAGCGTCATGGCCGAGGTTTCCGCCGACAAACCCTTCTACAAAAACTCCGGCGGAGGCCTCACCGTTTCCGGCGGCGAGCCCATGGCCCAACCCGACTTTGTTCATGCTCTCTTTTCCCTGTGCAAGGAGAGCCCCGACCCCGAAGAGCGCATCCGAACCGCTCTGGACACCTGCGGCCACGCACCCTGGGCCTCCTTTGAAAAGATCGTTCCGCTCACCGACCTGGTACTCCTCGATCTCAAGCACATGGACTCCGACGCCCACCGTGCCTACACGGGCGCTGGCAACGAGATCATCCTGGAGAACGCCCGCAGGATAGCCGCCGCAGGCGTTCCCCTTCGGTTGCGGGTCCCCGTGATCCCCGGCGTGAACGACACCGAGGAGAACTTCCTGGCCACCGCGCGCTTCGCGGAAAGCTTGGGCCCGGCCGTCACCGGCGTGGACTTGCTGCCCTATCATCCTTACGCGGGGCACAAATACCGCGCCTTTGGCATGGCCTACGACTTTCCCGCGGGTGAGGGCTACGACGACGCGACGCTCCTGCCCGTGGTGGAGATATTCGTGGAAAAGGTGGCCGAGGTCACGATAGGTGGATAAAGGATTTAAACCATTTAAATAATAGCAAGAAACGGAGGCATTCTATGGGACGGAGGGATCAATGGAGAGAGGTGCAGGGCGCCATGTTCGGCGAAGTGACCAAGCCCCGCACCGTGGAGGAACGCGAAAAAGTGCCGGACCGCGCCTGCGGGCTGTGCCGGAACTTCGCCGAAAACGCCTACGCCTCGGACGGCCGGGGACTGTGCAAGGTGCTCAAGGTGGGATCCGACATTGCCGCCGCCACGCCCGTGTTCGTGGTGGCCGGCGAGGTGGGCTACCCCACCATGTTCAACACCGACGGCGCCCGCTGCAACCACTGGAGCCCCATGGACTTCGTTGACACCGACGGAACGGAAGTGGCGGACCCCAGCTACCGAAGGGTTCAGCGCCAGATGGAAAAAAAGGCCAAGTAAAAACCGACGGAACCAAACCCTGGGCCTATGGGCCCGCACCGCAAGGAGGAACCCCATGAAGTACAAAGAGTCCAAGAACTTCTTCCCCAATCCGGACAACCCCCAGCGCGGCGATTACGTGGAGCGCGTGGTTGACCCCCGCCAGGCCTATTACAAGTCCCGTCCCGTGAACGCGGACGACGAGATTCCCGAAACCGCGGCGGAGTTCGTCAAGCCCCAGAAGTAGCCATCGCCGCAGAAACTTCATGGCGCCCGTGGGAGAGGGACCTGGAAGGGGGGGGACCCGATGCCGTTTGCGCCCATAGGAGAAAGAAAATAATGGCAGAGCCCGTAAAAGACCTGAATGTGGACGATCTGGAAAAAAAGCAGGAGTGGTGGTGGATCGCCGAGAAGAAGCGCAGCAAGCGACTGGACTACCTGCGCAAGGCGGTCTGGAAAAAAGGGGCGGTGGGCGGCAACTACGCCCCGGGCATCAAGGTGGATCTCGAGCTCCCCACCCTGTTCACCCAGATGTACAACTGGTGGAAGTTCGATCCGCCCATGCTCCGGCGCGCCAAGGCCAACGCCCACGTTCTGGACAACATCACCATCTTCATCACGGACCACGCCCAGCTGGTGGGATACATGGGAAGCCTTCCCCACACCATCCTGTGGCGCGTGGACGGCGCATCCATCGTGAACGAGGAGCTCTACAACGAGCCGGGCATCATCCCCGAGCCCGTTGAAGAAAATTTAAAAAAGATCGCCGATCTTAACTCCTTCTGGGCAGGGCAGACCGCCGTGGACAAGGTGGCCCGCCTCCTGGATCCCGAGGACGCGGTGAAGTTCCTCTCCGGCGCCATCGGATGGGGCGCGCCCACCTCGGCCTACGGATATTCCGGCAAGGATTACGAGTTCCTGTTCGCCAAACGGAACGGTTTTTCCGACATCCTCGCCATGATCGAGGAAAGGCTCGAGAACGCCGAAGACAGGACCATCGGGACGCCGGGCCCCGACATCCTGCCGCTCTACGAGCGCATCCAGAACTGGGAGGCCATGAAGGTCATCCTGGAGGCGGCCATCCGTTACGCCAACCGGTATGCCCGGCTGGCCCGGACCATCGCCGAGAACTACGAGACGGACCCCGTCCGCAAGGAGGAGCTCATCCGTCTCGCGGAAACCTGCGAGCATGTTCCGGCCCACGCCCCGCGGAACCTGCAGGAGTCCTTCCAGTACGACCACTTCGTGCAGATGCTGGCCCGCCTTGAGGCCCACGAAGGCGCATGGCCGGCGCGTCCCGACTACTACCACTGGCCTTACTACAACAAGGACGTGAACATAGACAAACGCCTCACCCGGGGAGAAGCCCTGGATCTGGTGGGCGAGTTCCTCATCCGGGCCTACGAGGTGGGCGGCTTCGGCCCCCGCTGGGCCCGGGAGGGCCTGCAGGGCATCACCGGCACCTGGGTCTGGACCCTGGGCGGCGTGAAAAAAGACGGCTCCGACGCCTGCAACGACCTCACCGTGGCCCTTCTCCAGGCCGCGCGCCTGGTGCGCGTGTCCAACCCCACCTTCGGGTTCCGCTGGCACCCCAAGGTGAGCGACGCGGTCATGCGCGAGGTCTTCGAGTGCATCCGCCACGGCCTGGGATACCCCTCCATCCGGAACGATCCTGTTCTCGTGAAGAACGCCATGCACTGGCACGGACATCCCCTGGAGGAGGCCCGCACCTGGGTGCACCAGGCCTGCATGAGCCCCTGCCCCACCACCAAGAGCGGGGTGCAGCCCATGCGCATGGCGTCGGCCACGGCCAACTGCGCCAAGATGATCGAGTACGCGCTTTCCAACGGCTATGACCACGTGGTCCAGATGCAGATGGGACCCAAGACCGGGGACCCGGCCAAGTTCGCGACCTTCGAGGAGCTCTTCACCGCCTGGGTGGCCCAGATGGAATGGATCATGAACACCTTGGTCCGGACCGTGAACCTGGGCCGCTACAAGGACCCCGAGTTCTACGGCAGGCCCTTCCTCTCCGCCACCTACGAGCGCTCCGTGGAGTCGGGCCTGGACGCTGTCTCCCCCGTGGGCGAGCGTGGCAACTGCTGGGTCACCTTCTTCACCTGGGTGGAGAACGCCGACAGCCTGGCGGCCGTCAAGAAGCTGGTGTTCGACGACAAGAAATACACCATGGCCGAGCTGGTTTCCGCCATGCGGAAGAACTGGGACGGCAACGAGCAGATGCGGCTCGACTTCGTCAATGCCCCCAAGTGGGGCAACGACGACGACTACGTGGACGACATCATGATCCGCTGCCTCCGGGAAGTGGCCCGCCACAGCAAGGAGATCAAGTGCCCTTGCGGCAACAACTGGCCCGCTCTGCCGGAGAACGTCTCGGGCAACATCCATTACAGCTCCATCGTGGGCTCGCTGCCCAACGGGAGGCGCCTGGGCGACGCCCTCTATGACGGCGGCATCTCGCCGGGTCCGGGCCTGGACAAGAAAGGCCCCACGGCGGTGCTCAAGAGCTGCGGGAAGATTGACCACGTGGGCGACGGCCGGGCCTTCCTGCTCAACCAGCGGCTCTCCCCCACCCAGCTGGCCGGAGAGAAGGGCTACCAGCTCTGGAAGGCCTACATCCGCACCTGGGCCGACCTGGGGCTCGACCACGTGCAGTTCAACATGGTCAGCGACGAGACCCTGCGCGCCGCCCAGAAGGACCCGGAGAAGTACCAGGAGGTCATCGTCCGCGTGGCGGGCTACTCGGCCCACTTCGTGGACATCTCCCGCAAGACCCAGGACAACATCATCCAACGGACCATCCAAGGGATTTAATTTCAATACTACGCGACAAGGAGAATGGCCATGAAATGCACGGAATGCGGATTCGAAGCGCCGGTGGCGAAGTTCCGCTACCTTTACAACGCCCGCATTGACGCCTCCATCACCCTTCGCCAGTGCCCCCAGTGCCAGGCATGGCTCGCGGTGGACGAACTGGCGGGATCGGCCCAGCAAAAGGTGGGGCCGGGGGAAGCCCCGTGGGGTAAATCCGCGGGCATCGAAGGTCTGGCAAAGGATGCTGCGTCCTGACAATAGCCCGGCGGCCCGGGGGATTTCTTCCGGGCCGCCGGACGCATACGAGGGGAAAGGGGCTTTTCCCGGGCGGGCCGCCGTGGTATTGTAAAAAGTACCGGGATCCGGCGGCCCGGAATTTTCGCTCTCCCGCCGGCCAAGCCCCCTCCTTCGGTTTCGCCGTTGTTTTTCCCTATACGCCTCACCCGTCTTCCAAAAACGTTTTTCTCGCCTGGAAGCACTCATAGGAGGTGGGCCATGACCGCCGAACCGGCTTTCAACAAGGAAACCAACTTAGACGATCTCGAAAAAAACCAGCAGTGGTGGTGGGTAGCGGAGAAGAAGCGAAGCAAACGCCTGGATTACCTGCGCAAGGCCATCTGGAAAAAGGGCGCCGTGGGCGGGCTTTACAACCCCGGCGTCAAGGTGGACCTGGAAATGGGGCTTCTGTTCAAGCAGCACCTGGAGGCCCTGGGAGACTTCCCCGAGCCCGAGCCCATCCGCCAGGCCAAGATCCTCGCCCATTATCTGGACAACAAGACCATCTTCATCACGGACCATGCCCAGCTGGTGGGCTATGTGGGCTCCACGCCGCACACCATCTACTGGAACCCCTGCATGGGCGAGATGGTGAACGAGGAGATCTACAACGATCCCACCGCCATTCCCGACCCGGTGGAACAGAACCTCCCCGTCGTGGCGGAGCTGTGCAACTACTTCGCGGGAAAGACGGACCAATCCCGGCTCATCCCCTTCAACGACCTGGAAGACCTGATGAAGGCCATGTCCGGGGCCATCGGCTGGGGCGTGGCCGTGCCCAAGGGCGGTTACTCGGGCAAGGACTACGAGTACCTCATGACGGGCAAGGCCGCCTTTACCGACTGCCTGGCCCAGGTCCGGAAAAACATCGAAGAGACCTACGCGGTACTGCACCAGCCCCACGCCAGCCCGGACCTCCTGCCGCTTTACGAAAAGCTGGCCAACTGGGAAGGCATGAAGATCATCCTGGAAGCCTGCATGCGGCATTCTCAGCGCTATGCCCGGCTAGCCACCATCCTGGCGGAGAACTACGAGTCCGACCCCGTCCGCAAGGAGGAGCTCATCAGGATCGCGGAGTCCTGCAAACAGGTCCCGGCCCGGCCGCCCCGGACGCTCCAGGAGTCGCTCCAGTACGACCTCTTCATCCAGCTCTTCTCCCGAACCGAGGCGGTGGAGGGAGCCTGGCCCGCCCGGCCCGACTACTACCACGGCCAGTACTACGAGAAAGAAGTGACCCGGGACAAGACGCTTTCCCCGGACGAGGCCATGGACCTGGTGGGCGAATTCCTCATCCGCGCCGCCGAGGTGGGCCAGTACAAACCCCGCTGGACCAAGGAAGGCCTCCAGGGCATTGACGGCACCTGGGTCTGGACCCTGGGCGGCGTCCACCAGGATGGCTCGGATGCCTGCAACGGCATGACCATCGCCCTTCTGCAGGCCGCCCGGCAGGTACGCGTGGCCAACCCCACCTTCGCCTTCCGCTGGCACCCCAAGGTGAGCGACGCGGTCATGCGCGAAGTCTTCGAGTGCATCCGCCACGGACTGGGGTACCCCTCCATCCGGAACGATCCTGTTCTCGTGCACAACGCCATGCACTGGCACGGACATCCCCTGGAGGAAGCCCGCACCTGGGTGCACCAGGCCTGCATGAGCCCGGCCCCCACCACCAAGCACGGGTTCCAGCCCATGCGCATGGCGTCGGCCACGGCCAACTGCGCGAAGATCGTGGAGTACGTGTTCACCCGGGGCTACGACAAGGCGGTGAACTCCCAGATCGGGGCCGTCACGCCCGATCCGCGGGCCTTCACCGACTTCGAGCAGGTCATGGAGGTCTGGGTGCTCCAGATGAAGACCATCTTCTCCATCCTGGTCAGGGGCGTGAACCACGGACGGAGCATCGGGCACCGGCTCACGCCGCGGCCGTACCTTTCCTCCATCTCCCCGCGCTCCATCGAGAGCGGCTGGGACGTGAACAACCCCGCCATCGAGCGCGGCAATGCCTGGATCACGGGTTTCACCTGGGTGGAGAACGCCGACAGCCTGGCGGCCGTGAAGAAGCTGGTGTTCGATGACAAGAAGTACACCATGGGCGAGCTCTGCGACGCCCTGGAAGCCAACTGGGAGGGCTTCGAAGAGATGCGGCTGGCCTTCGTCCGCGACGCTCCCAAGTGGGGCAACGACGACGACTACGTGGACGACATCATGGTCCGCTGCCTGCAGGAAGCGGCCAAGTTCGGTCACGAGCTCAAGTGCCCCTCCGGCAACAACTGGCCGCTTTTGCCGGAGAACGTCTCGGGCAACATCCACTACGCCAACATCGTGGGGGCGCTGCCCAACGGGAGGCGCCTGGGCGACGCCCTTTACGATGGCGGCATCTCGCCGGGGCCGGGCCTGGACAAGAAAGGCCCCACGGCGGTGCTCAAGAGCTGCGGGAAGATTGACCACGTGGGCGACGGCCGGGCCTTCCTGCTCAACCAGCGGCTCTCCCCCACCC
>JBFMHL010000175.1:9039-12244 GCA_040753055.1 Thermodesulfobacteriota bacterium | reverse complement strand
CCCCCCCCCCCCCCCCCCCCCCCCCCCCCCCCCCCCCCCCCCCCCCCCCCCCCCAAGAATCTTTATGTCTTTCTCTTTTACTCTTTTACTCTTTTACTCTTTTTCTTCTTCCTTTTTCTTTTCGTCTTTCGCCTTTGCCTTTGCCTTTGCAATTTTCGGCTGTTTGCATTCGCAGGGGACGTTGGTGGCGCAGAGGCCGCAGCCGTAGATGAAGATGTGGTAGTTGCGGTTTACATAGGTGGTGGAGGCTTTCACGCGTTCGTAGCAGGTTTCCTTGTCGTGTCCGGACTCGTTGATGGCGTTGACCGGACAGCGGGCGGCGCATTTGAGGCATTTGACGCCCTGGCGGTGGAGGCAGTGGGCGTGGATGTCGTTGGGGCGGGTGCGGTTGGGAGAAAGCGGGAGGGCGACGACGAAGGAGCCGCAGCGCATGGCCACGCCTTTTTCGGTGATCAAGAAGTCCTGCATTCCGAAGGTGCCCAGGCCGGCGGCATAGGCGATGTGGCGGTGGGACCAGGGCGAGGCCCAGCCCACCTTTGGGTAGCGTTTCTTGTTGAAAAGCGGGGTCACGTCCGGGGCAATGGCCAGGACGCCGTTTTCCATGAGGAAGGTCACGACCTCGCGGACCATGGTCTGGGAGAATATTTCGCCCAAAAGCCGGGTCTGGGCCCAGCGCTCGCAGAGCCATTCGGAGGCGCCGGCGTTGTCGGCGCGGGTTTTGGCGTTGAGCGGCAAAATGAAGGAGACGACGCTGACGGCGGAGGCGGGAGGAGCCGGGACATTGTTCCGGGCGGCTTGCCAGGCCATGATCTCGGCGGGGGTGAAGTGGTGGGGGCCGATGATCTCCTTGAAGCGGTCGAAGATGGGGTCGTCTCCACGGACAAAGCCCACCAGGGGGTCTTCGAAGATGCGCTCTCCTGCAAGAGGGCCTTCCATGGCGTTTTGGGGATGGGTGCGGACTTTTTCCGTGAGGATGTTCACGAAGAAGTCTTCGTTCAGGCGGGAGGTGTCCATGGCTGCGCCTTTGTTGAGCTTGGGTTGGGGCGGGAAGAAAAGGCCGCGCATCTCGCCGATGGAGCTTTTCATTCCGCGGATGTCGGTGAGAAGAGAAAGCCGCCGGTAGCCGCGGCTGTTGAATAAGAGCTTGTTCAGCAGGCCTTTTCGCACGGGAGATCCTTCCTTTGAAGCCATTTAAAAATTGGAAAGAAAAGCATTTTGCGGGGGAGGAGGGAAAACCCCTTTTGAAAAAGCTGGATTTCCCCCCCTCCCCCGCACCCCCTCCCCCTTTTCCGCAAAACTTTCTGCACCAGGTACAACGGATAGCATTCGAGGCTTACTACCTATATGGTTTAGGCCTCATAGAGAAACTATTTTGAGATGAGCTTTATGCATGCCATCCTGCAGGGGGGCTCCAAACTTTACAAGCCTTCGGCAGCCAGGAAAGTCTATAGAAAAATTTTCTGCTTCCGTTAATATGCATCATCCACAAAGAAGCCGTCCTCGGATATACATAAAAAATTTTTACGGAAAGGTGTCTTCTGCCAAGCGCATCCGGGCGACTTTCTGCGCTGGCTTCGACATGGGCTTGTCGGGGCATGGCCGCATGCGCCTGTGCCTTGCCGCCTTGCACCTCGCCCGAATGCAGCCTGATATCCCCTCCCCCGCAAAATCCATATCTCTTACTTCCGTTTCATGTCCGCCACCATGCGGGCGACGTCCAGGCCCTTGTTGTAGGAGTCTTCGGGAAAGCGGGTGAGCCGCCAGGCGTTTTCCGGGCAGATGTTGATGCACCCGCAGCAGCCGATGCATTTTTCGCGGTCCCAGGAAAGGTCGCGGCCGCTTCCTTCGATGGCCTGTCCGGGACAGAGGGTCAGGCAGAACCCGCAGCCGGTGCAGCGTTCCTTCACGAACTGGCGCGGGCCCATGAACATGAGGGAGCCGTCCTTGGGGGTGGCGGCGCCGATCCAGTGCATGGGATCGAAGGGGTTGAACACAGCCTTTCTGCGTTTGGAGCCGGGGCCGGCGGCAGACTCGACAAAGGCGCGCACGCGGGCGAAGGAGCCTTCGTCGGGAAGCTCCTTTTTATCCATGAAGGGAAGCCACTTGGCAAAGGGGATGTAGGAGTCGCGGCAGCGGACGCAGACGAAGTTTCTCAGCTCGATGTTCTTTTCCGCGAGAGCGCGCTGGAAGATATAGGGCGTGTTGGCGGCCCAGCCCCCCATGGTGAGGATGAGGAGCGCCTGCTTTTTCTCGCGGGGTTCGGGCATGGCGGAAAGGAAGTCGCGCACGGGCCAGGGCAGGTTCCAGTTGAACACGGGAAAGGAGAAGATGAGTAGGTCTTCGGACGGGAGCTTTCCCGTTTCCCGGCGCATGTTCTCCACGCGCGCGGATGTTCCTTTTTCGCGAAGCGCCTTTTCCGCCGTCTGCGCCAGGCGGAAGGAGTGGCCCGTCTGGCTGTACCAGAGAATCGCCGTGCTCTGCATGAGGTTCCTCCTTGCCGGAATGGATGGAAGCACAACTTCTTGCGTCACAGGGCCTTGTTTTATCCCAATGAAGGGCGGGGCGAAAGTCTTAAAGCCATCTACAATACAGAATTTCGCGATGGAGGGCTGAAAATCCCTTTTGAAAAAGTGGCTTATCCTTAAAAAGGGAAGGCAATCCAAAAAGGAAAATTTCAAGGAGCGCTCTACCGGCAGGGCTCGAAAAGGCAGGCGCGCTTGACGCGCAGGCAGCAAGCGCGTAGCATCCGAGCTTTCTTCACCGGGAACTGCGCCATGGAATGCCGAAACGGATTCGCCATCGAGTGCCGGAACCTGACCGCGCGATACGGCAGCCTGACCGCGCTGTCGGGCCTGTTTTTGTCGGTGTGTCGGGGCGAGTGCTTCGGGCTGCTGGGCCCCAACGGCGCGGGCAAGACCACGGCCATGGAGATCTTCGAAGGCCTGCAAAAGCCCGCCGACGGGATGGTGGAAATCCTGGGCAGATCCTGGGGAAAAGGGGAGGCGAGCGACCGGGACCTGCGGCGCAGGATCGGGGTGACGCTCCAGGAAACCTTCTTTCCGGAAAAGCTCACCGTGAAGGAGACGCTGGAGCTCTTCCGCAGCTTCTACCCGGAAGGGAGAAGAGTGGGCGATCTCTTGGAGCTGTTGGATCTCACCCGGAAACAGAGCGCCAAGGTGGGCACCCTTTCCGGCGGCCAGCGCCA